>JALNWY010000014.1 GCA_023230665.1 Deltaproteobacteria bacterium
GCTCTCATTCAAAAGCAGGCAGAAGAAAAGGCATAACCAGCCACTCCAACCGGCGCGCTACGCGCCCGGCCGGAGTGGTCACTAGAGAAAAGTGCTGAAAAAACTCGAAATGTCAGATGTTGAGACCTGCCCCCCTATATCTATCAGTTGATTTTCATGCAAAGCGATAATATATGGTTCGCAACGGGAGGAGTGCAGATTGGTGGGCAAACTTGCCACTCTGCATACTCTTATGGTACACATCAAGGCGTAGCGGAAAAGGAGGGAGCGTATGTCCGGCCACAATAAGTGGAGCACGATCAAACATAAAAAGGGCGCTGCCGATGCAAAGCGCGGCAAGCTGTTCAGCAAGCTTATCAAGGAGATCACGGTGGCGGCTCGCATGGGAGGCGGCGACATCGAGGGGAATTCCCGCCTGAGGTCAGCGGTGGCCACGGCCAAGACCGCCAATATGCCCAAGGACAACATCGACCGTGCCATCAAGAAGGGCACCGGCGAGCTCGAAGGGTTCAACCTTGAAGAGACATCATACGAAGGATACGGTCCCGGCGGTGTGGCAGTGCTCGTTAACGTGCTCACAGACAATAAAAACCGGGCAGTGGCCGATATACGGCACCTCTTCTCCAAATATAACGGCAATCTAGGCGAGACAGGCTGTGTGAGCTGGATGTTCGACAAAAAGGGCTTTGCCGCCGTTCCCAAGGATGCGGTGGATGAAGAGATGCTCTATGACCTGGCGCTTGAGATCGGGGCCGAAGACATCTCTGACGAGGGAAACGAGTTTGAGATCGTGATCGCACCCGATGAGATCGAAACGCTCAGAGAGGCGCTTGAAGGCAAGGACATCAAATACAGCCAGCTTGAAGTGCAGATGATTCCCCAGACAAACGTGACGCTCACGGGCAAGCAGGCCCAGCAGACCCTCAAGCTGCTGGATGCGCTCGAAGAACTGGACGATGTCCAGTCCATTTCTTCAAACTTCGATATCTCGGACGAAGAGATGGCCCAGATGCAAGGATCATGATCATCTGCGGCATCGATCCCGGAACGCGCGCCACGGGCTATGGAGTGCTCGAGATCGGCAATGTGTCCCGCGGGTCGCTCACCTATGTCGCGCACGGGGTCATCAGGCCCAGGGCCGAGGGCTTGGACTCGCGGCTCAAAGAGATCTTTGTGAAGGCAACCGAAATCTTCCAGAGGTACCAACCCATTGAAATAGCCGTGGAGGCCACCTTCCACGCGCTCAACATCCAGTCGGCCTTCAAGCTGGGCCAGGCGCGGGGAGCCATCATTCTCGCCGCGAGCCTGCTGGATATCCCGGTCTTCGAATACACCCCCACCGAGGTAAAGAAGGCCACCTGCGGATACGGCAGGGCCGGCAAGGAGCAGATCGCAGCCATGATTATGTCTGTTTTGCGTATTCCCAGGGATTCGGCGCTCCCGAACGACGCTACCGACGCGCTCGCCATCGGGCTCTGCCACTCCTCGTCCCGGCGCATGAGGGAGCTCGCCCGATGATCGGCATGCTCAAGGGCGAAGTGGCGCAGAGTACGGGCCCGGAGATCACTGTGCTGGTGGGGGGCGTGGGATATCAGCTTCGCGTGCCTTTAGTGCCCGGGCAGCAGTTTTCGCGCGGCGAGGAACGCACCTTCTACACCCAGATGATTGTCCGCCAGGATGCGATCGAGCTCTACGGCTTTACCGACCTCAGGCAGAAAGAGATCTTCTCGCTTCTGCTGGGCGTATCCGGGGTGGGGCCTAAGACGGCCCTGAACATTGTGTCCGGGGTCGAGCCCAGCCGCTTCCTGGAAGAGGTGGTGAGCGAAAACATCGGATATTTAAGCAGCCTGCCAGGCATCGGCAAAAAGAGCGCCCAGCGCATCGTGCTCGAGCTCAAAGAGCGCATCGTGAAGAAGTACGGCCCGGGCAGGGCCGCGCCGCACGCGGATATCACGGGAGACGCCGTAGCCGCGCTCGTCTCGCTCGGCTATGCAGAATCGCAGGCGCGCCGGGCAGTGGGAGGCGTCAAGGCCGACAACGTTGAAGATCTTATCCGCAGCGCGCTCAAAGAGCTGATCCGGTGAGGGGTTCATGGAAGAGCCTGTTCGCTTTAGACCGGGACAGCGCGGAGGGGAGAAGAACCGCGACACGAAAAGAGTCGTAAAAAGAGAAGAGCTTTGATGAGAGAAGAACTGACCGGCATCAGAACAGATCGCGAAGAGACTGATTTCGAGGCCACAATCAGGCCCCGGAGTCTCAGAGAATATGTGGGGCAGGACGCCCTGAAGGAGAACCTGGAGATCTTTATCAAGGCGGCCAACACCCGGGGAGAGGCGCTGGATCACTGCCTGTTCTACGGCCCGCCCGGCCTGGGCAAGACCACGCTCGCCCACATCATTGCCCATGAAAAAAACGCGGGCTTGCGGATCACGAGCGGCCCGGCCATCGAGAAGTCAGGCGACCTGGCCGCGATCCTCACCAACCTGGAAGAGGGCGACGTCCTGTTCATCGACGAGATCCACCGGCTCGGCAAAGCGGCCGAGGAGATACTCTATCCTGCCATGGAAGACTTCAAGCTGGACATCATCATCGGTCAGGGGCCGTCGGCGCGGTCGATCCGGATCGACCTCAACCCCTTCACCCTGGTGGCGGCCACCACCCGGGCCGGGATGATCACCTCGCCGCTGCGCGACCGGTTCGGCATCATCGGACACCTGGAGTTCTATAGCGAAAGCGAGCTGTGCACGATCCTCAAGCGCACGGCCAGGATCCTCGAGGTACCGGCCGACGGAAAGGGCCTGGAAGAGATCGCCCGCAGGTCGCGAGGCACCCCCCGGATCGCCAACCGGCTTCTGCGCAGGGTGCGTGACTTTGCCGACGTGCTGGGAGACGGCACCGTGACCCGGGAGATCGCTGACACGGCCCTTTCCCGGCTGGATATCGACAAGACCGGGCTCGACCGGATGGACCGGAAGATCATCGTCACCATGGTCGAGTCGTTTTCCGGAGGTCCGGTGGGCATCGAGTCGCTGGCCGCATCGCTTGGCGAGGACAAGGATACCATCGAGGACATGTACGAGCCCTACCTGATCCAGAGCGGCTATCTCAAGCGCACGCCCCGGGGCAGGCAGGTATGCGCCAAGGGGTACCGGCTCCTGGGAATCGAGCGGAAAAAGGACCGGCTCGAGATATTCGAAGATGAGTGAGATCAGGACGGGGTCAGGTCTCAACGCCTGGCCCCTGGATTTGGTTTCGCTGGATTTCGGGTGAGTGTCAGATGCTGAGACCTGACCTCATGCAAAGGAAGACGCAAGGAGGAGACATACGTGAAAATGATCCTTCTGGATGTGGACGATACTCTGTATCCCAAGGGCGCGGGGCCCTTCAACCTGGTGACCGGCAAAATCGACGAGTATGTCATGTCGTGGTGCGGCATAGGCATCAAGGAGACGCGGGCGCTCAGGAATCGGTATATCGACATCTACGGTTCCACCCTGGGCGGGCTCATGAGGCACCACGGCGTCGACCCGGATCACTACCTGGACAAGGTCCACGACGTGCCGGTGGAAGAACTCCTATGCGCTGACGAGCGGCTCAGAGAAATCATCTCGGGCTTTGAGCAGGACATGGTCGTGTTCTCCAACGGGTCGACGGGCTATGTCAGGCGGGTGCTCGGGTCTCTGGGCGTTCTCGATCTGCTGGGCGATCTTTTCACCATCGAGTTCATGGACTATGTTCCCAAGCCCCGGACCTATCCCTACCGGAAGCTCCTTGAGCTCTACGGCGTGAGCCCTCGCGACTGTGTCCTTGTGGATGACCGGCTGCCGAACATCCTCACGGCCCGAGACATGGGAATGAAGGCAGTCCTGGTGGGCTCAGAGGCTTCGGTCCCCGGGGTGACTGCCGTGCCCGACATCTATTCCGTGGCCGAGATCACCTTTTGATGGTATTGAAAAGCATTGAGTAATATTCCGGCATAAGGGGAGGAAAAACATGCAGGTGTTCGTGACCGGCGCAGCCGGTTTCATCGGGTTTCATCTCATCCGGAGGCTCTTGGAAGAGGGCGGCCGGGTGTTCGGGATCGACAATCTCAATCCCTATTATGACCCGCGGCTGAAAACTGACCGGCTGAGTATACTGGAGAAGACCCCCGGCTTTGCCTTCCAGAGGACCGACCTGGTCAACCGGCAGGGCATGGAGGCCATATTCCGCGAGCACGAGTTCGACGCGGTGGTCCACCTGGCCGCCCAGGCGGGCGTGCGCTACAGCCTGGAAAACCCCTATGTCTATGTCGACTCAAACCTCACAGGCTTCATGAACGTCCTTGAAGGCTGCAGGGCTGTGAGTGTTCCTCACCTGGTGTTCGCCTCGTCGTCGTCGGTCTACGGTGCAAATACAAAGATGCCCTTTTCCGTGCATCATAACGTGGACCACCCGGTATCGCTCTATGCGGCCACGAAAAAGGCCAACGAGCTCATGGCCCACACCTATGCCAGCCTCTACGGGCTGCCCTGTACGGGCCTGCGCTTTTTCACCGTCTATGGCCCCTGGGGCAGGCCGGACATGGCCCTGTTCAAGTTCACCAAGGCCATACTCGAAGACTCGGCTATCGATATCTACAACCACGGCAATATGGAGCGCGACTTCACCTATGTCGACGACATCGTCGAGGCCCTGGTGCGGGTGATGCGCATAAAGCCCAAGCCCGATTCGTCCTGGGACGGCGGCAGCCCCGACCCGGGCACGAGCTATGCGCCCTACCGGATCTACAACATCGGGGGCTCGCGCCCGGTGCGGCTCATGGACTTTATCGGCGTGCTGGAGAAGGCGCTCGGCAAAGAGGCCCTAAAAAACATGCTGCCCCTGCAGAAGGGCGACGTGGTGGCCACTTGCGCCGACGCTCAGGACCTGGAAGACGCTGTGGGCTTCCGGCCTCGTATCACGGTGGAAGAGGGCATCGGTCATTTCGTGCGCTGGTACCGGGAGTATTACCGGGTGTAAAGCAGTCCTGGCGCCACAGTTGAGCCCCCTGGATTTTCTAGGAGATGAGCGTCTCCGACGGGAAGTCCTTGTCGAGGATATAGCCCAGGATCTTGTCGCGGTAGTGCTTTGACCCGCCGACAAACTCAATGCCTACCTGGGTCTTGTCGAGTACCTTCTCGCATCTGACCGAACGGACGATGCCCGTGGCTGTGACGTCGCCTGTGGGCAGGCCGATTCTGACCTCGGGCAGGTTCATGCCCTCGATGAGAGGGGTTTTCTCCTCATCGAGGATCTGGATCCCCATCCCCTCGATGCTGATGTCCCACACAATGGCCTCGATCTTTTCCAGGCTGATGGGGTGCACGATGGTGGCGGTCAGGGGTTCCTGGCCCGTGACGAAATATCTCAGCACGCTGCGCCTGCTGACATGCTGCATTGTCTCAGGCCAGCTGGTCTCCATGATGTTTTTGATGATATCCTGCACCTTAGCGTGAAAGAGCATGACATTGACGCCCTTGAAGAGATAGAAAGGATAGATCGTGCCCACCTGGGGCTGAAAGGGAAGCCTGAACTCCGAGATCCGCACGATCCGCAACACCATGTTGTCGATCTGGGGCCTGAGGTAGAAGAACTCCACAGGGATGGCCTTTTGCCGGTAGATCATGAGCATGTCGCCGAACCCGCGCGACCAGCGCTTGACCTCGTTGAAGATGCGCAGGATCTCTTCTTTGTCCGTGACGAGCATGCCTGTATCACCCCTGGTGCTGCGGAGCTTTGCGTAGGCCTCGATCGGGGTTTCTGCAGGCGAGAAATCGATCCCCGCGCGAGTGGGAACACCCGGGCCAAGATAGGCGATCCGGCCGTGGATATCGGTGGCGATCACGGTTTCCTGCTTCTCAAGGGTTTCGATATGTACCTCTGTTCCCTCCTGCAGCAGCGAGAACCCGTCGGTCACCAGCACTCCTATCCCGCCGATGGAGATGTCCAAGACAGGAAGTCTGAGAGAGTGGCCGTTGATCTTCGCATTCACAAAGAGCTCGCCCCATGATGGGGTCTTCTGCCGTTTGGTTCGTCTCTTTTCCATGTATGCTCTTCATCGGAAAAAACCCTTAAGAAACTTTAGGACTGGGAAATTCGGGGGTGGGGAAATTAGGAAAACGAGAACGGGTCCAGATTAGCGAGCTGATCTGAACCCGCCCCTGATTTCTTTTGAGCTTTATTTGCCTTTGTATTTGGGGGGACGTTTTTCCATGAAGGCCGCCATGGTCTCGGCGAGGTCTTCAGAGGGCAGGATCATAGCGCTTCGGGCCGCGACGTATTCAAGGCCGTCGGCGATGCTCTTGCCTCGGCAGTAGTTCAAGACATCCTTGGCTCCCTGGACCGCCAGGGGAGCCTGAGCCGCGATCTCCGCGGCAAGGTCGGCCGCTCCCTTGAGCAGGGCCTCTTTGTCCGGGTAGACTTCGTTGACCAGGTTCACCTGAAGGGCCCGGCGGGCCGTGATGTATTTTGCTGTGAAGGCCATCTCCCGGGCCACGCCCTGGCCAACGATATGGGGGAGCCGCTGGAGTACACCCACGTCCGCGATAATGGCCACGGCCGCCTCACGCAGGGATATCCGGGCGTCTTCCGATGCCAGGCGGATATCGCAGGCCGAGCCCAGGTCAAGGGCTGCCCCGATACAGAACCCGTGAAACGCGCAGATCACGGGCTTGGAGCACTTCTCCACGCAGGTCATGGAATCCTGCAGGGGAAAGATGTCGTGGAAGAGCTTGACCGTGGCCTTGGCGCTCATATCCCAATTTTTCAGGGTCGGGATCATGGGAGCCATGCCCATGAGGTCGATGCCCGCCGAGAAATCTTTGCCCTCTCCGGCAATGACCGCAACCCTGATCTCGTCGTCGGCTTCGATGTCAGCGAAAATGGGGATGATCTCCCTCCAGGCATCGGGGCCCATGGCGTTTTTCTTTTCCGGCCTGTTCAGAAAGACCCATGCGACATTGTCTTTTTTCTCTACCTTGTAAAAATTATATGATGTGCTCATGTAAGTCCTCCTCCTTGGTCCAGACTAAAGGGAGATAACCGGCTTGTCAATGAGAGAGAGAATAATCTCGGTCTTTTAAAACTGTGGCAATGATCGCAGCATCCATTTGATAAAGCCTCCGGCACCAACGCCCGGAAGGCCGCCGATTCATTGGATCGTATGAAGACGGTCTTACACTATCCGGCCAGGGCAAACCTGGCGGCGCCTCATTGACTTTTCACCTGACAGGCATTAGTAGTACGACAAAGGGACGACCAAGGAAGAAGGAGAAACGAATGCCCATCTACGAATACCAGTGCAAGGATTGCGGTGGAGAATTCGAGCGGCTTATGCCGATTTCCGCCCAGAATCCCCCTGACTGCCCGAAGTGCGGCGGCAGCAATGTAAAAAAGAAGATCTCGCGCCCGGCCTCCGGCACGTCGAACTGCGGGTCGTGCAGCGCAAGCAGCTGCGGAGGCTGCTCAAGCACCGGACATTCCTGAGGGTAATAAAGAAGGCCCCGGTCCGGGGCCTTGAACAGAGCTCTTTGTAGTAAGAAGACTCTTATCTGAACAGGTCTTCCCTGATGATCGTTTCCTCACGCTTCGGGCCCACCGACACGACCGCTGCTTTTACCCCGAGGCTTTTCTCTATGTAGGAGATATACGCCTTGCAGTTCGCGGGCAACCTGTCGAACGAGCGCACGGACGATATGTTTTCCTCCCAGCCCGGAAGCTCGTCATAGACCATGTCCAGGCCCGGATACATCTCCAGGTCGGCCGGCATGCTCTCTATGAGGGTTTCGCCGGACCGGTAGGCGGTCGCCACCTTGATAGTCTCAAACCCGGAGAGCACGTCGAGCTTGGTGATCGCGAGATGGGAGATGCCCGAGAGCCTGATCGAGTTTCTCAACCCCACAAGGTCGAGCCAGCCGCACCTGCGGGGCCTGCCCGTGGTTGCGCCATACTCCCCGCCGAAGGCCCTGAGCTTTTCGCCGACCTCATCGTCCAGCTCGGTAGGGAAGGGACCTCCGCCCACCCGGGTGGTATAGGCCTTGCAAATACCCAGTACCGAATCGATCATGGTGGGGCCGACCCCTGTGCCCACGCACGCCTGACCGGCAATGGTGTTGGACGAGGTGACAAAGGGGTAGGTACCGTGGTCCATGTCCAGGTTGGCCCCCTGGGCCCCTTCGAACAGGAGGTTTTTGCCCTGGCTGATGAACCGGTGCACGAGCATCGAGGTGTCGGTGACAAAAGGCTTCAGCTTCTCGCCCATGGCCTGAAACCTCTCGATCATCTCCTGCTTGTCAGGGGCTTTGACCTTGAGGATGCAGGAGAGATACTCCTGTTTCTCGTCGAAGACTGCGTCGATTTTTTTCCGGAGAAGGTCCGGATGCACCAGATCGATCATCCTGATGCCCGTCCGGTGGGCCTTGTCTTCGTAGGCCGGACCGATGCCCCTGCCTGTGGTGCCGATCTTCTGGGTGGTCTCCCGCGCATGGTCGATGATCTTGTGATAGGGCATGATCACGTGGGCGCGGTCGCTGATGGCAACAGTGTCCGTGGTGACCACATAGCCCTTTTCCCTCAGGGCCGCGATTTCATCCAGAAGGATTTCCGGGTCGATAACCAGCCCTGACCCGATGACGCAGAGTTTGTCCTTGTGCAGGATACCGGAGGGAATAAGATGAAGGATGACCTTCCTGTCGCCCACCACCAGGGTGTGGCCGGCATTGTTACCCCCCTGAAACCGGATGATCAGGTCCGATTGCTCGGTGAGGAGGTCCACTACCTTGCCTTTGCCTTCGTCACCCCACTGGGTGCCTACAATGACCACGTTTGACATAATCGAGCTCTCCTGTTCTTGGTTCCTTGGTTAGACTTCGACCTCCTGCACCGACAGGGCGTTGGGAAATTGCGCGATCTTCTCAATAACGTCCCGTGGGGCCTCGGTGTCCAGATTGATGATGATGATCGCCGTTCCCTGCTGCCTGTCACGGCCGAGGAAGAGCCGTGCGATGTTGACGTTGCTTTCGCCGATGATTGTCGCGATCCTGCCTACGGTGCCCGGCAGGTCCTTGTTGTAGATAACCAGCATGTAGCCTTCCGGGATGGCCTCGATGGAGTAGTTGTCGATGCTGACGATCCTTAAGTCTCCCGGATTGAAGACCGACCCCTCCAGGGTCCGGGTGCCGGAATCGAATTCCAGGCTGATCTGGATGGTATTGGTGTAGACCGCCTCTTTGCTCGTCTGGGTCTCCTCCAGGTCGATACCGCGTTCTTTGAGCAGGACAGGCGCATTGACATAGTTGACCTCGTCGGTGACGATAGAGAGAAGGCCCTTGAGCCCTGCGATGGTGATCGGCCTGGTGTCCACGGTAGCCGCATCGCCCGTGTAGGTGAAGCTCACCTTTTTCAGCCGGTCGGAGATGACCTGTCCGATGATCTGGCCGAAGAAGGTCCCCATCTTTTCTGAGAGCTCGATATAGGGCTCAACCTTGGGGAGCATCTCAGGCGCCACCGACGGGGCGTTGACAGCGTTTCGGATGAGGCCGCTCTTGAGATAGTCAACCATCTGCTCGGCAATAGCGAGCGCCACGTTCTCCTGGGCCTCGTGGGTGGAGGCACCCAGGTGGGGCGTGCTGACCACCTTGGGATGCATCGCCAGGGACCAGTTTTCCGGCGGTTCCTTTTCGTACACGTCGACCGCGGCACCCGCCACCTTGCCCGAGTCGAGCGCATCGAGGAGATCCTTTTCGTTGATGATGCCGCCCCGGGCGCAGTTGATGATCATGACACCGTCCTTCATCTTGGCGAAGGCGTCCTTGTTGACCAGCCCGATGGTCTCCTTGGACTTGGGCGTATGCACCGTGATGTAATCGGACCGGGCGTAGAGTTCGTCCAGGCTCACCACCAGCTCGTAGCCCTGCTGCTCGGCCAGCTCCTGGGTGATGAAGGGATCGTAGACCAGAACGTTCATCTTCAGACCCAGCGCGCGCGACGCCACCACCGAGCCGACCCTGCCGAGCCCGATGATCCCGATGGTCTTGTTGAAGACCTCCTGGCCCTCCAGGGCCTTCTTCTCCCACTTCGACTGCTTCATGAGCATGTTGGCCTGCGGGATATTACGTGTCAGGGCCATCATCATGGCGATGGCGTGCTCGCCTGTGGTCACGGTGTTGCCGCCCGGCGTGTTCATGACCACGATGCCCTGCTTGCTGGCCGCGGAAATGTCGATGTTGTCCACGCCCGCCCCTGCCCGGCCGATGACCTTGAGCTTTTTGCCGGCTGAAATGATCTCCTGGGTCGCCTTGGTGGCGGAGCGAACGACCAAGCCGTCGTATTCGACGATGATCTTCACCAGCTCTTCCGGCTTGAGGCCGGTCTTGACATCGACATCGAGGCCGCCGTTTTTGAGAATTTCAATGCCCTTTTCAGATAATTTATCACTTACGAGTACTTTCACGACAACATCCTCCTGCTAGGTAGAATCAAAGTCCGCAGCACTTGTAACAAATGGGCAGGGGAGTGTCAATAATTTACAGGGTAATTTGTGCTCCTGTTGACCGGGCAACGGGCGAGGAGCCGGATCTGAAGGTATGGCTGCGATTCTTCTCTGCATTTTTCGGGCGATCTGTGTTAAGGAAAAGAAAATGGATCAGCATAAATCATGAAAGAGGAGGATATCATGGCTGTCGTTGAATGGAAAAAAGATGAATCCGTTGCCGTCGTTACCATGACCAACACCGAGAACCGACACAATCCGGATTTTGCGGCAGGAATGCTCGGCGTGCTGGGCGAGATCGAAAAAGACCCTGAGATCTTCTCGGTGGTGC
Source organism: Deltaproteobacteria bacterium (assembly GCA_023230665.1). GTDB lineage: Bacteria > Desulfobacterota > Desulfomonilia > UBA1062 > UBA1062 > Phosphitivorax. The sequence goes on from JALNWY010000014.1 coordinate 10,842, forward strand.
TCACCTCGAGCGATTCCAAGAGCTGGTCCCAGGGCATCGACCTGGTGTGGATCACCGGCGCCATGCAGAACAAGGACTTCGCGTCCATAAAAAAGTTTATGTACGACATGAACAGCGTGTTCAAACGGATACTCCTCCTTCCCATGCCCGTCATCGCCGCCATGAACGGGCACACATTCGGCAACGGCAGCATTCTGGCCTGCACCTGTGACTACCGCTTCATGAAGGCTGACCGGGGTTATTTCTGCTTTCCCGAGGTGGACGTGAACATCCCCTTCCTTCCCGCCATGCTCCAGATACTGCGGAAGGCGATTCCCTACTATAAGCTCGAAGAACTGGTGTTCAGCGGGAGGCGGGTAGGGGCCAAGGAGCTCGAAGAGCACCACGTGGTCATAAAGGCCTGCGCGGATGCAGACGAGCTCATGCGCGAGAGCCTTGCCTATGCAAAGACCTACCGCAAGGGCCGGACCATTTTCGAACAGCACAAGCTGCGGCTGCACAAGCACATCATCGAGGCCATGGACACCGAAGACCCCGCGTATATCGAGCCGCTCAATCTCATGGTGTAGCAGGGTGCAGGAGACTCGGGGTATGAGCCTGGGCCGGGTGCCGCACGCCTGTATCCCTGCAGACCTCCGGACAGCCGCATCCGGACGTCGCACACCCGGACCCGTGCCGGGACCGGCAGAAGGCTGCATCCGGATATTACACGCTCAGGTTTGTGCCGGGGACCGGAGCGTCCGCGGCCTCACCGAGGCGCTCATCAGGGTTTCGGGCATCTATGCAAGCTCGGAGGAGTATTTTCGCGAATACACCATCACCGGGCCGGTCCTTGAAGAGGCCCCGGCGCCCGCGACCATCCTCATATCGCGGGACGACCCGGCCATACCGGCCGACGATTTTTTCGGGCTGCGCCTTGCCCCTCACGGAAAGCTCATTATCCATGATTATGGCGGCCACAACGGTTTTCTCTCAAACCTGCTCGGCGCCGCCTGGTATGAAGAAAAAATGCTCGAGCTGTTCCAGACAAAAGAGCCCTGAGGACATGCCGATGAAAGAGACGTGCATGAAGGGCAGGGTGATACTCCGATACACGGCTCTGCAGATCCTCGGCCTCTTCGTGTTCGTCACGGCCCTGCTCTTTGTGAGGGCCTGGCTGATCGCATTTCCCTTATGGCTGTTCTGGTTCCTGATCGTCCTGTGGGTGGCAAAAGACATGGCTTTGTACCCCTTTGTCTGGAAGTCCTACGACTCCGGGACCTGCCGCGAGCCGGGTATGCCCGTGGGAATGTCCGGCGTGGCGAGAGACAGGCTCGATCCTTCCGGATATATCGAGATCAGAGGAGAGCTCTGGAAAGCGGAAATCCGCGAGGGGACCGATGCCGTGGAAAAAGGGCAAGAGATAAGGGTGACGGGCAGGACAGGGCTCACCCTGTCCGTGGAACCGGTGGAATGGAAAAATGAGAAGGAGTGAGACCACATGACTTCCCGTGACAAAAAAGAGAAATGCGCCGGCGGAACAGAGCCGGAGGCGGCGGGAGAGCATACCCGGCGGCAGGATGACCCGGCGCGCGGATATCCGGCCGGCCACACCCTGGAAAACCTGCTCGAGATATCCGAGAGTATGGTCCGGCATTGCGCGGTTGCCGTGTTCGCCATTGACAGGGCTCACCGCGTGATCTACTGGAACATCGCCTGCGAAGAGCTCACCGGCATCAGGGCGGGGGAGATCCTGGGCACCTCGGAGCACTGGCGGCCCTTTTATCCGGGTGAGCGGCCCTGTCTCTCCGACCTGATCATAGACAGCAGGCAGGAGACCATGCAGGAGCACTACCGGGTGTTCGGGTCCTCGATCCTCCTGCCCCGCGGGCTCCATGCAGAGGGATGGTTTGCCGATGTGGGGGGCAGGCCCCGGTACCTCATCTTCGACGCCTCACCGGTCTATGACCATGCGGGCGGGGTGATCGCCGCGGTCGAGACGCTGCAGGACATCACCGAGCTCAAGCGCATCGAGGAAGAGCGTGAAAGGCTCAATACCGAGCTTCAGGACGCCATGAGCAAGATCAAGACCCTGCGCGGGCTCATTCCCATCTGCGCCGGGTGCAAGAGAATCCGCGACGACAAGGGATACTGGAACCAGTTGGAGCAGTATGTGGAAGAGCACTCCGGTGCATCGTTCAGCCATGGGCTGTGCCCCGAATGCTTTCGCAGGTTTTTCCCGGACGAGACAAAGCCTTAAAAGAAGGTCCATCTTCTTCCGTTACCGGGAAAAACCCTCCGGCATCCTTAACAAAGGACCGCATTGAGGGACTGCCGAAGCACTGTATGATAATCTTAAATAAGGGGAAGCGATGAACGACACCAAAGCGCCGCTCTGGCTCAAGTGGGCCCGGGAGATACAGTCCATGTCGCAGACCGGTCTTGCCTACAGTCAGTCGGGTTACGATACCCTGCGCTACCATCGCATGATCGAGATCGCAGCAGAGATCGTTGCATGCCACACCGGCCTGTCTTCCGGCCCGCTGGTGCAAGGCTTTTCGGCCCAGCCCGGATATGCCACGGTCAAGGTGGACGTGCGGGGCGCCGTGGTGTGCACTGGCCGGATACTTCTCGTGAAGGAGCGCAAGGACGGGCGATGGACCATGCCGGGAGGCTGGGCGGACGTAGGCGAGGTCCCGTCCGAGATGGTCGCCCGCGAGGTCCTGGAAGAGAGCGGGTTTGTTGTGAAGCCCCGAAAGATCGTGGGCGTGTACGACTCAAATCGGGCCCCGAAGCACCTTGAGTTCTACCATGCCTACAAGATCGTTTTTCTCTGCGAGATAACCGGGGGAGAGGCCCGCCCGAGCGATGAGACTACGGATGTGGGCTTTTTTCCCTTTGACGCGCTGCCCCCGCTCTCGGCATACCGCACCACAGAAAGGCATCTGGATGATGTTAAGACGCATGCAGAAAACGCGAGCCTGCCTGCAGCCTTTGACTAAGGACCTTCATGAGGATGAGGCCATGTTTTGCAATCCCTAAGGAAAATCCGCCTTCGTGTCCGCTCGGGGGAGTTCTTGCCATTCTGACGCTGTGCGCTGCCCTTGGTCAAGGAAAATTATTTCTTCGCGAACTTTCTCTTGACTGATGTTGCCCGATAAGTGCATTGAAGTATCATACATCAAGACCGGGCCGGGTCGCCCTGCTTAAAAAAAAGGGCTGAAAAGATCAGTTGAAGACGAATTGAGCGCTCTCGTGCCCTGCTGGGACTGGAGAGTGCTCCGGCAGAAAGTGTCAACCGTGGCGTAGCCGACTTTTGCGAGGAGACCCATGCCTTCTCCCGTGGGGGACCCGGGAAAAGACTTTCTTGCCGAACCGGGAATTCAAGCACCATCTTACATTCGTGGTAAAAAGACAACAGGAGGAGAAATGATTGCACCATATGGGGGCAAGAAGCCCAAGATCGGCAAAGATGTCTTTATCGCACCAACAGCCTGTGTGATCGGTGACGTTGAGATCGGAGAAGGTGCCAGCATCTGGTACGGAGCGGTGATACGGGCCGACCGCGCCAAGATCCGCATCGGAAAGAACACGAATGTCCAGGACAATGTCACAATGCATGCAGACCCGGAGAGCCCTCTGGTGGTTGGAGACTATGTGACGATCGGGCACAATGCCGTTCTCCATGGGTGCACCATCGGCGACGACTGCCTCATCGGTATGGGCTCCATCATCCTCAATGACGCCCACGTGCAGAGCGGCTCCGTCGTCGCCTCAGGCTCACTGGTGAAGGAGGGAGGTGTGATCGGCGCCTTCCGGTTTGCAGCAGGCTCGCCTGCCGAAGTCAAGAGAGAGCTCGGCCCGGAAAGCTCGAAAAAGAACCGTCAGAGCGCCCGCGCCTATCGCGAGCTTGCCGGAGAGCACAAGCTGCTGCATGAGGAAGGGGAGGCGTCCGGACTGGAACAGGAGCAGGCCTGACCCTGCGCCTTGCTCCTGCAGTCATCTGACTTCTTATGGCGACCGGTCCCATCCCGGGCCGAGCCGCCCGGCAAACATGTCGAGGATGTGAAGGAGAAGGCGAACAGCAGCCCCGCACATGAACTCGATCCCTTGCGCCGCCTTCCGGCGGGCTAAGAAAGTCTTGTGTGGTCTCTCGTATTTTTTAAGGTGCATATTCGAGGATGTTTGTAGTATGGTGGTGTCCGTTTTTTTGGACTAAACAGGAGACAAGGTATGCTGACATCAACACAACTCGAACGGTACGCCGATGTCCTTATCTGGGGTCTTCAGACCGCCAGGGTGGAGCGGTATAAAAAAGGCGATCTCATCATGATCCGTTATGATAAGGCTGCGCTGCCGCTTGCCGAGGTTCTTTACCCGCGCCTGCTGGACAAGGGGTTCAACACGATCCAGCGCATGTCGCTCACGGAAAAGATGGAGCAGGACTTTTACCGGCTCTCGGACAACCAGCAGCTGGTGTTCAAGGCACCCGGCGACCAGGAGCTCTTCAGCGCGCTCAACGGCAGCATCTCTCTGAGAGCCCCTGGTTCCATCACCCACCTGAGCGCAGTCGATCCGGAAAAGATAGGCAGGGCTGCGGTCGCCAGGAAATATCTGAACGATATCCTTGATGCCAGGGAATCCCAGGGCATCTTCGGATGGACCCTGTGCATCTGTCCCACCGAGGAACTCGCGCGCCATGCCGGCCTCACCATGGAGGAATATACGGACCAGATTGTAAAGGCATGCTTCCTGAACCGGAGAGACCCGGTCTCCCACTGGAAGGATATCTACAAGGACGCCCAAGTCATCAAAAAATGGCTCAACTCGCTGAAGGTGAAGTTCTTCAAGGTCGAATCCGAGCACGTGGATCTGGAGATCTTTCCCGGTGAGTTCAGAAAGTGGATCGGGATATCAGGGCACAACATCCCCAGCTTCGAGCTCTTTCTCTCGCCAGACTGGAGGGGCACCAGCGGAGTCTATTACGCCGATCAGCCCACCTACCGGAGCGGGAACTACGCCCGGGGCATCCGGCTCGAGTTCCGCAACGGCTCTGCGGTCAGCGTCGAGGCCCAGGAAGGCCGGGATTTCGTGCAGAAGCAGCTCACCATGGACGAGGGCGCCAACAAGATCGGCGAGTTTTCCCTGACCGACAAGCGGTTCTCCAAAATCGACCGGTTCATGGCCAACACCCTGTATGACGAGAACTACGGCGGCAAGAGCGGGAACTGCCATATCGCCCTGGGCGCCTCGTACTCGGATACCTTTGACGGCAATCCCGCCGAGCTCACCAGGGAAAAGAAGGCGAGGCTCGGTTTCAACGACTCGGCCCTGCACTGGGACCTGGTGAACACCGAAGATAAGAGAGTGGTGGCCTTTCTGGAGGCAGGCGAGAAGAAGACCATCTACGAAAAGGGCATGTTTACCTATTAAGTAAAGGACCGTATAAGGGAACGGATATATTTGTCGGCTGCCCTTTTTTGCCTTCATTCCGGACCGCGCCGGCTGAGCTTCAGATGGATTCGGCAAGCTGGAGTATGCCCAGCGGGATCTCCACGCCCAGATACTTGATGACCTCGGGATCGACGAGGATGGTCATGTCTTCTTGTCTGAGCACGGAGAGCTCTTCGGGCTTTTTGTGATTGCAGAGGATCTCGACCGCGTTCTTGCCCGCGAGGCCGCCCACGGTCGTGAAGTTGCACCCCACGTACAGCAGGGTTCCCTTCAGTGTGGTGTGAGTCACAAAGGCGATGATCGGTATTCTGGTCTCGTGCGAGACAGCCACCAGGTCGCGGGTGGCCTTTCCGTTGGAGAGATCGTAGTATGAGTCGATGGGGATCCCGAACGCATCGACTCCCTGGGCGATCATTTCTTCCGCAAACGTGTGGATATCGGCGGATTTTTCCACCTCTTTGGTGATCAATTCAACATTGAGCTTCGCAGCTTTTTCCTTGGCCTCCTGCGCATAGGCGATGGCGTTGTCATCGTCGCTGTGGATCATGCCCATTTTCTTCATGTTCGGTAGGGCCTGCTGTGCTATCTGGATCACGTTGTGCGGGTCGATGTAGAGCGTGGAGCCAGTGATGCCGTTTCCCGGCCGGTCCAGCGATGGGCATCCCACCACGAGGGGATCGGCCACCCCGGTGAAGACCACGGGGATGCCGTTGCCGATCATTTTGTCCTTGCCGTATTTCGTGGCCGGTGTCCCGATGGTGAGCACGAGATCGGGCTTTGCCTGGATGATATCCGAGGCAGCTCTCCTGATCCTCATCAGGATCCCGACCTTTTTCCACAACCCCGCATCGGCTTGTGCCTCGATGATGTGCCGGTTGATGGTGAGGTTTTTGCCCTCGACGATGTCGTTTTTTGCCAGTTCCTCGATGAATCCTTTGTAGCACAGTTGAAACACCGTGATGTCGCCTACCTGGAGGACTTCGACATGGAAGGCGAAGCAAACCGGACCCATCAGCACACAAAGCGCAACAATAGACAGAACGATTGTTTTTTTCATGACACGCTCCTTTTTGATCTCATCGCACACAACGTTGCAGGACAAATCTTCAATATACGATGGAATTCAATAAAATAACAAAATACTATTCCCTCATTACAGATAATCCATGATATTGTCAAGAAGACTCAGGATACAAGACATAAGCCGGGACAGGGAAAAAGACCCGCTGGCCAGGGACTGAGATTGGCTTTGACTCTCGGCAGGGAGATTGCCATATATCTTATAAAGCCGATGAAAGGAGCAGGTCCTGTTCGTGCAGACTGCAAAAAGAGGAGACACGGTCAAGGTGAACTATACCGGGAGGTCAGAAGACGGCACGGTCTTCGAATCGTCGGTGGGCGTCTCGCCCCTGGTCTTTACCATCGGTCGGGACGAGGTGGTGCCGGGTTTCGAAGACGCGGTGGTCGGCATGTTTGCCGGAGAGAAAAAGACTGTGGTGGTCGAGCCGGAAAAGGGGTTTGGTGCATATGACGGGGACCTGGTTTTCCGGATCGGCAAGAACGAACTCCCCCAAGGGGTGGCGCCCCAGGTGGGCATGGACTTCGAGATGGTCGATGGCCAAGGCCGTGAGATATCCGCCACAGTGATCGATGTGCTGCCCGGTTCGATCGTTGTCGACGCCAATGCCCCGCTTGCAGGCAAGACAGTCGTGTACGAGATCGAGCTGCTCGAAATCACGCCACACTAAAAAGGGGTGGCATCTGATCCGCGTCCAAACTTGCCGAGGAAAAGCGCCCGGGGTTTACCCCGGACTCATGCCATTGATCGGCACGGCAAGACTTGGTTGCAGCGGAAAAAGGAACGTGCTCAAGGCAGGGAGCGAGTGTGGAGGATCAGCATCGTCATAGGGAAGAGAGCACAGGGAGCACGCATCCGCGGCATGTGTTCGGGTTCTGTCCCAGGTGCGGCTCGGACGGCCTGTGCACCAGTGACGGCCGGCCCTTCGTGTGCGGCAGATGCGGATTTCAGTATTTCATCAACCAGGCGGCGGCCGTCGCGGCCTTGATCGAGGACGACCAAGGCCGCCTGCTCATGACGCGCAGAGCGCGCGAGCCGAAGATCGGCACGCTGGATCTCCCGGGCGGTTTCGTTGATGTGGGCGAGACAGCCGAGCACGCCCTGATCCGTGAGGTCAGGGAGGAGCTGAATCTTACGATCACGGGCTTTTCCTACTTCGGCTCGTTCCCCAACACCTATCCCTACAGAGGGATCACCTACTTCACCCTGGACCTTGCCTTTGTGTGCACTGTAGACGATCTGGGCACTGTCCGGGCAGGCGACGATGCCGATGCCTGTCTCTTCGTACCCAGGCATGAGATCCGGCCGGAGGAGATCGGTCTGGATTCCATTCGGGCGATTGTCCTGCAGTACCTCTCGTCATCGGGCAGCTGCCCTTGGTGAGCCTGCGGGGCATATCCGGCAAAGGCAGCGGTTCCAGCCCTGCCGCCGGTGGTGGAGATGATGCGGATAATGTACCGGACAATGAGGCCGATGGCGCTCTGAGAGGCAAAAGGGGTTTGGGATGCCGGTGCTGCCCATATCGGTGAATTTTCTTTACAAAGACAATATTTCAAGTAAAAAGTCGTTTTATGAAGATCGATCTGAATGCTTATATTTCCGAATTCACCTTGCGAAGGCTGGCCGGCTCTCAGAGCTACCGGCTGGGGGGCGAATATTTTCACGACTCGCGGGTACGCTCGCTCAGGGAAAAGAGCGGGAGCATCACCGCCTCGGTGATGGGGGCTGAAAAGTATCGCACGCAGATCAAGATCGACAAGACCAGCATGGAGATCGAGTTTTCGTGCTCGTGCCCTGCGGGTCTGGATGGGAAGTTCTGCAAGCATCTGGTGGCCACGGGTCTCCATTGGCTCGATAAGCAGCAGAAGGAGAGCATGCAGCACACCGGGAAACGGGGTGCGGTTCGTCTGACGGTTCCCGAGTGGCTGGCCCGGCAGAAAAAATCAGTGCTGGTGGATCTGGTCCTGGAGCACGCCGATGATGACGATGATTTCTGGAACTGGCTTGAAATGCATGCCTCCCTGGGCGATGACGGCTCGATCGATGTGGACCGGCTGAAAAAATGCCTGTCAAACGTGATATTCATGGATGATTTCATCGACTATCACGACAGCTACGATTACTTCTGCAGGGTGGAGAATGCGCTCGATATCCTGGAGAATCTGCTGGAAAACGGCTCTGTCGCAGAGGTCATGGACCTGGCGGAGCATGCGCTGACGAATGTGGAGCTGGCCATGCACTCCCTGGGCGACCCGGGCGGCTACATGGACGACATTGTCTCCGGGCTCATCGATATTCACCACCGCGCGTGCAGAAAGGCGCGGCCCAACCGCAAGGACATGGCCCGGAGGCTCTTCGAGTGGGAGCTGGGCTCGGAGCACGACATCTTTTCCGGGGCCGCCGATACCTATGCCGATGTCTTGGGGAATGAAGGGCTCGCCGAGTACCGCAGGCTCGCGGAAAAGGCATGGACCGGAGTCAAACCGCTGGGGCCCGGGGAAAAGACCCAGTTCGACTCCTACCGGTATCGTCTCCGCAGCATCATGGAGACGCTCGCCCGCCGGGAAGGAAACATTGACTTCCTCGCGGAGATCAAGAAGAGCGACCTCACCCGGCCGGTCTGTTTTTTGGAGATCGCTCAGCTCTATCAGGAGGCGGGCAGGGACGACGAGGCCCTGGCATGGGCCGAGCGGGGGGTCCGGGCCTTTGAAAAGAACCCGGACGTTCAGCTCGTCGACTTCCTGGCTGACGCCTACCACCGGCAGGGGTTTCACGAAAAGGCGCTGGGCCTCATCTGGTTGTCCTTTACCTTAAGCCCGGGCCTGTCGCGCTATCTCAGCCTGAAAAAACATGCCAGGGGCTCCAGGGTCTGGCCTGAATGGAGGGGCAAGGCCATTGCCCTGATCCGTGAACGCCTCGAGCACAAGAAAATAACCCAGAACAGGAGCAAGGGGCCCATGCGACTCTATAATCGTATCGATCACTCGCTTCTCGTGCAGATCCATCTGGAAGATAACGACGTCGATTCCGCATGGGAAGAGGCCAGGTCCGGCGGGTGCTCGGATGCACTGTGGATGCAGCTCGCGCTCAGGCGGGAGAAGAGCCACCCCGAGGAGTCGTTGCAGGTGTACCAGCAGCAGATCGGGGCCGTCATCAACCGGAAGAACAACGACGCCTACCAGGAGGCCGTCAGGCTGCTGGTCAGGATCAGGGACCTCATGACCATGCTGGACCGGGAAAAGGATTTCACCCCCTATCTCAAACAACTCGGAGCCGAGCATAGCAGAAAGCGCAACTTCATGAAGCTGCTGGAAAAGAAAAAGTGGATCTGAGGTCGGATCCGGCAAGCTCACCTGTTCTTATCCGGGAACATGGCATGTGATTCGAGTGTGGTCGGGCTGCTTCCAGGAGAGGGAAGGCCGGGATGAGAAGAACGAGGAGAATACCTTTAAGGGAGGTGGGAACCCCATGACGGATTTCAGGGACCTGATGAGGCTGCGGCGCTCGGTACGTGACTACGAGGACAGGGAGGTGCCCGTGTCCCTGGTCAGAGAGCTCATCGCGGATGCCTGCGAGGCGCCCAGCGCGAGCAACCGCCAGCCATGCGGGTTTGTCGTGGTCGCGGACCGGGATATGATGCGCAGGCTCTCCGATGAGAGCAAGAAGAACCTCCTGAACGACATGAAGACCCTTAAGTCGCCGATGTTGCGATTGTATCGTCCGGTTCTGAAGGACGAGAATTTCAACGTGTTCTACAATGCACCCTGCCTGATGTACATCACGGGCCCCAGGGATCTGCATTCGGCAGTGAAGGACTGCAGCCTCGCAGCGTCGTATCTCATGCTTTCCGCTGCAGACCGGGGGCTGGGGACCTGCTGGGTGGACCTGGGCTCGTCCATCCAGGACCCGGAAATTCTCGCAGAACTCCACATATCCGAAGATCAGCAGATCGTTGCAACCATCATCCTGGGCTATCCGCGCGAGATCCCCCAACGGCCGCCCAGAAGCGAGCCCAAGATCCTGACAATCATCGGGTAAGAATTCAAGATTCGGGCACCTTTGGCGGTCTAGCCGCCCTCGGGCGCAAGGGGCAGGAGTATGGTGAAGATCGATCCCTTGCCCGGCGTGCTGTCGGCCGAGATGACCCCCTTGTGATCCTGGACAATGCCATGGACCACGGACAGCCCCATGCCCGTGCTCTCGCTCTTGCCCTTGGTGGTGAAGAAGGGGTCGAAGATTCGCTTGAGGGTCTCTTCGTCCATTCCCTCGCCAGTATCACGGACCGTGATCTCTGCATAGAGGCCGGCGGCGAGACCAGGTGCAATCCTCGCCACCGATGACTCGTCCAGGAACACCCTGGTGAGCGTCAGCTCAAGGGTTCCACCCTCTCCTCTCATAGCGTATGCGGCATTGGTGCCTAGATTCATGATCACCTGCTTGATCTGTGAAGAATCCGCCACGATCACAGAGCTTTTGTCCACGATCCGGCAGATTATCTCGATGGTTGAGGGAAGAGCTGCTCTCAAAAAGCTCAGTGCATCCCTGACCACTGCGGCAATGGCCACCGGTTTCTTCATCTGCAGGTCGCGCCTGCTGAAGGTGATGATCTGGTTCACCAGCTCGTCACCGTGCTTCACCGCCTCGTAGATATCTTTCAGAAGGGGGATTGCGGCGCTCTCGGGCCCGGTGTCCTGGAGAAGGAGCTCGGTGTTGATGAGGATGGGTGTGAAGATGTTCTTGAGGTCGTGGGCGATGCCCCCTGCCAGTGTTCCGATGGCCTCCAGCTTCTGGGTCTGGATGAGCTGCTGATGGAGCTTTGTTTCCCGGGTGATGTCCTTGAGTACCGTGACATAATCGGTAATCGCGCCCCCTTCATCGAATACCGGAGAGACGCTCACGCCGACATGGACCTTTTCACCGGTTTTCCGGCGTGCCGTTTTCCGGCCGGACCATGCCTTTTTCTTCATGCGCACCCAGGCAAAGATATGTTGGTAGCTCTCATAGACATCATCTCCAAAGACCCGCGCCGTCCGCCCTAACAGCTCTTCACGCCGGTATCCGCTCAGCTCCTGGGACGAGGGGCTTACATACTCTATCATCCCCCTGGAGTCAAAGAGCAGGATCATCACCGGGATATTGTCAAGGATCTTGCTCAGGAGGCCCGGATATGCCATGGAATCCTGCAGGGCCTGAATCGGCACATGGTCCTGGTTTTCCAGGGTGCCCGGGCGGCAGGGCCCGGCATCTTCAATGGCGCGACGGGATAACCGCCGCGCTGCGGCCTCAAGCACCAGCGCGCTCACCGCTGTCACGCGGCCATGGTCGTCTTTCAAGGGAACACACCTGCCGTCCAGCCGGACGGCGATCTCGGGATCAGACAATGCAGAGCCCGAGAACCAGATCCCCTGCGCCGGTCTGCCCGTATCAATGGCCGCGCGGACAATCGCCTCTGCGCGGGCTGCAACATGGGGGGCGACCTCGTGCAGGGTCCTGCCCGTATGGTTTGCAGCGGGCGCGCCGTGAATTCGAGCGAGATAATCGTTGATCCGGACAACGCGCATGCCGGCGTCCAGCATGCATACGCCTATGGAAGCGCTGCTGTAGAGGGCGTTCAGTTCTTCAGACGTGTATTTCATGGTTTTCTCGGATCCGCCGGGGCCCTACGTCCTGTTGTTTTCCTATGAATCCTTTTCAGGCGCCCACTCAGGAAAAACATTCTCATATCCGTATCCTCCACTGCATCAATGGCATGGAGAATTGAGGCCATACTCTTGACCCAGGATGTTTCTGTTGCTCTTCTTTGTTCCGCTCGACCCTTCATCTCCTGCAGTTCCGATGGTATTTCACGTGTGTAAAATAGCCCTTACGAGAAATGACCTCCGGCAACGGCAAATACATTCACACCATCGGAAAAAAAAGGATGAAACATAAATCCATGGGATACACGTCTTCTGGTTATGTGAAAGATACGGAGGGCGTATGCGGTTGTCAACGGGAAAAAAGAACGAGTAGGTTTTAAGAGCGTTATCCCTTCCCTTGGGGGCATAGCCCCTAAGGGGAGGAACTAGTGGATGCTCCGGTAAAGGTGCCCGTGATTGTCGCCCGGCCCGTCATCAAAGAAATCCAGCTCTTCCAGCACCTTCCGGATGAGCGATGTGACAAAGGCCTTGTCCTGATACTTGCGGTTCATTTCCTTCACCCATTCTACGAGTGCCCTGGGCACCTGGATAGTCAGCAGAAAATGTTCTCTCTCATCGGAAACCTGCATCTTCTCCACGAGCATCATTCCCCGGGGGTGATACTCGTGCGCCAGTTCCCTGAGCAGCGCGATATCTTCGGTGTGAAAATCAAGGTCGATATCAGCGGTGACCAATCTTCCCATTGCATTCTCCTGTTTTTATCGAGCACGCAAAGAGCACCCTAACAGTCAGGCAAAAGGCCATTCGCCGGGGGTGAAATGCTTCCGCCTGTGAATGCCTGTTCGCCGGCACGCACAACCGATGGGCACGGCGCCGGTGAACTCGCGTCTATAGTAATATATTGGCCCCTGCCGGAATAAATCAAGACTGATTGCCAGTGCATATGCGCATCAGGGCTTCCTTATGGGACGAGGAGGCCTCCGGCTCTGGTTTTGGAAACCTCTGCCCGGCGCCTATCATCATAAGGATAGAGGCGTCATCGGAGTTATGGAAAACAGACCCATGCGGCCTTGGACAGAGCGCTTGAGTTCATGGCGAAAGAACCCATGAAAAAGTCGAACAGGAAGGCCGGCCCCATAACCGGGGGAGACAGTCGCTCCCGTACAGGCCGCGGAAAAGATCGGGATCCCGTTCCTGACCTGCGGGAGATCCTGGAGCATGCGGATATCGGTATCGTGCATCTGGATAGGGATTTCCGCATAGCATTCGTCAACCCCCGGGCAATGGACATGCTGGGACAAAAACAGGAGAATCTCCAGGGGCACAGCCTGCTGGAGGTTTTCCCGAAGCAGGTTTATCCCGCGCTTTTCCACGGCCTGGAACAGTGTGTCGGGCTGAGCGCTCAGTCCGGCTTCGAGATATTCTTTCCGCGTCCCATGCCCCGGTGGCTCCACTGCAGCTGCACATCATCGGAGCAGGGGTTCACCCTGGTCATCCAGGACATCACGGCACACAGGCAGGTCGAGGCAAGCCTGCGGGAGAGCCAGAGCCGCTATCACAGCCTGTTTGAGAACAACCATGCCGTCATATTGCTCATCAGGCCCGGCACCGGGCATATCGTGGACGCAAACCCGGCTGCCGCCGCATTCTATGGGTATACCAGGGAACAGCTCACTTCCATGAATATCACCGAGATCAACACCCTCACCAGAGAGGAAGTGTTCAGAGAGATGAATCGAGCAAGGTCCCAGCGGCAGAGGATGTTCGCCTTCAGGCACCGGCTGGCCAGCGGTGAGGTCAGGGATGTCGAGGTCTACAGCGGGCCCATCGATGTGTCTGGAGAGGAACTCCTGTACTCTATTATCCACGACGTTACCGCGCGCAAGAAGGCCGAGGACGAGCTGCGCATATCTGAGGAGCGGTATCGGACCCTGTATGAGAGCATGGCGCAGGGGGTGGTGGAGTACGACGAAAAGGGCAGGCTCGTCTCATCCAATCCTGCGGCGCGACAGATCATGAGCCTTGATTTCGAGCGTCTGAAGGGACTGACCATAGAGGAGATGCTGAACATGTTCTCCCGGACGGCATACCGGGAAGACGGCACCCCGATCAGGGGAGAAGAGCTCCCCTCCATGAGGCTCGCACGGACCGGCGAGGCCGCCCCCCGATCCATCATACGAATCGAGAGGCAAAAGGGGGGAGAAAGCCGGTGGATATCGATAGAGAGCCTGCCCCGTATCAGACCCGGGCAGGAGAAACCAAAAGGATTCTTCACCATCTTCAGCGACATCACCCATGTCAAGCAGATCCAGGAGGCCCTGAAAAAGGCCAACGAGAGGCTCGAACTCAAGGTGAGAGAAAGGACCGAGGTGCTGGCTCAGACCGTGGACAAGCTTCAGAGGCAGCGGGAGATCCTGCAGGCCGTCATCGACAATATTCCCGTGATGCTGGCTCTCTATGATCCATCCGGACGGATGATTTTCGTCAACAGAGAAACCGAGAAGGTTCTGGGCTGGTCCCGGGAAGAGATACAGGGCATGGATCTTATGGCCGTGGTATATCCTGATTCCGGCTACCGCAGGCAGGTATGGGAATACATGCGGGAGGCAGGCCCTTCCTGGCGGGACATCGAGATGGAAACCCGCTCCGGAAGCACGATGCATGCCTCCTGGTTCAACGCCCGGCTCTCCGATGGCTCCCTGATCGGCATCGGCATGGATCTGAGCGAGCGCAGGAAAATGGAGCGGAACTTGAGGATGCTTGCAGAGGCAGTCGAGAACGCAGGCGAGGGCATAGCCGTTCTCGACCCCGAAGGCAGGGTGGAATATGTCAATCCGGCCTACGAGGATATGAGTGGTCACCGGCGCGACGAACTCACAGGCCGAAAGCTCGCTGAGTTCGAGACATATCTTGATCAGAAGGATATCGACGAGGTCATCGAGTATGTCGTTGAGCACGGCAGGAAATGGAGCGGCAGGCAGAAAAGGATGAGAATGACCACCGGAGAGGCTGTCGACATCAGTCTGACCGTCACCCCGGTATACGACCAGGAAGGAAGAATCACGAATTTCATCGAGGTGGTCCGGGACATCACCGGCGAGGTGAGAATGCAGGACCAGCTCTCGCAGAACCAGAAGCTCGAGGCCATCGGTACACTGGCGAGTGGTGTGGCCCACGACCTGAAGAACATCCTGGCTCCCATCGTGATCAACACCGAACAGGCCCTTCTGGACATCGAAGAAGATCATCCTGTCCACAGGCTGCTCGAGGAGATCATGCAGGCCGCCAGGATAGGCGCCGATCTGGTGAGACAGATCTTGACCTTCAGCCGGCAGGAGTCCCGGGAAAAGAGGCCGGTGGCCATCGAACCGGTGATCGGCGAGGCAGTGGCCTTCCTGCGGTCTGCGCTCCCCTCAACCATCGATATCCGCCAGCAGCTCAAGGCAAAGGATGCGGTGGTGCTTGCCGACCCCATCCGGATCAAGCAGGTGATGATCAACCTGGGCACTAATGCGGGCCATGCGATGAGGGAAAAGGGCGGGCAGTTTGAGGTGAGGCTGACCGAGGAAGATCTGAGCGAAGAAGAGGCATCCGGGCTGTCTCCAGATCTCAGCGCGGGATCGTATGTATGCATCATGGTCAGCGATACAGGAGAGGGCATGGACGAGCAGACTGTTGGGCGGATCTTCGAGCCGTTCTTCACCACCAAGAAGCCTGGGGAGGGCACCGGCATGGGACTCGCCGTGGTGCACGGGATCGTCAAGGACCTTCAGGGAGCTGTCACGGTCCGGAGCAGGCCGGGAAAGGGTTCAATATTTTCCGTGTTGCTCCCGAGCGTGGGAATGGGCCGCGAGCGGGAAGCACCGGGTTCCTGATCCTCGCTCTGTGTCCGGTTTTTTAATAGACGCACCGGATCAAAGGCATCATGTCTTGAAGGATTCACGCCACCGAGCATATTCCAGGGCCCTGTCAGCCCGGAAGATGCCCGCTGCATATGCCATGAAAGGGAGTAGTATTTGATCGCTGACTCATGGACCATATTTTCTTTCTTAAAAGGGGACGAACCATGGCACGTGACCGCGGACCGAAACACAAAAAATCCAGAAGGGAAGGGGTGGATCTGTACGGGACAGGCGGAGAGAGTCTCCAGAGGCGTCTGCAGCAGCCGCCTGGCATGCACGGCAGAAAAATCCGGAGGCGGGAGAGCGAATACAGCCTGCACCTGAGGGAAAAGCAGAAAGTCAAGCGCATGTACGGACTGCAGGAAAAGCAGTTTCTCAAGTTTTTTGAAAAGGCCAAGAGCGCATCCGGTGATACCGGTGTCGCATTCCTGAAGCTTTTGGAGAAACGGCTCGACAATGTGGTCTACCGTCTGGGTTTTGCCCGGACCCGGCTCCAGTCCAGGCAGTTCGTATCGCACGGGCACGTGCTGGTGAACGGGGACCATCTGGACATCCCCTCCGCACTGGTGGAGCCGGGATTCGTGATAACCATGGATCAGGACATACAGAAGATGCCCGATGTCCAGGCCCTGTCGCAGAACCCTCCGGCCGTGCCCGCATGGCTCAGGCGAAGCGACAATGGCGGCGAAGTGGTGAGAGAGCCTGACCGGAGCGAGATCGACCAGGACATCAACGAGCAGCTCATCGTGGAGTTCTACTCGCGGTAGTGGCTGGTCCCTGCATGCCGAACCGCCTGGCCCACTTCCTGTCCTCCATGATCTCCTGAACGTCCTTGAGTCTGGGGCGCGACAGGAGCGCATCCGCATATTCCCGGGCGTCGCTGAGGCTGATGCGGGAGATGCTCTCCTGGAGCTGAGGCAGAAACTGCGGGTCCACGCTGAACCGGCGGATCCCGATGCCGAGGAGAAAGGGCAGGTGAATCGTCTCGTGGGCCATCTCGCCACAGATCGATATCTCCTTTTTCTTTTTCAGTGCGGCCTCCACGATACGCTTCAGCCCCCTGAGCACCGAGGGATGATGCGCGGCATAGTATCCGGAAACCCGCTGGTTGGCCCGGTCCACAGCCAGTGTGTACTGCACGAAGTCATTGGTGCCGATGGAGAAGAAATCCGCTGTGTCAGCCAGCTCTTCCATAATCTCGACCACAGAGGGCAGCTCGACCATCATGCCGATGGACAGCCTCTCGCAAACGGATACCTGCTCGTTGGAGAGCTCTTCAAGAGAGGAGAGGACGAACCGCCTGGCCTCCAGGAACTCATCGAGCGAAGAGATCATGGGGAACATGATATGCACGTCACGGGCCCCGGCTGCGGCCCTGAGGATGGCCCTGATCTGGGCCGCAAAGATGTCCCTGCGGCTGAGCAGAAAGCGGATGGATCTCAGGCCCAGCTCCGGATTGGTCTCGGGAGGGGAGTCCAGATAGGGGAGCACCTTCTCGCCGCCCACGTCGAGGGTGCGGATGATGACCGGCCGGCCCTTCATCTCGTCGAACAGCCGCTTGTAGATCAGGTATTGTTCGGTCTCAGAAGGCAAGGACGACCGGAGGAGAAAAGGGAACTCGGTCCGGTAAAGCCCGACCCCTTCCGCCTTGAGGTCCCGGGCAAGAGAGACCTCGCTGAGCAGGTTTATATTTGCCAGGAGTCTGACCCGCTCACCGTCCTTTGTCACGGTCTGCGCGCGGCCTCCCGCGGATTTCCGGGTGGCCATATGACGGGCCTTTTCGCGCTCGCAAAACCGTCTGACGATCTTCTGGGAAGGATTTATATAGATGTCTCCCGTATAGGCATCCATGAGCACCTGCGTATCCTCGCTCAGGAGAAGGAGCTCTTCTTGCTCCGACATGAGCAGGGGGATCTTCAGGGAGCGCGAGAGAATAGACACGTGAGCCGTAGTGCCGCCTCCTACCAGGATGATGCCTTGAACATCGTTGGCCGCGAGCCTGAGAATGTCGGAAGGATAGAGCCGGCCCGCAACCACGATGCGCCTCGCGCCGGATGAGGCATCGTGATGACCCGCCTTTCTCAGGTTGCGCATGATCCTCAAAACCAGGTCTTCGATGTCGTTGACCTTTTCGCGCATATACTCGTGAGGGCTGGACAGGAGCAGGGCCGTATAGTGGGATGCGACCTGCGCGAGGGCCTGAGCCGGAGGCGCGCCCTCATCGATCATCCGGATCATCCTGCCCGTGAAGCTCTCGTCCTTGAGCATCATGAAGTGGGTGGTGAAGATCAGCGAGGCGCTTTCGGGAAGCCGCCTGGCAAAGCCCGACTGCAGGGATTGAAGCTGCTCCGAGGTGGCATCGAGCGCCATGCGGAAATCCTCAAGCGTCTGCGCTGCGTCCCCGGGCAGTGGCTCCAGCAGTTGTTGAGCGCCTCCTCTCCGGTAGACGGAGACAGGCGCATAGGCATAGCCCTCAGACGCTATCACGGCCCTGAACACCGTGTCCGGCGGAATATCCGACTGCACGGGCAAGGCTCCTTCGACCCGGTGCATCTCCATGATCATCCGGGCGCTCTCGATTGCCGTACCCAGCTGCGAAGAAGCGGCAAGCAGGGCCATGATGTCGGACTCGTCAAAGGCCTCGCGCTTCTCATGCCGGACCTCCAAGGCCCCGATTCGCACCGGTCCCCGATGGATTGGCACCACCAGGGAAGACTGGTACACGTCTTGACGGTCCGGCTCGAAATGCACGAGCGAGGGACTCCTGCCGGCAATGCCCTCGCACACGGGCTTGAGCCGGCTCACGCAATGCCCCACCAGGCCTTCCCCCGCCCCGATACGGGTTCTGAGTGGGGTTTGGGCTCCAGTGCTTGCTGCGAGGTACAGCTCGCCGGAGGGTTCGTCGTAGAGGTAGATGGAGCACATACGGGCGCCCAGGTGGCGGGCAACCATCTCCGACGAGCGTCTCAGGAAATCTTCGACCGTGAGCGTGCTCACCAGCAGGCCGGTCAGCTCATTCATATCGGAGAGCAGGCTGAGGTGGTTGCGCTTCCCGGAATTTTTCGTTTCGGCCATAGGTTTTTGTGCTCCCTGTTGAACAATGTCTGCATACATATAGATAAGGGAAATGAGAAAAAGATGTAACCTTCGGGCAGAGCGCCATGGGTGTGCTGTGCATGCCGGCAACCCATGGATGCGCCGGCCCGGCATGTTTGACAGGGCGAAAAAGCTCTTTCGGAGCCGGCCTGAGTGTGCAAGGATAGGGACGGGCACGCGGCCTTGGGAGAGGTGTTCCGCCTGTCGGCAGGAGAGCGGCGGGCAGGGATCTCAAAGGGTAAAATCCGGGTAGGGAGGGTCCGACTCGAAGGAGGGATCATGGCAGCGGTAGAGGATGTGATTTTTCTCGGTGCAGGGGCTTCGGCATCTGAAGGCGCCCCGGTGCAGAAGGACCTCTTCTGCGAGTTTTTCCGAGCCGACCGTAAACACAGCAGTCATCCCGACAGCATCGGCAGGCTCGCGAGGTTTTTCCGGGATTTTTTCGGCCTCGATGTCAGGGACGCCTCATCCGATACCATGTTCCCCTCGTTCGAAGAGACCCTGGGCATCCTGGAAATCGCCATGGACCGCGGCGAGAGTTTCCGGGGATACTCGATCGCAACGGGCGCCCCGGACGTTCAGACCGTCCGGGAGGACCTGATCTTCCTCATCGCCCTGGTGCTCAACCGCACGCTCCAGAATCCCAGGGGCTACCACCGGGAGCTGGTGAACAGGCTGGAAAGAGAAGGGAGAATGCTTTGTACGGCATTCATATCGCTGAATTACGATATTCTCATCGACAACGCGCTGACCGAGCTGCATCCGGATATCGACATCGACTATGGCGTGGAGTTCACCAACTATCACCGGGAGTGCGACTGGCGAATTCCCAGAAAAGAGCGCTCAGTGTTTCTCCTCAAGATCCACGGCTCGCTCAACTGGCTCTACTGCCCCACATGCATTTCCCTCACACTCACCCCCCGCGAACGCGAGGTGACCCGGCTCGTGGAACACGCGATCCCGTGCGCGCAGTGCGGCATGCCCATGGTCCCCATCATCACCCCGCCCACCTTTCTCAAGGGAATGAAGAACTATTTTCTGAACCAGATCATGCACGCCTCGTCCGAAATTCTCCGCAACGCCCGGAGGATCATTTTCTGCGGGTATTCGTTTCCCGATGCAGACCTGCTCGTCAGATACCTGCTCAAGCGCCTGGAGCTGAATTATGACTCCAGGCCCGATATCCTGGTGCTCAACAGTTACGAGGGAAAGGGACAGGCGAGCAAGGTTCTGGAAGAGCAGCGCTACAAGCGCTTTTTCCGCCATAAAGATCAGGTGCGCTATCTCGATATGACCTTTTCGGACTTCTGCCTCAGCGGCGTAGGATGAGGCCCGTTGAAGGAAGAAGAAATTCATTGCCTTACATGGATGTTTTTTGATACAGGGCTTTATAAGCTTACTTATTCATAATATTACTATAATAGTACCGCTATTGATCC
>JALNWY010000015.1 GCA_023230665.1 Deltaproteobacteria bacterium
CTGGAACTCTGGGGAAACACCTTCCTGAACGCCGCACGAGGACAGAAGCTCATGGAGGATTATTCGCAGATGATGACCAAGGGGTTCGGAAACTTCCAGGATATATTCGGAATGTTTCGCAAGTGCTGGGGTCTGGATTTCTTTCTCCAGGAAATACCCGGATACTGCACCGCCTCCCTCAAGGCCGCGGAAGACATTCAGAGGATGTTCACAGGAGGGATCTTCTCGCTGATGAGCTACCCTTCGCCCGCGGGTTACCAGGCCCTGCGGAAGGATTACGAGGAGCTCAGGGAAAAAACCCTGCGCCAGGAAGAAGACATCCGCCGTCTCCGTACCATCCTGGACGAGAAGACCTCTGCTCAGGGCGAGGGGATCGCCGCATTTCAGAACCTGATGAAGAATCAGGCTGAGCAGTTTCAGAACATGATGGTCAACTTTTCGGAACTCTTCAGCCGGGCAGGAAGCACGGAGGCTGCAGGCGGGCAAGAGAAGCAGGCCCGGGAGCCGGCCTCGAAAAAGAGAACCCCTTCAAGCCGCAAGACATAAAGCCGCCGCAGAAGCCCAGCGATGTTCGCCTGGCCGGTCCTTGGCGGCAAAGCCTGTTCGCAGCGGAAGGCACGATGAGGTACACCCCTGCGCTGTTTCTCCGGGCAGGCTTCCCCCATCGGGCGTTCTGTCCCGCTGAGATGCTTGTGGGCGGGGTTCTGCGCTCCCGGGGTGCGATGCCTACTGCTTGGGTGCCTTGGGAGGGCTTACCAGGGCCTGCCCGTCGAGTACTGTTTCCTGATTCTGATTACTGCAGGTGGTCTTGAGGACAACGCGATTCTTCTCCGGATTCATTTCCGCCACCTCCACCCGGGCGGTAATCGTGTCGCCGATCCGGACAGGCGCAAGGAAATTGAGCTCCTGCCGGATATAGATGGTGCCCGGCCCCGGAAGCTGCATACCGATGGTCGCGGAAATGAATCCGGCCTGGAGGATCCCGTGGGCTATACGTGTCTTGAAAAAGGTGTTTTTTGCATATTCCTCGTTGATATGAGCCGGGTTGAGATCGCCGGTCACACCGGCAAACAGATAGATATCAGCCTCGGAGATGGTTTTCGTGAATTCTGCAAAATCTCCAACCTTCAGTTCCGATATGGTTTTTCCGGGCATTTTCGCCCTCCTTTTCTCTTTTTTTTGTCGATTGATCCTTCAGAGGTGGACCTCAATAGTCCAGACAAAAAATTCGGTCCGATGACAGTTGATGTCTCTGCGAAACAACGGGTGCTTTCTAGGTCATCTGGTAATATCCTCCTTTTTCAGTGTGTTCATGCCGTCCCTGTTATCATGGTCCCTTTGCCTTGGGTCCAAGCGCCTGACGCCCTCCTGAGCCATTCACCCGTACAGGGCTGTCTTGAAAAACGAAGTCTATTATACCCCTGAGACTCGCCACTGGGCAAGAAGGCGAAGGGATGATGTGCTCGGGACAGGTAGCCTGCGGGGCTAAAACCACATCCGGTGACTCCAGATGTCCTGTTTGAGGTCCTGCATGTCTTCCTTGAGTGCAAGATACAGTGAGGCATTGCGGATGGCGAGTCCTCCCTGATGGGCTATGGCCGTGGCGAGCATGATCTCGTCTTCGGTAAACTCCCTGGGTATGCCGCTGTAAAGGCGGAGCACGCCGATCACCTCATCCATGGCCTTTATGGGAACACAGAGGATGGATACGATGCCCTCCGCCTTCTTCTCGTCCTTGTACTGCACACCCTCTGCCAGGGCTGCATCACAGATCACGACGGCCTTGCCCTGAAGCGCTTCAAAAATACTCTCTTCCGCATAGACCGGACCCTTGTTGAGGTAGGTCTCGCTCAGCCCATAGCTGGTGACCAGCTGCAGGATCTTTTTTTCCCTGTTCAGAAGCCTGACCGATACCGCCTTGACCCCGAACGTCCGCGCCACGTCCGCGGTCAGGATCTCCATGATGTTCTTGATATCCAGGCTGGAATTGATGCTCGCCGAGAGATTGAGGAAGAGCTCGGTATTCTTGCGGATCTGTTCCACCAGCCGGGCGCGTTCGATGGCCATCCCCCCCTGTTCGGCCAGAGCGGTGAGGAATTCGACCTCGTCGCTTGAAAACCTTCGGTGCCAGGCGGTGTACAGGCCGAGAACGCCGATCACCAGGTCTCTGGCCATGACCGGCACCACCAGAATGGAGGCGATCCCCTCGGCCTTTTTCAGCTCGTGGTGATGGACGCGGGGGTCCTTCGCGGCATCGTATATGGCGATGTAGCCTTTGGTGAGGATTTCCTCGGCGGCTCGCTTTGCCTCGCCGGGTTCCATGTGGAGATAGTCTTTGGACAGGCCTCTTTGCGCGATGGGGAAGTACAGCGAGTCCTTCCGGGTTTCATCCTGCATGAACAGGCTCGCGGCCTTACCGTTCATGGTTTCGATGGCGCTCCGGACGATCAGGTCCAGCAGGTCATCCTTCTCAAGTGTGCTTCCGAATGCCCTGCTTATCCTGCAAATCGTTGAAAAAAAGTCCCTTTTTTCCGGCATGATTCGGCTCCTCGCTTCTTTTGACACCAGGAGAAATATTCTTAGCAGGAGGGTGCACCCTGTCGGGGGCGTTCTCCGTATGATCCTGGCCGGCCTGCTCATAACGGCCTTCGTGCTCTTTAAGCCAGTTGATGATCTTGGGAGCGAACTCCTTCTGTGTCTTGGAGCTGACATAGATGCCGATATGGCCGGTATCGAGACACACGTTTTCGGTGTCCCTGCTGCCCACCACGTCGGTGATCTTCGCGGCTGCTTCGGGAGGCACCAGATGGTCATACTGGGCATATATGTTGAGCATGGGCATGGTGACCTTGCCCAGGTCGACATGCCTCCCCCCGATCACCAGCCTGTTCTCGATCAGGAGGTTTTTCTGGTACAGGTCCTTGATGAACTGCCTGAACGTTTCACCCGGAACGTCCGGACTGTCGAAAATCCACTTCTCCATCCTCACGAAATTCTCGACAAAAGGCTTGTTGTCCATGTTCTCCAGAAACCCGATATACTTGTCTATCATCAGGCGTGCCGGATTGAGCAGGAGAAAGCCGAAGTTCATGAGGTCTCCGGGCATGTTGCCGAAGGTATCGATCATCTTGTCCACATCCAGCCATTTCATCCAGATATGCAGCAGCCCCTGGCGGGTATCGAAGTTTGTCGGACAGACCGTGGTCACCAGGTTTTTGATCTTGTGAGGATGCAGCGCTGAGTAGATCACGCAGAACGTACCTCCCATGCAGATGCCCATGAGATTGATCTGCTCTACCTTTTCCCGCTCCATCACGAAATTGACCATATCGTCCATATAGCCGTTCACGTGGTCGTCGATGGTGAGAAACTTGTCTTTATAGGTGGGGTATCCCCAGTCCACCATGTACAGGTTGATCCCGTTGGCCAGAAAGTTTTTCACCACACTTCGCTGCGGCTGCAGGTCGAGCATGGTCTCCCGGTTGATGAGAGCGTAGACGACCAGCAAGGGTGTTTTCATGGTCTGCTCTGCCCCGTGGACGGCGCGATAGTGTTTGAGCTTTACGCGGTCTTCTTCATACACCACCTCATAGGGAGTCGCAGCGATCTCAGTTTCGAGATCGCTCAACAGGACATCCGTTGCCTTCTGCACCCGTATCTGGTGCACTTCCGCCTGCTCGGCAAGGTGTTTCAGGATCATGTCGACCGGGATTTTCGGTTTTTCCATTGTGTCTCCTTTCCTGCTATTCCTTGCTGTTCGCCTTTTCGAGAGAGCGGATTTTCTTTTTCAGCAGATAGACTTCCTTACAGAGGTCTTCCATTTCCTTTCTCGAGGGAACAGGCAGGGACTGAAGCATGTCCTGGAGAATTCTGCCGCGCGCTGCAAGATAATCCTCCAGGGCATCCAATGTCTCCCTGAGTGTTTTGTTATATTCAGGCGACTGAAAGAGCGTCATGAAATGCCCTTCGAGAATCTTGATCCACATCTGATAATAGGCCCGGGAGTCTTCGGGCAGGTTGCCCGAGCGGGTAAGCTCCTCGATCTTCTCATGCATCATGCGATAGGACTTTTCAAACGGCTGCCTGAGAAGATGGAGAAACACGGCCAGGGACGTGCTGAAAATATTGAGCTTGTCCAGGGCCTGGTTGACCCTCTCCTGGTAGAACCTGCTCAACCCGAACTGCGGTATATTGAAAAACTGTCTGATCTCCTTCTGGTAAATCTCGGACCAGGTCCGAAGGGTTTCCTCATCGATAGCGTCGAAACGGTAAGAATCCGTGCGGGTTCCTATTTTGCCGATCTTATCGATGATTTGCTGCTGGAGAGCGAAATATCCCTTCATTCCCGTGGCAAGGAGGGTTGTTGTGATGCCGGGGAGAATCGTTGTGGTGCGCAAAAGTGAATCCATTGCCGATGGCTCGCTCATGGCGGATGAAAAGGCATGATAGGTTTTCATCAGAGCAGCGTATGCTTCTATGGAGAGACGTTCGGCCTCCTTTGGCTGTCCGTCCTCATCAGTCGGAGAGCCATCTTCCTGCCCTGTTTCGCCCCAGAACCTGCCGACAGTCTTGAACCACTCCATGACCATGGTCTGCAGATCAGGCCCGGCGTGTTCGTTCTCGCTCATGAACCACCTCTTTCCTTTGTCATTTGAATGGGCGGGCAGCTCTCTCTTGCAGGGATAAAGCGCAAGCCTCCTAAGAGAAAACCATAAGAGTGAAAGTAAGAGGGCGGTCAAAATTGTCAATGGATCCAGGTGGAGGGAAACGAATGCACGCAGGCCGGAATCTGTCCGGGAAGGGGATAGGGCGGATTGAAAAGATACGAGCTTCAGGCCCGGTCCTCTCATGGGGAAAAGCACCTTGACAATGAAAAAGGAGTTGCATATAAAGTGGCTTGTTTTTGGGCGGGAATAACTCAGTGGTAGAGTGTAACCTTGCCAAGGTTAAAGTCGCGGGTTCGAATCCCGTTTCCCGCTCCAATCTTTTTCCTTTCGTGGTTCAGGTTTCCCTTCTTCTTAAAACCGGTCTTCCATGATCTTTTACCTGCAACCCCCAAGAATATGGATCCACAGGGGCAAATTGTCTGTTGTCGATATGTCCCGGCACGTGAATGGCGCCGATATAGCTCATGGGGAACATGAGCTGCGCGCAGGCAGCCGTGCCTAGCGCGCAGTTTTTTGCGTCAGGGATATGCCCGGTAGATCATCCTGGGGAAGGGTATGGTCTCCCGGACGTGCTTGAGGCCGCAGATCCAGGACAGGGTGCGCTCGACTCCCAGGCCGAACCCTGAATGGGGGACGCTGCCGTACTTTCTCAGATCGAGGTACCAGCCGTACCGCTCGGGATCCAGGTTGTTTTCCCGGATGGCCTGCATGAGCTTGTCATGGTCGTTCTCGCGCTCCGAGCCCCCGATGATCTCGCCATAGCCCTCGGGCGCCAGGAGGTCGGCGCACTTGACATACTCGGGCTTATCAGGGTGCTGTTTCATATAGAAGGCCTTGACCTTCCGGGGGTAGTTTTCGATGAACACCGGCCTGTCGTAAAGGCTCGTGATCAGGGTTTCGTCGTCTGCACCCAGGTCCATGCCCCATTCGATGTCCGAGCCCTTGTCCCGGAGGATGGCCAGGGCATCGTCGTAGCTGATGCGGTAGAAGGGTGGCACGACCTTCCTCAACGGCTCGATGTCCCGCTCCAGGGAGGCAAGCTCCTCGGCCCGCTCTGCAATGGTGTTCTGCACGATGTATGAGACGAAGTCCTCCTGCAGGGCGAGATTGCGGTCCTGGTCAAAGAACGCGGCCTCGGCCTCGACCATCCAGAACTCGATCAGATGGCGCCTGGTCTTGGAGCGCTCGGCCCGGAAGGTGGGGCCGAAGCAGTAGACCTTGCCCAGTCCGAAGATGGCCGCTTCCAGATAGAGCTGGCCGGTCTGCGAGAGAAAGGCCTTGCCCAGATCGAAATAGTCCACGGAAAAGAGACTCGAGGTGTCCTCTCCGCAGGTGGTGGTGAAGATGGGCGAATCGATCAGGGTGAAGTCGTTTTTGTAAAAGTATTCCCGGATATGCCTCACCAGGGTGTCCCGCACCCGCATGATGGTGATCTGCCGGCTCGATCGGAGCCAGAGATGGCGGTTGTTCAGCAGAAAATCGGGTCCGTGCTCCTTCTTGCCGATAGGGAATTCCTTCTGGGGCTTGTGGATGATCTCCACCCGCGAGACATGCAGCTCGTACCCGCCCGGAGACCTGCTCTCCTCCACCACCTTTCCCTGCACCTCAAGGGACGACTCCAGGGGAAGCTTCTTCACCTCCTGGTAGGCGTCTCCGAGCACTTCCCGCTCGGCTATGGCCTGGCACAGGCCGCTTCCGTCCCGGATGAGAAGGAACGAAACCTTGCCGCTCGATCTCCTGTTGGAGACCCATCCCCTGATAACGACCTCTTTCCCCACGTGCCGGGGGAAATCCTTGATGTAGCACTCTGTCATATGCTCCTCTTCTCACCGTTTCTTTTTCTGATGGATTTACATAGCGCATAAACGCCTGTGCGATCAACTGGAAACCGTGTGGCGAACCCGGCGAATCCCCCGTATTTTCCAAACGTTTTCACACCATTGATTCTTTGCGCGCATAATGGTATCCGTGTCCTATGGAATTCGCATACAAGATCTGGATTGAAAAGGACGGGAACACGGTGTTCGGCATGGGTATCTACAAGCTCCTCGATCTCGTGGCCGAAACCGGATCCCTCCACAAGGCGGCCCAGGAACTCGGCATGTCATACCGGGCGGCCTGGGGGAAGGTCAGAGAATACGAAGACAGGCTGGGGATCGGTCTGCTGGAAAAAGGGAGACACGGGCGAACCGGCGCAAGCCTGACCCGTGAGGGAGAATTGATCTTGAAACACTTTCAGGAAATCCTCAAAGAGATGGACAGGCTCGTTTCTACCGGACCCCTTTCGCGGATCATTGACAAGATTGAAGATATCGGACCGGCGCAAGAATAATCCATGCCTTTCCTCGATGCTCTCTGCCGGGTCGTCTCCACGTTTTTCGGAGCAGGGTGCGCGCCCAGGGCCCCGGGAACAGTGGGGACCTTTGCCGCACTGCCGCTGTATCTGGTACTCCGCAAGCTCTCCCTGTCGCGCTATCTCCTCGCTACCGCGCTGATAACCATAGTCGGGATTGCATCGTCCTCGCGGATGGAAAGCTGCTGGGGAAAAGATCCCCAGCAGGTGGTGATCGACGAGGTATCCGGCTTTCTGATCACTATGCTCGCCAGGCCCCGGGGTTTCCGCGAGATCTTGCTCGGCGCGATGATCTTCCGCTTCTTCGACATCACCAAGCCGCCCCCGGTGAGGCAGCTGGAGAGGCTGCCCGCAGGCTTCGGGGTCATGATGGACGACGTGGCGGCGGGCGCGATCAGTGCAGGCGTGCTGGCAGGCGTCCTCAAGGTGCTCGGGAGGCCCCGGTGAAGGCCTCGATCATCATAACCGGTTCGGAAATCCTTACGGGAATGCGCCAGGATGCGCTCATCCAGTTCATGGCGTCATGGTTGACCTCCCGGGGTGTCTCCATGGACGAGGTCCGCGTTATCGGAGACAGTCCGGAAAGGCTCGTAAAGGCCGTGCGCGATCTCGCCTTGGCAAACGACCTGATCATTGTCACCGGAGGGCTGGGGTTGACCCCGGACGACACCACGCACAGGGCGGTCGAAGCACTTGCCGCCTCCGGCGATGTCCGGCTCTATCCCGAGATTGAAAATCCCGTGGGTTCCGCCCGGGGGATCGACCTTTGCTTTGATCACGGCACCCGGGTCGTCTTTCTCCCCGGTGTCCCCCGGGAGGCGCATGCCATGTTCAGAATTCTGGCCCTGGGGCTCAACGAGAGTGCGCCGGAAGCCGTGGAAATCACGGTGTTCGGCCTCAGAGAGGTGGAGATCGTCCGGCGTCTGGGAGACCTGGCTGCGGCATGCGGCTATCTGCCGAGGGACATGGAGGTGGCCGTGGTCGTGCCCAAGGCCCTTGAGCAGAATGTCCGCCGGATACTGAGCCCTCATGCCCTGGAGCAGGAGAGCTTGAGCGCCGGCATGGCCGCCCTGCTCAGGAACAGGGGCCTCACTCTGGCCACCGCGGAATCGTGCACCGGCGGGCTCATCGCCCACATCGTCACCCAGCTCCCCGGGAGTTCGGAATATTTCGCGGGCTCGGTGGTGTCCTACAGCAACGAGGTCAAGACCCGGGTCTTAAAGGTTCCCCAGGAGGTTCTTTTCCGCCACGGCGCGGTGAGCTCTCAGACCGCTTTAGCGATGCTCAAAGGGGTCTTGGATCTCACGGGCGCCGATGTCGGGATCGCTACCACGGGCATTGCAGGCCCCACGGGCGGGTCGGACGAAAAGCCGGCAGGCATGGTTTGGATCGCAGCAGGGGGAAAGGAAGATCATGTGGTCAGGGATTTCCGGTTCGGATTCGACCGGCAGGGCAACAAGATGGCCTTTGCAAAGACCGGGCTCTTTATCTTGAGGACCTATCTGCATGATACGGACGTTCGCAGCCATTGACCTTCCCGAAGAGATCAAGGCCGATCTCGCCTTTGTGATCGCCGATCTCAGCCGAAAAAACGACCGGGTGCGGTGGGTGAAGCCCGCAGGGATGCATCTCACGTTGAAATTCCTGGGCGACATCCCCGAACAGGTTGTCGTGCCCCTGTCAGCGGAGCTGGGCGCCGTGGCACGGGATTTTGCCCCTTTGAGTTTGGCTGTGGAAGGCCTGGGCGCGTTCCCGAATCCCAGGCGGCCCCGGGTCGTCTGGGCAGGGCTGAGCGGAGACCTGGAGCCCCTTCGTAAGCTTGCCTCTCGGGTGGATAAGGCCTGCGCATCATTCGGCGTCAAGCCTGAGAAACGCCCGTTCCAGGCCCATATAACCATAGGTAGACTAAAGATTCCGACTGTGGTAGACCTGAACAAGGAATTGAGGAAAAAGGGTTTTTCAGCAACCGAGATCGTTTTATATCAGAGCGAACTGCTGCCGACCGGGGCGCGCTACACTGTTTTGAATAGGAGCATTCTTGGGCACAAAGGAGAATGAACCAATGGAAGAAGGAAGAAAGCGGGCATTGCAGGATGCCATCACAAAGATCGAGCGGACCTACGGCAAGGGGTCCATCATGCGCATGGGGGCCGACAGCGTCGGCAAGGACGTGCCGGTCATCTCGACCGGGTCGCTGCTGCTGGACTACGAGGCGTTGAGCATCGGCGGGATTCCCCGAGGAAGGGTGACCGAGATCTACGGCGCCGAGTCCTCGGGCAAGACCACGCTCGCGCTGCACTGCATCTCCTCGGCCCAGGAACAGGGCGGGATGGCCGCGTTCATCGACGCCGAGCATGCCCTTGACATCAACTATGCGAAAAAACTCGGCGTGAACATCGAGGACCTCCTGGTCTCCCAGCCCGATTCGGGCGAGCAGGCCCTGGAGATCGCCGAGACCCTGGTACGCTCCAATGCCGTGGACATCGTGGTCATCGACTCGGTGGCGGCACTCGTCCCCCGGGCCGAGATAGAAGGCGACATGGGCGACGCACACATGGGCCTCCAGGCCAGGCTCATGTCCCAGGCGCTCAGAAAGCTCTCGGGCGCGATCTCCAAGACCAACACCACGGCGATATTCATCAACCAGACCAGGCAGAAGATCGGCGTGCTCTACGGCAACCCGGAGACCACCACGGGCGGCAATGCCTTGAAGTTCTACGCGAGCGTGCGCCTGCAGATCAAGAACGCAGGGCCCATCAAGGAGGGCACCGACGTGATCGGCAACCGGACCAAGGTCAAGGTGGTCAAGAACAAGATGGCCCCCCCCTTCAAGGAGGTCGAGTTCGACATCATGTTCGGCGAGGGCATCTCCCGGCACGGCGAGATCCTCGACGTTGGTTCGCTGCCGAACCGGGCCATCATCGAGAAGTCGGGCTCGTGGTACAGCTACAAAAAGCAGCGGCTGGGCCAGGGAAGAGAGGCGTCAAAGACCTTCCTCAAAGAGCATCCCGAGGTCTATGCCGAGATCTACGAGGACTTGAGGAAGACATTCCGGATGGCAGATGCCCCGGCGAAGAAGGGCGGCGTTTCTCCGGCCGAGGCAGGGACGCCCGAGCTTGCAGAGGCTTAGGGGCCGCGATAAAGACCGCAGGAGAGCAGAGATGGATATCAACGATGTCTTGAAACAGGCGGTTCAGATGTCTGCTTCGGACGTCCATATCAAGGTCGGACTGCCGCCGGTGATCCGGCGGTTCGGTGCGCTGATCCCGCTGAGGGACCGCGAGAAGCTCACCAACGACGACATCTCGTCCATGGCCTACAGCATCATGAACCAGTATCAGCAGGCCAAGTTCGAGACCACCAACGAGATCGACCTGGCCCACGGTCTCTCGGGTGTGGCCCGCTTCAGGGTGAACTGCTTCCGGCAGCGGGGGAGCTTCGGGATGGTGTTCCGGGTGGTCCCCACCGATCCCCCGGGCCTCGACGATCTCGCGATGCCCGAGGTGCTCAAGAAGATCGCGCTGGAGCGCAAGGGCCTGATCCTGGTGACCGGGACCACGGGTTCGGGCAAGTCCACCACCATGGCGGGCATGGTGAATCACATCAATACCTACCGCAACTGCCACGTGATCACCATCGAAGATCCGATCGAGTTCCTGCATCGGGACCGCAAGTCCATCATCAACCAGCGCGAGGTGGGGGCGGACACAAACTCGTTTGCCATGGCGCTGCGAGCCGCTTTGCGGCAGGACCCGGACGTGATCCTGGTGGGAGAGATGCGCGACAAGGAGACCATTGATATCGCGCTGACCGCAGCGGAAACCGGCCACCTCGTGCTCTCCACCCTGCACACCCTGGATGCGGTGGAAACCGTCATGCGCGTGGTTTCGCAGTATCCGCCGCACCAGCACCTGCAGGTGCGGCTGCAGCTGGCCGGTGTTCTCAAGTCCGTCATTTCCCAGCGGCTCCTGCCCAAGGCGGATGGGCAGGGTGTTGTCCCTGCTGCCGAGGTGATGGTCTCCACAGCGAGGATCCGCGAGTGCATCACGGACGAGACCCGTACCGAGGAGATCCCTGACGCCATTGCCGAGGGCATGGTCACCTATGGCATGCAGACCTTCGACCAGTCGCTCATGGCCCTGGTGAAGGATAATAAGGTGAGCTACCACGAGGCCATGCGGCAGGCAACGAATCCCAACGACTTCGCGCTGCGCATGAAGGGCATTCGCGGCACCAGCGATTCCAAGTGGGACCAGTTCGAAGGCGAAACACCCGGGGAGCGGGGAGAAGGTTCTGATGAACAGGAAAAACCGGCGATCTTCCAGGACGGGAAATATCGAGACATATGAACAGGGCCTCGCCTATGCCTTTCGGGTGATTGCCCGAAGGGCTGTCTCGATCTTTGAGCTAAAAAAAAACTCGAGCGCAAGGGGTTGAGCGAAGAGAGTACTCAGAGAGTCCTCGACAGGGTTCTCGATCTCGGTTATCTCGACGACCGGGAGTATGCAGTGCGCAGGGCCAGGCTCATGGCCGAGAAGGGGTGGGGGGATTTCCCCATCCGGCTCTCGCTTGAGGAGCTGGGAATTCCCGAGGCCATGGCCGATGAAGCCCTGAGCAGGGTCTTGAAGGAATTCAGCGAGGAAGAGAGAATAGCCATGCTCATCGAGAAGAGAAAGGGCCTGAAAAGAGAAAAGATGGTCCGCTTCCTTGCGGGCAGGGGTTTTGCGTTTGACAAGATTCTGAACATACTGGATGAGGTCGATGCATGAAAGGTTCCGAAATTCGCAGCATGTTTCTTCAGTATTTCCAGGAAAAGGGCCACACCGTCGTGCCCAGCTCCCCGCTGGTGCCCGCGGACGATCCTTCCCTGCTCTTCACCAACGCAGGCATGGTGCAGTTCAAGTCCGTGTTTCTGGGCACGGATAAGCGGCCCTATTCCCGGGCCGTCACCTCACAGAAGTGCGTGCGCGCCGGCGGCAAGCACAACGATCTGGAGAACGTGGGCCGGACGGCCAGGCATCACACTTTTTTCGAGATGCTGGGGAACTTCTCGTTCGGGGACTATTTCAAGCAGGGCGCAATCGAGTTCGCGTGGGAGTTCCTCGTGGGCAAGATGGGAATCGACTCGGACAAGCTCTGGGCCACCGTGCACACCAGCGACGACGAGGCTTTCGCCATCTGGCGGGACGTGATCGGGCTCGCTGACGATCGCATCATCCGGCTGGGCGACAAGGACAATTTCTGGTCCATGGGCGACACCGGACCGTGCGGCCCCTGCTCCGAGATCATCTTCGACCAGGGTCCGTCAGTGGGCTGCGCAAGGCCCGAATGCAGGATCGGCGAGTGCGAGTGCGACCGGTATCTGGAGATATGGAACCTCGTGTTCATGCAGTACGACCGCGACTCCTCCGGGACCATGACCCCGCTTCCCAACCCGAGCATCGACACCGGCATGGGGCTGGAGCGCGTCACCGCGGTGATGCAGGACGTAAAGAGCAACTATGACACCGACCTGTTCTCCCCGCTCATCTCTTTCATTGCGGAGTTGGCCGGGCTGCGCTACGGCGCGGACGCGGAAACCGATGTCTCGCTGCGCGTGGTGGCCGACCATGCCCGGGCGGGCGCCTTTCTCGTGGGAGACGGAGTGCTTCCGTCGAACGAGGGCAGGGGCTACGTGCTCAGGAGGATTCTCCGCAGGGCGGCCCGGCACGGCAAGCTGCTGGGCATGGACAAGCCCTTCCTCCACAAGGTGGCCATGGAGGTCATTGCCCGGATGGCGGATGCCTATCCTGATCTGAAGACCCGCAAGGGTTTCATCGACAAGGTGATCGCCAACGAAGAAGAGCGTTTCCTGAAGACCCTCGACCGCGGGCTCGCCCTGCTCGACGAGATCATGGCCGAGATAAAGGTGCAGGGAAAGACGGTCATTCCCGGAGATGCGGCCTTCACGCTCTACGACACCTTCGGGTTCCCCATGGACCTCACCGAGGACATCGCCCGCAGGCAAGGGCTCACCGTGGACAGCGCCGGTTTCGAAGAGCAGATGGATATCCAGCGGGAAAAGGCGCGCACTGCCTCGACCTTTATCGAGGCCGCGGGGGAGAAGGCCGACTTGGAGGCCTCGCTTGGGGATGCAAGGATTCGTTTTGTGGGCTACGACGTGTTCGAGGCCCGGGGCGAGGTCCTGGAACTCCAAGAGGAGACCGCCGGAGGATATGCCCCCTGTCCCGAGCTCCGGGAGGGGAAAAGGGGCCGGATCATCACCGATGTCACGCCGTTCTACGGCGAGTCCGGAGGCCAGGTGGGCGATACGGGCACGATCCGCTCAGGCGGTGTAAGTGCCCGGGTCGTGGGCACCTCCAAGACCGAGTCCGGGATCATTATCCACGAGGTGGAGGTCACCAGCGGGGTTTTGGCCAAGGGACAGGAGGTGACGCTTGCCGTGGATCAGAACAGGCGCAAGAGCATCATGCGCCACCACAGCGCCACACATCTCCTCCAGCGGGCCCTGCGCGACGTGCTGGGCGAGCACGTGCACCAGTCCGGGTCTTTTGTGGACGAAAACCGGCTCAGGTTCGACTTCACCCACTTCGCGGCCATGAGCCGGGAAGAGCTCGAGAAGGTGGAGGCCATCGTGAACCAGTATGTCCTGGAAGACCTGCCCGTCCGCACCGAGATCACCTCCAAGGAGCAGGCAATGGCGAAAGGCGCAATGGCCCTGTTCGACGAAAAGTACGGCGATGAGGTGCGCATGGTCATCGTGGGAGACGGCGTATCGGTCGAGCTCTGCGGGGGCACGCACTGCCACGCCACAGGCCAGATCGGCCTGGTCAGGATTACGTCCGAATCCAGCGTATCCGCGGGCTTGCGGCGGATCGAGGCCATCGCCGGCACCCGATCCCTGGAGCACCTCAGGAGCCTTGCCGCTATCCTGTCCGCAGCGTCCGATCAGCTCAAGTGCTCACCCCTTGAGATCAACGAGCGCATCGCAGGCCTTAAGGGCAGGATCCGTGAGCAGGAAAGCGCCATCAGGGACCTCAACGTTCGCATCGCCACCGGCGCTGGTACGGGAGAAGACGAGAAAGAATACCAGGTGGGTGGCCATAAGGTATTCTTCAAGAAGGTCGATACCGGAGACATCGCCCAGATGCGCGAGGTAGGCGACCGGATAAAGGAGCGCATCAAGTCGGGCGCGGCCGTTCTCTATGCGCCCGGAGCCGACAACGACAAGGCCACCTTCATGGTCATGACTACCCCCGATGCAGTTGATACCTTCGACGCGGGGAAGATCATGAAGAGGGCCATGCAGGCCGTTGGCGGCCGGGGCGGCGGCAAGCCGGCCTTTGCCCAGGGCGGAGCCGATGCAGGGTCTCTGGAGGAGGTCATCAGGATCTTCGAAGAGGCCACGGGGGTTGGGACATGAGGAAGGCAACCGTCACACGGAAAACCAAGGAGACCGATATCACGGTCACGCTCTGCCTTGACGGCGGGGAGTTCAGCCCGGACATCCCCTCAGGGTTTCTGACTCACATGCTCGATGCCTTTGCAAGGCACGGGGGGCTGGGGCTGAAGGTGGAAGCCAGGGGCGATGTCCACGTGGACCTGCACCACACCGTGGAGGACATCGGCATTGTGCTGGGGCGCGCGCTCAAGAAGGCGTTGGGCGAGAAGAAGGGGATCACCCGTTACGGGCTGGCAAAGGTGCCCATGGACGAGTCGCTCGTGGAGGCCTGTCTGGACATCTCGGGCAGACCCTTCTTTCAGGTTCATGGAGGCGGCGTGTTTCACGGGCAGGCAGGCGATCTGGACCTGGAGCTCGTCCCGGAGTTTTTCCGGGCCCTTGCATTCAATGCAGGCATCACCCTGCACCTGAGCGTGCTTGCTGCGGGCAACGGGCACCATCTTGCCGAGGCATGCTTCAAGGCACTGGCCCGTGCCCTGAAGGAGGCCGCAGCAGTAACCGGGGTCGAGGTGCCCTCCACCAAAGAAAGCTTATGAAATACCGTCACACCAAGGTCAGGACTGCAGACAGCTACATCTATCCGGGCAAGCCCTACCGGATGGAGATCGATGGACAGAGCATGGAGATCGAGCAGGTCTTAAGCCACTGGCGCGAGGCCTACGAAGATCCCGGTTTTTATCCCGAGGAGTTCTACGAGGTGCAGGCCTCGGACAAGAAGGTCTACATCCTGCGCTATTGCATCCTTTTCAACAGCTGGTGGGTGAAAGAGCATTGGAGGGTGTCGTGATCGTCATTCCTGCCATCGATCTGCACGAAGGCAAGGTGGTTCGCCTGAAAAAAGGCGCGTTCGACGATGTCACCTGCTACAGCAGCGTACCGGCGGATGTGGCGAAGGCCTTTGAGGACGCCGGGGCCGAGAGGATCCATGTGGTGGACCTCGATGGCTCGGTCAAGGGTGAAGGCGTCAACGTAGCGGCCATTGAATCCATTTGTGCCGCAGTAGGGGTTGAGGTCGAGCTGGGCGGAGGTATCAGAACTGTCAGGGGCGCACGGCGCGCCTTTGAACTCGGCGTGCGCTACGTCATCCTCGGTACGATCACGGCGGAAGCCTCCGAAGCGGCCCGCGAGATCCTGGCCGCCTTTCCGGGCCGTGTGGGCATCGGCATCGATGCGCTCAAAGGCAGGGTTGCCACCCGAGGCTGGAAGGAGATCACGGACAAGACCGCGGTCGCGCTGGCAAGGGAGTACGAACCGAGCAGCCCCGCCTTTGTGGTGTACACGGACATCGACCGCGACGGCATGCTCACCGGACCGAACATCAAGGCCACCCGGGAGATGGCGGAGCAGGTCGCTATCCCGGTAGTGGCATCGGGCGGGGTGTCGTGCATGGACGATATCATCGCGCTCAAGGCCGTCCCTGGGCTCATGGGCGTGATCACCGGCAAGGCCGTGTACGAGGGGAAAATCGACCTGAGAGCAGCGATCGCACAGAGCGGAACACAGGGTATCCGATAGCATATCCGGAGGTATGAGATGGGATGTATTTTCTGCAAGATCGCAGGCAATGAGGTTCCTTCGAACAAGGTATACGAAGACGATCTGGTGCTGGCCTTCGACGACGTCCAGCCGCTGGCGCCCGTGCACGCGATCGTGATCCCCAAGAAGCACTATCAGGGCATCAACGATCTCGACGACAAGGAAATCTGGTTCGCCATGCTCAGGGCGGCCCAGGAAGTGGCAAAGCGCAAGGGCGTTGAGAAGTCCGGCTACCGCCTCGTCATCAACAGCGGCGAACACGGAACCCAGATCGTCAGGCACCTGCATCTCCACGTCCTGGGCGGCAGGCAGCTCGAAAGCGGTCTGGGATAATCCTGCGGCTTCGGATATCGCTGCCCGAACATGCAGGGGCCTGACGATCCCCGAGCAGTGGGGCCTGTTTTCTTCGAGGCGTTTCCGGCAAGACCATTTCGGGAAACCATACCACATCCCTGTGAAAGCCGGCGGGAAAGGAAAGGTGAGCCTGTCCCGGATATTACTCGACGTACACGATATGGCCGAAGAGATGGATACCCTGGGGATGTGTGGGGAGTACGGGAAAATCAGGGCCTTCGTGCAGGGGCTTGACGAGGCGGACGTTCCGGCATGCCTTTTCCGAAGAGGCGTGAATGGTCCGGTAATGGTCCAGGGAGGTGAACTGCGAGCCCAGGTACGATACGGCGAAGAGCAGGCCCGAGGGATTGAGCTTTTCCATGGCCATGGCCAGCGCCTTTTCGAAGTCGCCCTCTTTCATGAAGGGCGGGGAGTCGCATACCACTATATCGTATCTGGAGCGGTCGTCCTGGAGGAACCTGATCGCGTCATCGCGCACGTGTTTCCACACAAAGGGACTGATCTTGTTGACCTCCATGTTTCTCTTCATGAGGGCCTGGGCCGTGGAGGAAGAATCAACCGACACCACGGACGAGGCGCCGCCCTTGAGCGCATGAACGGCGTACGCGCCGGTGTAGGAAAAAAGGTCCAGAACGCTTTTTCCGGACGCCAATTCTTGAAGCGCTGCGCGGTTGTCGCGATGGTCGAGATAAAACCCGGTGCGGTCCCCGGTGAGGACATCCACCACAAAGGGGATACCGTATTCCCGCACCTGCACGCCTGTCTTGTCCATACTGCCGGAGAGCGGCCCGGTCAGGGGGCGCAGCCCTTCGGCCGAACGTGATTTGGTGTCCGAGCGCTCGTGGATGGCATGCTCAGGATAGAGATCGTGGAATATGGAAACGAGATCGTTCTTGAACTGCTCGACACCCGTGCTGATGAACTGCATCACCAGGACCGTATCGTACAGATCGACTGTCAATCCCGGGATTCCGTCGCCTTCTCCGTGTATGACACGGTAACAGGTGGTGTCTGCCGGGATGAGGGTCTT
Source organism: Deltaproteobacteria bacterium (assembly GCA_023230665.1). Lineage (GTDB taxonomy): Bacteria > Desulfobacterota > Desulfomonilia > UBA1062 > UBA1062 > Phosphitivorax. The sequence goes on from JALNWY010000015.1 coordinate 17,403, forward strand.
TCTCATGCGGATCGCATCCTCGATCCGCCTCAGGAAGAACGACCGGTCGACCGGCTCCCTGCCCCGGGTGAGCACGCGGATGGCGATCTGCGAGAAAGGATTGTAAAACCCCTGGCAGATGAACCGGCCCCTTGCGTCCAGAACCCTGCACAGGCTCGTCTCTTCCGGCGAGCCCTGCACCTTGTCCACGGCGCCTGAAAAGACCCAGGGATGTCCCTTGATGACCGGCACATCCTTCTTGGGTTTCAACTGGACAATCAGCATAGCGTTGTGCCTTTACCACAGTTTCTTTTCAGGCGCTACCAGTTAATCATGATAAGAGAGCAAAACCTCATGCTCAAGCCTATCGGCAGGTATACGAGCATCTGATTCCCGGTTTCCCGGCGCCAGGGCGTGCCGCCTGCAAGATACACCGGCGGAAAGGGGACGCGCGATCAGGACGGGTTGACGCCCGTTTAAGGGAAGCGAAAGGGACGAGCTCACTTCTGCCGGATGCGGCCGTCGATAAACGTGCAGAGTCCTTTGATGTCACCGAACGAGAACCACGGCAAGCCTGCGTCGAACGGCTCTTTGCTCACCAGGGCGATGTAGGCTTCTTTCTCGTCCGGGTTCTCCAGGCACAACGGGGCATCATACAGGGAGGGGTTGAAGACCTCGATCTTGGGGAACGGGCCTTTCTTGAATCCCTCCACGAAAACAATGTCCATGCTCTTTCCTGCAAGCTCGACAAGATAGTCCGTACCCGGGCGGGAGAACTCGTAGAGCATGAGCGCGTGATCCGAAAACAGGACGATCCGGTCAGCGCCCTTGCGGGCGAACCTGTGGGTATCCTTCCCCTCCCTGTCGACCTGGTCGAGATGGTTGGCGTGCTTGACTGCAGCCACCTTCAGGCCTCTCTTCTTGTACTCCTCGATGAGCCGCTCAATGAGGAAGGTCTTGCCGCTGTCGGTGCCTTTGGCCACAAAGGAAACAATGTTTCCGTACATGGTGTGGTCTCCTGCTTCTTTGAAATGAAGTTCTGCATGCGCATGCAGGTATCGGATCGGGATATCCTATGACAGACATCTGCTCTTTTGTAAACATCTCTGCATCAGGGAGACACATCACCACCCGGAGTCAAAGCCCGAACATGGGGCTGCAAATCATTGCGACGCTGACGCCGCCCGGCCGTAAGGGCCCGTGCAAAGCGCGAACAGACAACATCCGGGTTGCTTAAGCCTCGCGGATGCAGGTCAAGGGGAAAACATCAGGAGGATCCGGCGAGGATGGGATGCCGGTGCGAGTACTTCTCGTCGGCGGATACGATCTGGACCGCGAGGCACCGGGATACGTTGATGACAATGGGCCCCAGCAGGTTGATGGTCATCTTTTCGGGACTGGCAGGCGGGATGGTGACAATGCACATCACCTCGAGATCGGAGATGCCGTCGGCCTGAAGCTCCTTGAGGACGCCCTCTCCGGCGGCGACTGTATAATCATCCTGAACCAGCTGGGGATTCATGACCACAAAGGCTACGGCCCCGTCATCTACGCTCTGCAGCCAGTAGAAGGGAGAACCCTCGCCATGCGGGAAAAGGATGTATCTGGTATCGTGCGGAAACCCGAGAATTCCTTTGGGAAACACGATCACCTTATCTTCCTGTACAGGGATGGTCCCGAACCTCACGGTGGTAATCTCCAAGATTCTCCTCCTATACGAAATCCACAAGGCTCATGCTCGTGATCAGCGACGCGCTTTTGAGCGCCGCCTCATAGATGGTCTGCTGGTTTTTGAGCTGGGTGAGGGCGTATGCATAGTCGAGATCCTCGATGTCGGACGCGCTTTCCATGGTGTCCACTTCGGAGCGCTGGATCACCGATTTCGTATGATCCAACCGGTTGACCACTGCGCCCACCTTCGCCAGTTTGTTCGAGAGGACCTTGCCGGAATTTTCCAGCTCTGAGAGCTGCCCTTGTATCGCATTCTGGTCATTGTCGAGCAGGGCCTTTTCGAGCTTCATGAGCGACATGAAGATATTGCCGGCTGGATGCTTGAACAGCTCGTTGCCCGGGATAGTGGTCTCCACGACGTCATTTTTGCCGATCTTCACCGAAAAGGTCTCGTCGTTACCCTGATACTGCGAGAGCCACTGTCCGCCCGAATAGATATAGAGCTCGCCTTCGCCCGAGACGACAGCACAGACGCCCTCGCTCGCGGCCGTGCTCACCTGCCAGGCAGCACCGTCATACTCATAGATGTTTCCGTCAGCGGTGTTGATATACCGGTCGCCGGCGGAGGCCGCTCCCCCGAGATTCGTCACCGCGCCCCCATGATCCGCAGCCATGGTATTCACGTCGTCCTGCCAGAGCTCCACGTCGGCATCCAGAAAGGGCTTGGTCTGCGTCATGGTCCCGCCGAAGAGATACTTGTCGGCATACTTGGAATTGGCGTGCCCCAGCAGCATGCCCCTGATTCCCCTGATCTCCTGCGCAGCGCCGGCCCGGGTATCCTGGCTCGCCGTGGCGGAGGCCTGCTGCACGGCGAGCTCGCTTGCCCGCCCCAGCAGATCGTCAATGTCCATGCAGATGGAGTCTATCCGCGTAAGCCAGCCGTTTGCAAAGCTGATGGTCTTCTTGAACTGGTCGAAGGAGTTGAGCTCGGTGCGGTAGATCAGCACCCGGGAAAGACCGATGGGATCGTCGGAGGGTTTGGTCACCCGCTTGCCCGAGGAGATCTGGCCGTTGAGGTTAAAGAGGTTCTCGGTGCTCTTCCCGATGTCTTTGACGAGCTGATAATAGAGAAATCGATTGCTTACTCTCATATTTCGTTCCTATCGGCACACGCCGTTTTGTGCTTTATACTTTTTGCAATCATGCTGCCAGGTTGGGAAAACCGGATAAATCGAGAAGTCTTCAGCAGCGCCGGGGGAAAAAGATTCCCTCCAAGCCGGGCATACTTTTCCTCCAAGCCCGGAGCCTCTGTCGATTTTTATCAGCCCCTGCTGATCTTTTTGCAGATCGCGCGGCACTCCCTGATGAGCGCTTCCTCGTCCACGGTGAGCGATGCGTAGTTTTTTACCACGATCTTTCCGTCGATCACCACGTCCTTGACATTAGAGCCGGTGGCCGCATAGACAATGTGCGAGACCGGGTTGAACATGGGTACGAGGTTCGGGGCACGTCCGTCGAGAGTGATGAGGTCTGCGGGCCTGCCCGGCTCGATCCTTCCTCCGTTGAACCCTAAGGCCTTTGCCGCGTTCTCGGTCGCCAGGGCCAGGGCTGTGCAGTCGTCGAGGACCGTAGGGTCCATGGAACTGACCTTGTGGAGTTTGGCCACGGTCGACAGCTCACCGATCATGTCCAGGTTGTTGTTGCTCGCGCACCCGTCCGTGCCGATGGTGACGTTGACTCCGGCGGCGAGCATGGAGGGGACGGGTGCGATGCCCGAGGCGAGCTTCATGTTGCTCTCCGCGTTGTGGGCTACGGACACGTCCTTTTCAGCCAGCAGGGCGATCTCTTCGTCGTCCAGATGGACGCAGTGGGCCGCCAGGGTCCTCTGCGAGAGGCACCCGAGCGAGTTCAGGAACCGGATTGGGGTCGTACCGAGCCGCTCGCGGGCCTGCTGCACCTCGGAGGCCGTCTCGCTCAGGTGGATCTGAAACACCAGGTCGAATTCCTCTGCCAGGGCATACGCCTGCTCCAGGAGCTCGGGCGTACAGGTGTACACAGCGTGGGGAAACACGGTTGGCCTCACTAGGGAATCGTCCAGCCAGCGGCGTATGAACCTCCGGGAATGGTCGATGGTGCGGGCCGGGTCCTGGAGCGAGGGCGATGGGAACTGGAGGATGCCCTCGCCGAGCCATGCCCTGATGCCCACCTCGCGGGCCGCCCTGCCCACCTGGTCTTCGAAAAAGTAGCCGTCGCAAAACGCCGTGGTTCCCGACCTGGTCATCTCCCAGGCAGCGAGCAGGGTCCCGAGATACACGAATTCCCGGTCCACGAACCTGGCCTCGGCGGGAAAGATATAGTCCTGAAGCCAGGTCATCAGCGGGAGGTCATCGGCATAGCCGCGGAAGAGCGTCATGGCGGCGTGGGTATGGGTGTTGACGAGCCCCGGCATGACGATGTCGGCCGGGCCGCCGAGCACCTCGGTGACCCCCTCGGGGAGCTTGGGGACGATCTCTCGGATGGTGTTCCCCTCGACTACCACATAGTGATCGCGCACCACGTCCCGGGGCCCCTTGACCACAAACCCGCCCTGAAGGGCAAACGATTTCATATCCGCAGCTCCTTCCGACTCTACCTGTCTTTGACGTTTCTCCTGTAGCGCAGCGCGCTGGCAAGGGTCACCTGGTCCATATACTTCACCTCTCCGCCCATGGGTATGCCGGAGGCGATCCGGCTCACCCGCACCGGATAGCGCTTTTCCTCAATGAGCCTGGCGATGAGGTGGAAGGTGCCCTCTCCCTCAACCGAGGGGTTGGTCGCCACGATCACTTCGCCTGACTGGAGCCCGGAGAGGCGCTCCATGAGCTCGGGCAGCCGGATATCCTGCGGTCCGATCCCGTTCATGGGAGAGATGAGGCCGTGGAGCACGTGGTAAAGCCCCTTGTATGCATGCGTCGACTCCAGGGCGAGCACGTCGCTGGGCTCCTCCACCACACAGATGACGGAACGGTCGCGGTTGAGGTCCTGGCAGATGGAGCACGTGGGCATGTCGGCAAGGTTGTAGCACACCGAGCACAGACGAATCGTGTCTTTGACCGAGGTGAGGGCCCCGGCGAGGTCGACGGCGAAGCTCTCCCGGTCGGCCAGGATGAACAGCGCAAGCCTGGTCGCGGTCTTCTCTCCTACGCCCGGAAGCCGCTTGAGCTGGGCGATGAGATCTTTGAGCGGTTTGGGATAGGGATCCATCAGGTGATATCAAAGGGCAGCGGCAACCCGCCGGTGAGCTGTTTCATTTCCTCTGCCATGAGCTCCCGGGACTTGCGCATTCCCTGATTCACCGCAGCCAGGACAAGGTCTTCGAGCATGGGTATATCCCTGCTGTCCACGCAGACAGGGTCGATCTTGATCTCAACGACCTCCTGCCTGCCGTTCACGGTCACGTCGACCATGCCGCCTCCGGACGAAGCGGTCACGGTCTTGTGGGCGAGTTCTTCCTGTATCCTCTTCGCCTGTTCCTGCATCTTCTGCACATTCTTCATGAGTTCTTGAAAATTGAATTCCATACCCTCCCATAATACGGAAAAAGCAGGGGGTGTCAATCAGGAGATGATCTTTATTGACAAGAATACATACTCCTATTACCATGGAATCAAATACTTTTTCCCGGGAGGGTAAGACCTCTGGGCAACCCGGGTCTTCACGAAAGACCGGTCGGGGTCATCCCGCGGGGCTCAGGGCACGTGCCCCGGGTCATCCGGCCACGGCTGAGTCCGTGGGAAAAAGGGGGATACACCATCATGCCCAGAAAGTTCATCGACCTTTCCATAGCAATTGAAAACGGTCTGCCCAGCGACCCGCCGCTCATGATTCCCAAGATCACCTATCTGGACCATGCGATGGGCGCGGAGACCATGAAGCTGTTCTATCCCGGCATCACGGAAAAAGACCTGCCCGGAGGGCTTGGATGGGCGCTGGAGATCCTCGAGGTCTCCACCCATGCAGGCACTCATATGGATGCGCCTTGGCACTATCACCCGAGCCAGGACGGGGGAAGGCCCGCGATGACCATTGATCGGTTCCCTCTTCAGTGGTCTGTGGGCAACGGGGTGCGGGTCGACTTCACCGACAAGCCGGACGGCTACAACATCACCCCGGACGATATCAGGGCAAAGCTCGACGCCATGGAATACCGCCTGCAGGAGGGGGATATTTTCCTGGCGCGCACAGGCGCCGATGCCTTCTGGGGCACGCCCGAATACCTGGTGAAGGGGTCGGGCTTCAGCAGGCAGGCCACCCTGTGGCTCATCGAGCAGGGAATCCACGTGGTGGGAACCGATGCATGGAGCTGGGACAGACCGCTGCCGTTTCAGGCCCGGGATTTCGAGCGCACCCGCGACGCTTCCCTGATCTGGGAGGGGCATTTCGCCGGGATCGAAAAAGGCTATTTCCAGATCGAGAAGCTCACCAACCTGGACAAGCTCCCGCCCACCGGGTTCACCTTCTACTGTTTCCCCATCAAGATCAAGGGCGCGAGCGCAGGGTGGATCAGGGCGGTGGCGGAGATTCCCGGCTGAGCGCGGTGCAGGAAAGCCATTACCCGGCTCAGCGGATCTGCCCTTACTTTCCTTAAGGATGATCCGGCGCTGCGGCGGTCCGCTCACAGAACTCAATGGAAGATTCGGCACCAGAGGAAAGGTTTGCAGCATTGATTTTCAAGGCAGATGGTAACCGGTTTCTGCCCCGAGAGAAACAGGGGCAAAAAGATTATCCCCTAAAATTCCTCGATCAGGGAAAAAGCCTTGAAGAGGGGAAGCGTTATAGGCTAGGAATAGGGTATGCTCGCCATTGACGTGGGCAACACCCATATAACCAGCGCGCTCATGGAGGGGGTGGAAATCAGGCATGTCCGGAGGCTTTCCACGGAGACATGCCTGAAGACCGGCAGTTTTTTCGAACACCTGGACCCCCAAAGCGCCCGGCTCGCCGGAGAGTGCGTGCTCTCCAGCGTGCGGAAAAAGGTTTCCGCCATCATCGCCCGCGAGTGCCTGGAGAGATTCGGAAGGAGGACCTTTATGGTCGCCAACGAGACCCCCATGGGCATCGTGAACCGCTACCGGACAAAAGATACCCTGGGGACGGACAGGCTGGTGAATGCCGCTGCGTGCCACGGTCTCTACACCAGGGGAGCCAGGCCCGGGATCATCGTGGATTTGGGCACCGCCACCACAATCGATTATCTCTCCCGGAAAGGGGACTTTCTGGGCGGGGCCATCGCCCCGGGCCTCATGAGCGCATGCAGGGGCCTGCTCTCGGCTGCACCGGAGCTGCCCGAGATCGATATCTCACCGGTCGAGCACCTCATCGGCGCCACCACGCACGACAGCTTGCGTTCCGGCGTGATCGCCGGCCACGCGGCCATGGTTGAATCCATGGTGTCCTCCATGGCGCATGGCCGCAAGCCGAGACCTCTGGTTGTGGTTACAGGCGGCCTGCTTCCCGTGGTCGAGAACCGGCTGCCACGGGAATATATCCGGGACGAGCATCTTCTGCTGAAAGGGTTGTCGGTGATTTACCGGTTTCATGCCAAATATTCTTAAAGATTTCGCGCACGGTCTGCCGATAGGCTGCTTACGGGGGAGCTTGTCATTGCCCGAGACAGCGAAGTAAGGGATTACGAAAAGAATAACGTAATGGACTACATCGATGAGAAGCTGAAACTTGTCGCGTGTACCCTCCTGTGCTGCGTACTTTTTCTGGGGTTCGACGCTACGGCGGATGCCGCCGCTACTGCTGCACTGTCGTATCAGAGCGCCAATAAATCCTATGTGGAGCTCTTCAGAGACCCCTCCCGGAAAAAATACCGGCAATACTGGCTGGAGGTCATCAACGAGTATTCGACCATTGCGGAGAAATATCCGGATTCCGCCTTTGCTCCCAATGCGCGGTTCAAGAGCGCAAAGCTCTACGTACAGCTCTATAACTATGCAGGCAGAAAGAGCGATCTTGGGAAGGCCTCGGAGATCTACCAGTCCATAGCCAGGGACTATCCCCAGAGCAGCCTGGCCGACGACGCCCTGCTCAACGCAGGCAAGATTGCGGAGTCGCTCGGCGACAAGGCCCAGGCCCAGGCGCTCTACCGGCGCATCGACCGGGAGTTCCCGCAGGGAGACATGGCCGAGGCGGCCCGGGCCCGGATAACCGGCAAGTCTTCGGCATCGAAGAAGGCCGCGGCCAGGGATACGGGCACGGTAGCCGCGAAAGGAGAGCAAGCCTCCCTCTCGCACCTCAGGAAGATCCGGCAGTGGACAAACAAGGATTCCACCCGGGTTGTGATCGACCTTGACAAGAATGCAGCGTACAAGGCCTTCACGCTTCCGAAAGACCCGAAGCACAACAAACCCGAGCGGCTGGTCATCGATCTCAAGAACACCGCGACCCTGCCCGGGTTCCCCTACAAGCACCAGGTGGACGACCGGTTCGTCACGGGTATCCGCGTTTCACAGTATGATAACCGGACGGTCAGGGTGGTCCTGGACCTCAACAGCAAGCTCCAGTACAACACCTTCCACCTGGATGATCCCTCCCGCGTGGTGGTTGACGTGAGCGCAGACAGCTCGGCCATGAAAGAAGTGGCGTCTTATCAGAGCAAGGTCAAGAAGGTGCGTGCGCATGCCCCCTCGCAGATGAAGGAGGATATACCCTCCATTGCTTCGCAGCTCTGCCTCAAGGTGTCCCGGATCGTCATCGACCCCGGGCACGGCGGCAAAGACCCTGGAGCCATCAGTCCGGAGGGCGTCATGGAAAAGGACCTGGTCCTGCAGATCGGGAAGCGGCTTGCCAGAAGGCTCGAAATGGAAGGGTTCGAGGTCTTCCTCACCCGCAGCACCGACAAGTTCCTGACCCTGGAAGAGAGGACCAACTTCGCCAACGAGAAGCGGGCCGACCTGTTCGTCTCCCTCCACATCAACTCTCACCGTGACCGGTCGATCCGGGGGATCGAAACCTACTTCCTCAATCTCACCACGGATGCTGCGGCCATCGAGGTCGCGGCCCGGGAAAACGCCACCACCCAGAAGTCGTTGAGCGATCTGCAGCTCATCATCAACGACCTCATGCTCAACTCGAAGATCAACGAATCGTCCAAGTTCGCCAACTGCGTGCACACCGACATCATCTCGTCTGCCGTGAATGTGGGCTATGCGGGCAGAAACCTGGGCGTCCGCCAGGCGCCGTTCTATGTGCTCTTAGGCGCCCAGATGCCCTCGATTCTTTTGGAGCTCGGTTTCATCACCAATTCCAAGGATATGGGCCTGCTGAAGCGGCGCTCGTACCAGGATGCGCTGGTAGACGGTATTGCAAAGGGGATAAATAACTATATAATGAACACAACCTATGCATATGGCGGGAGGAGCAGATGAAACGTTGTGTTCTGATATGTGCCCTGTTTCTGATGGCACCGCCCCTCTGGGCGGGTTATGACCTGAGCAACACGGTGACCAGAGAGATTCACCGGGGCCCGGTCATCGAAGAGGTGCAGGACGAGCCCCTGAAGCAGCAGACTTCGGAGAAAGCAATGGCCCCGGTCTCTCCTGCCAAGACCGTGTATTATCCGTACACCATCCACCTCTCCTCCTGGCAGGACCCGAAAGAGGCATGCCGCCAGATCGAGAAGATGCAGTCCAAGCTGGACATGCTCTTCATCACCAAGATCGATCTTGGGGCATCAGGGGTCTGGCACCGCGTCGATCACGGGATCTTTCCCACCATAAAAGACGCTGTGGCAAGGCTCAGGGAGCTCAAGGCCAGGGATGTCATCGACAAAGGCGCATTTGTGGGCGGCCAGGTGCCCTACGCAATCGAGCTGGGGACCTATGAGAGCGTGCAGGAGGCAAACGACGACGCCCGAGAGCTGAAGGACCAGGACATGGTTCCTTATGTGATCAGGGAGCAGGATACGGTTTTCCGCCTGCTCCTGGGCTCCTACCCCGACGAAAAGAGTGCAGCTCCGGCCATGGAAGACTTGAAGGCCCTGGGCTTCGATCCTACTCTCAAGAAGAGATGAACCATGCATACCTCGATTCCTTCATCGAATACCTCGTTGTGGAGCGGTCCGCATCCGAGAACACCATCACTGCGTACGAAACCGATCTGAAGCATTTTTTCACCTGGCTTGAGCAGCAGGGCAAGGGCCCCGATGCACTCGATGCGGGCGACCTGGCCCTTTTCTCCGCTGCCTGCAGGAAGCGATCCATGAAGCCAACGAGCATCAATCGGAGGTTGTCGACCGTCCGGCAGTTCTACCGGTTTCTCCTGGAAGAGGGCTGCATTCAGAGAGATCCCACCCGGGATATGGCGCGGCCCAAGCAGGGCAGATATCTGCCTGCGGTATTGAGCACCGGCGAGGTTGACCGGCTCCTGGCCGCACCGGACATTGCCACACCCTTGGGCGTGCGGGACAAGGCCATGATCGAGCTGCTCTATGCCACGGGCCTGAGGGTAAGCGAACTCGTGGGGATCAGGGTGCACATGGTCAATCTTTCCGTAGGCTATCTCATCTGCCGGGGCAAGGGGGACAAGGAGCGCCTGGTGCCCATCGGGGAGTCTGCGATCAGATGGGTGGGCGACTACCTCACTGTCGTCAGGCCCGGCTTGGCAGGGGCTGCGACCGAGAGCCTCTTTCTCTCCAACCGGGGCGCGGCCATGACCAGGCAGAACTTCTGGTATATGATCAGGCGCTATGCAGCCGCAGCAGGCATCCTCAAGAGCATCTCGCCCCACGTGCTCAGGCACTCCTTCGCCACCCACCTGCTGGCCGGCGGGGCAGACCTGCGCTCGGTCCAGATGATGCTCGGCCATGCCGACATCTCCACCACCCAGATCTATACCCATATCAACGCATCCCGGCTCAAGGAGATTCATGACCGGTATCATCCCAGGGGGTAGGGAGTGGACGTAATCACCTCCCACATCCAGGCGGATTTCGACGCGTTCGCCTCTATGGTCGCGGCCAGGCTGCTCTATCCCGATGCCGTGCTCGTCTTCCCCGGGGCCCAGGAAAAGAACCTGCGCGATTACCTCGCCGAGATCCCTGCCGAGAGCACCGGGCCCATCGCCAGGATGAAGGATATCGACCTGGATGCAGTCACGCGGCTCATCATCGTCGATAACCGGCAGCTTTCACGGATCGGAGAGTTTGCGCGGATCGTTGGCAAGCAGGGAGTCGAGGTGATCGTCTATGATCACCACCCCTGCTCCGTGGAAGACATCAGTGCCCATACCGAGGTATGTATCGAGCTTGGCTCCAATGCCGCGGTAATGACAGGCATCCTGAAAGAGAAGGGAATCGTTCCGAGCCCCGCGCAGGCCACCATGATCGCCATGGGCATCTATGAGGACACCGGCTCCCTGCTTTTTCCCTCCACCAAGCCCGAAGACTGCCGGGCCCTGGCGGACCTGCTCGAATGGGGGGTGGATCTCAAAGAGGTATCCGGCGCGATTCTCCGGGAGCTCGAAGCCGAGCAGGTAGACGTGCTCGACCAGCTCATCAAGAATGTCTCTATCCTGCACATTTCCGGGATCGACGTGCTGTTCACCCGGTCGGAATCAGCCAGCTATATCGAGGACTTTGCCATGCTCGTCCATAAGTTGAGGGGGATGTTCGACGCGGACGCCATGTTCGCCCTGGGACTGATGGGCGAGCGCATCTACCTGGTGGCACGCAGCACCCTGCCCCAGATCAATGCAGCCGATGTCGCGGCCCACTTCGGGGGAGGGGGGCATCCCACGGCAGCCGCGGCCTCCATCCGGGAGACCTCTCTCGATCTGGTGGAAAACAGGCTCGTCAATTTAGTAAAAAAGGAGGCAAAGCCCAGAATCACGGCCCGGGATATCATGACCTTCCCGGTCATCGCCCTGGGCTTGGGCTCTACCATCGATGAGGCGAGTTCGGTCCTCAACCGCTACAACATCAATGCCGTGGTGGTGCAGGCCCGGGACGGCAGGCCGGTTGGGATCATCACCCGCCAGGTGGTGACCAGGGCACAGGGGCACGGTCTTGGAGGCGCCAAGGTCAAGGACTATATGATTCGCGACATCAGGCAGGTGAGCCCGGGCGCGCCGATCTGGGAGATCAGGACCCTGATCATCGACGGCAACCAGCGGCTCCTGCCCGTGGTGGACGACATACGAATCGCGGGCGTGATTACGAGGACCGACCTTATGATGGTCCTGCACGAGAAGATGGCCCGGGTCGAAGGTCTGGAGCCCAGGGCCCCGCAGACCAAGAACCTGAAAAACCTTCTGGACGAAAGGCTTCCCCGGGAGCTCTTTGAGCTGCTCAGGCAGGCGGGCGAGCTCGCATCCTCGATGGGGTACCACATCTACCTGGTGGGCGGGATCGTGCGCGACATGATCCTGAGAATCAGCAATCTGGATATCGACCTCGTGGTCGAAGGCGACGGCATCGCCTTCGCGCGGGCCTTCTCCCGGTCGATCGGGGCCCGGTATGCGGCTCACGACAAGTACAAGACTGCTGTCATCACCCTGCCCGGCGGCAACCATATCGATGTGGCCACGGCGCGGCTCGAGTACTACAAGACCCCGGGCTCGCTTCCCATCGTTGAGCAGTCGACCTTGAAGCTCGATCTCTACCGAAGGGATTTCACCATCAATACCATGGCGGTGAGCCTGAACCCGCAGCGTTTCGGCGAGCTCATCGACTTCTTCGGAGCCCAGAGAGACATAAAGGAAAAGCGTATCCGTGTGCTGCACGCCATGAGCTTTGTGGAGGACCCCTCACGGATCCTGCGCGCGGTACGGTTCGAGCAGCGTTACGGCTTTGTCCTGGGCAAGCAGACGAGCGCACTGGTGCACGCGGCAGTCAAGTCGGGACTGCTGCGCAGCGTGCCTGGCAGGCGCATCTCCCACGAAATCCGCCAGATGCTCTCCGAGGACCATCCTATCAGGGGAATGGAGCGGCTCAGGGAACTGGGAGTGCTCACGGCCATTCATCCCGGGCTGACCTTCACCCCTCCGGTCAGGGAATGCTTCGTGCGGGTCGAGGAAACGCTTCTGTGGTTCGCCATGCTTTTCACCCGCGAGGCCTACCGGTCGTGGTTCGTCTATCTGCTCGCCCTGGTAGATCAGATGAAGCCTCGCAAGATCATCGAGATCTGCCAGCGCCTGGGGCTCACAGACGAAGAGGTGAGGGGCATCCTCTCTTCCCAGGCAAAGGCGCATGTCATTCTGAAGGACCTGGCGTCCGGCCGTTCCATCAGGCCGTCCGACGGGGTCAGGATCCTCGACGGCGTACGGCTCGAGGAGGTCTTCTTCGCCATGTCAAAGACCAGGAGCCCCGAGATCAGAGAGCTGATCTCCGCCTATATCACCACCTGGCGCTCCTACAAGCCCCTGGTCAGCGGCAGGGACTTGCTCGCCCTGGGCTTCGAAAAGGGCAAGTTCCTCGGCGACACGCTGAGGCTCATCCGCGACAAGGGCCTCAACGGAGAGATCAGGGATTTTTCCGAGGCCGCGGCCTTTGCAGCAGAAAGGCTAAAAGAGAGAAACACCGGCCAATCAAACAGTTGACGAAATCCCATTCATCATGTAGACAGGATCCTGAACAGGCAC
>JALNWY010000016.1 GCA_023230665.1 Deltaproteobacteria bacterium
ATATCGGCTCCCATGGACGGGCTTCAACGAAGATATCGCGGGCGGGAATCCTCAGAACCGATCCCTTCCCAGGTTCGCACCCTGCCGGATGAGTTCCTCCTGCACCTCGCGCGTTGAGACCTCGCGGACAGACCGCGAAGAACGCGCCGCCAGTGCGGCGCATGCGCCTGCCGCCTGGCCCGTGGCCATGCAGATGGGCATCACCCGGTAGGATGAATGGGCCTCGTGGCTGCCCGAGATGCACCTGCCGGCCACCAGGAGACTGTCGAAACCCTGGGGCAGCAGGGAACGCAAGGGGATGTCGTACGATTCCCCGGGGGGGAGATACACCAGCACAGTACCCTTGCCTTCAGGGTTGTGCAGGTCAACGGGGTAGGTCCCCCGGGCTATGACATCGTCGAACTTTGCCGCCCCGAGTATGTCTTCGGACGTGATCCGGTAGTCGCACAGGATTCTCCTGGACTCCCGGACACCCACGGTGGTGCCGCTTTGGATCATGTAGGAATTTTCAAAGCCCGGCACGTATTTTTTCATGAACGCCGCGATCCTTCGGTTCTGTCTCCGGCTTTCCATCTCGGCACAGGTGAGGTCCCACACATCGGTCCCCAGCACCTTGATGACCCGTGAACAGTTGAAGCTCAGCTCGTCCTCGTGCGTGGTCCCGAAAAAGAGGATGTCCTCGCGGGGCAGATCGAGCCCGTCTTCTTTTTCAGCCTTTCTGATGAGGTCCCAGAGGCCGTGGACCCCCAGCCACTGGTCGGGGTGTTTCTTGACATATGCCCTGAACGCCGCCTTTCTGAACTCGACCATTCGGAAATAGAGCGTCATGGGCTGCACCAGGCCGTCCTCCTCCCGTCCCACCTCGAAAGGGGCGCCCGCTTGGGCGGCGATGTCGCCGTCTCCGGTACAATCGATGATCAGTCGCGCCCTGATCGCCACGGGTCCGGACTTGGTTTCGAAGATCACTCCCCGGATACGGTCTCCTTCCCGGAACACATCGCTGGCAAATGAGTGGAGGAGCAGCCGCACCCCGGCCTCGTCGATCATGTCGTCGGCAACCGTCTTGAAGGCCTCCGGGTCGAAGGGCACGGTGCATCCGGTTTCCGGAGAAGGGGGAATGATCCCTCCGATCCGTACGAGGCGGGCAATAAGGTCTGCGAGAACGCCCGATATCACCGGATTTCCGGGCCCGTGGTCAGTTGGAAAAAAGTTGATCGCGCCGGGCGTCTCCCGGTGGTGGTGCTGGGTGTAGTACGACACGAACGGGTTCACCAGGGCCGCGGTCGCATTTCCGCCGAGGAAGCCGTACTGCTCGCACAGGATCACCTCGGCCCCGGCCCGGGCTGCCCCCAGGGCCGCTCCCAGCCCTGCGGGACCCCCTCCGACCACGAGTATGTCCGTCCGGGCGGCCATCAGGGCCCGGCGGGGGGGGAGCATCACGGTGGTTGCCTTCTCGGGCCGCTTCAATGGAGGCATGGGCCACCCTTGTGATTTTTCATAAACTGTTTCATCGGGTTCACTCCGGAATCTTCAGGCTGTTTTCATGCCCTGCCCCTCGTTGAGAAGCCGGACCGCGATCTCGTTGGTCATGAGGGCGCGTTCCTTCATCGCCGGGATCATGCTCCTGATATGATCCCGGAGCTCCTCCCTGGTGTCCCAGAAGTGATCGATATAGGCGATCAGCCTTCCTGCGTTTACCAGACTCAGAGGAGGGGTTTCCATCTGGAGATCCTTGAGAAAACTCAATACCTTCGACGAGTAGGGGAGACCCAGGAAGGGAACCCCCTGCAATGCCGCGAAGATCAGGAAGTGCAGGCGCATTCCTACGGCGAAATCGAAATGCTGCATGATCTCCAGCAGCTGGCCGGGGGTGTACTCCTCTCTGAGCACGGAGCATCGCTGGGGTCTGAGCGTCTTGGAGATAACCGCGTGGGAGTGCTGTATATCCTGCTTTACCCGCTCCATAGGAACGAACACGATATTGGCGTCGAACCGGTCGATGATGAAATCCGCGGCATTGGCCAGAAGCGAATGGTAAAAATCCGGATCCATATCCGGGGCCGCCGGTCCTGGTTCACGGACAGACATCCCCACCAGGATGTGATTTCCGTTCATATATTCCTTTCCGATGATCCCGCCGTCCACTGTCTGCGGGGTGAGAAGCAGTGCGGGGTCTGCGGTGACAACGATCTCCTTTTCCACCCCGGCCTCTTCCAGAATCCTTTTGGCCCCGCGTTCCCTGACTGTCACCACCACGGCCCGGTTCAGAGCGTCCCTGACCATGTTCTGGGTGGAACGGTCTCTTAAAGGGCCTGCGCTCACGGCATATACCATGACCGGCACCCCAAGCTCGTGGGCCACCACGACCTCCCGGAGGAAGGTCGTGGCCTCCTGGTCAAAGAGGATGCCTCCACCGCCCAGGACAAACAGATCGAGGTTTCTGACTTCCTCGGCCGCTTCGCCCCTCGTCATATCCCTGACCGGGACCGCTCTTAAGGAGGGATATCGCCGGACGGTATCGCCAGGGTCCCGCGAGAACACGGTGATGTTCACGGGGACAGATTTCTTGAGCTGGTTGATGATGCACTCCAGGATGGCCTCGTCACCCATGTTGAGGCCGCCGTAAGAGCCTGATATACCGACTCGATAGGTGCGCCCATCCGATTTTGCCATGCTCTGTGTACCTCCTTATGCCGAGGTGGTTTCTCTCGCGACTCGGGCTGCCTTGGGCAGGAGCATCACTCCGGAAAGAGGACGGTCAACGAGAGACACTGCGGATGCCATGAAATGCAGGTGTGTATGGAAACGGCCCACGGAGTCCCTCCATAAGAAATAGTGCAGAACAGGTGCCACAATTCAAGGTGTGGCTCATGAGGACCATGGGCTGGCGATCATTCCAAGTTTTTAGATGCTTGCATCCCCCATGCCTGGTATAATGCGAAAAAACACATGCATGCGAGGAGGAAGGGAATGCTTACCGTTGTTGCAGTCATGAAGGCCGCTGAAAGCAGGGAAAAGGAGATGGAAGAGGCGGTCAGGGCTCTGGTGACGGAGGTGCAGGCCGAAGACGGCACCCTGGTGTATGCGGTGCACCGCGGCCGCAAGGAGCCGGGAAAGTTTCTCTTTTACGAGAAATATCGTGATAAGGACGCATTCAAGGCGCACGGGGCCACCTCCCACTTCGCGGAGTTCTTCGGGAAAGTAGCCCCGCTGCTCGATGGAGAGCCAACCATCGAGATCTACGAGGATTTCGTCTCCATCAGTCCCCGAGGCTGATGGAGGGGAGGGGAGTCGGCGTTCTCCCCGGGTTGAGCCGGAAGAACGGGAAGGAACGGGACTTCTCCCCCTCACTCCCCGTTCGTCATAAGGGCTTATGGCGGTGTCATACCCCCGTGATCGAGGGCTCTCCTCGCCTCCTGCCGCGTCTCGTAGATGTGGGGTGCGAGCTTGCGCTCCTTCAGGGCGTCTCCCAGCTTCAGCCGCAGAAAGGTGTTGGTGGTATAGCGGGTTACACCGGTATAAAACCTGTCCACAAGCCTTTTAACCATGTCGGTGTATTCGTCCACCAGTTCGGGCAGGATGTCGAAGTTGTCATAATTCACAATGGTATAGGTCTTTTTCCTCAGAGGGGAGAGAATTTTCGAGACCATCTCCTCCACTGTGCGGATGTCTTCCTTTGTTCTTATCTTGTAGCCTTCGAAGTTGACGAAGAAGAGCTTCTCGTCCGGATCGAAGGTGAGGCGTTCCCGGAGCGAGAGGCCGAAGATGTCCTCCCTGAGGTTCATGGGGCCTTCTCTGAATATCCGGGGGTCCATGAGCCTGGGCGGCTTCTTCATCACCGGGATGAACTCCATGTGGGCCAGGATATCCTGCTTGAGGTCGACGCCCGGGGCCACCTCCACGAGCTCCATGCCGTCTCTGGTGAGCGAGAAGACGCAGCGCTCGGTGATATAGGAGACCGGCTGACCGCTCATGACTGCGTAGTGGCCGCTGAAGGTGACGTGCTCCACATCTTGGAGAAATTTTTTCCGGGTGCCCTCGCTTCGGATTTTCAGCAGCCCGTCTTTGACCGATACCTTCAGACCGTCCGTGGTGAAGGTGCCCATGAACACCACCTTACGGGCATTCTGGCTGATGTCGATGAATCCTCCAGCCCCTGCCAGTCTGCTGCCGAACCTGCTCACGTTCAGATTGCCCTGCGCGTCGGCCTGCGCAAGGCCGAGGAAGCAGCAGTCCAGGCCTCCGCCTCCGTAGAAGTCAAACTGGTAAGGCTGGTCGATGATGCAGTCCGCGTTCGCCGCTGCGCCAAAGCTCAATCCCCCGGCCGGAAGCCCTCCGATGATTCCGGGCTCTGCGGTGAGCGTGATGTATTCGAGGATCTTCTCTTCATGCGCCACGCTGGAGATACCCTCGGGCATGCCGATGCCCAGGTTGATGACGCTGTTGCCCTTGAGCTCGAAGGCGGCCCTGCGGGCGATAATCTTGCGCGCGCACGTGTCCATGACCGGGAGCGAATCCATGGGCACCCGGATCTCGCCGCTGTAATAGGGGTTGTACTGGACATCGAAGGTCTGCCAGTGATTCTCGGGCCGTGAGAGAACCACGCAATCCACCAGGATTCCCGGGATCTTGACCTGCCGGGCATCGAGCGAGCCCCGGTCCGCGATCCGCTCCACCTGGACAATGACGAACCCGCCCGAGTTCTTGGCAGCCATGGCGATTGAGAGCACCTCCTGGGTCAGGGCCTCCTTTTCCATGGTGACGTTGCCGTCCGTGTCCGCAGTGGTGCCGCGCAGAATGGCCACGTTGATGGGGAAGGTCTTGTAGGCAAGATAGTCCGTGCCGTCAAAGCTCACCATCTCCACCAGGTCTTCATGGGTGATCTCGTTGATCTTACCCCCTCCGAACCGGGGGTCCACATAGGTCCACATGCCGTTGGTCGTGAGCGTGCGAGGCTTGTGGGCTGCGATGTCCCGGAACATGTGGGAGATCACACCCTGGGGAAGGTTGTAGGCCTCGATCTTGTTCTCGATGGCCAGCTTGCCGAGCTTGGGCGCGAGGCCCCAGTGGCCCCCGATCACCCGCTTGACGAGGCCTTCGTGCCCGAAGTGGTTGAGACCCCGCTCCCTGCCGTCTCCCTGGCCGGCCGCATACACCAGGGTCAGGTTCCGGGGTTTGCCGGTTGCGAGGTAATATTCCTCGATTTTGATCAGGATCTCCTCGGGGACCCCGATGCTCACGAAGCCTCCGGTGGCCACGGTGTCTCCGTCCCGGACAGCCCGGACCGCATCTTGAGCGGATACGATCTTGCCTCTTCGCATCCGTGAGGGCGGCAGGGCCGAGAGCATCGGGTGAATATTGCCGTTTCTTGGTGCCATGGATTCCTCCTGTCACATGTCTGGTATACCGGGATGATGATGGACCCTGCCTTCCTTTTGCCCCATTGGTTGCTTCATTTTTCCCCCCTTTGTCAAGAGGGGGCTTGCACGGGGAGCGCTTCTTACCCTTGAATCGGTCACTTGTCCGGGGAAGAAACCTTTTAAAAAAGCCTTTGCCGGGGCCCGGCTGTGCAGCGATCGTTTGAGGGAACTCCCGAACAGTGCTCCAGACGCGGGAGGCAGTGCCCCGGACCGGTCTTACCAGATCACGGCGGAGAGATAACCCACGACCGACACATTGTCTCCGGTGATATGGCCGGAATGGGTGTAGTTCAGAACCCGGGAATCAGTGCGCGACAGGGATTGTGCATACATGAGCGCCGTAAGGATGGGGCCGCCCCCGCACGCCTCACTCTCAGACCGTTCCAGGTCCCTGGCCAATCCATCGATATCCAGGCGTTCGACAGCCAGGGCCACCCGGGCATCCATGGCCTCGGCCCTGGCGGCCGCATGGAAGTGGGACAGGTCCGAGCTCGCTACGATGAGGACATCGTCGGGATCGTCGATCGAGCGGTGCAGGGCGCGGGCAAGCTCCCGGCAGGCCTCGGGCTCCTGCCGGCCCATGATCAGCGGGCAGAGTCTGAAATTCCCAAGCACGACCTGGAGAAAGGGCAGCTGAATCTCCAGTGCGTGTTCGGAGTCATGAGGCCGCGTGTCGTCCGTGAACCCCCCGGATGCGGCCATCAGCTTTTCACAGAGGGCCTCGTCCACCTCAAGGGCTCCCAGGGGGGTCTCGAAGGCGCCCGACTTCCAGACCGAGACAGAGGGCAGATACATCCCGTGCGAAGGGCTGATGACCACCACCGTGGAATACGCGTGCCCTGCAATCGCCTTGTAGGCGTGCGCCGCCACCCGCCCGGAATACAGGTATCCCGCATGGGGGCTGACAATGGCGACGGGTTTCCGGGGAATCTCTGTGACGGCCGCCTGCTTGAGAAAACCGTCTATTTCCCGCTTCAGGACCTCGGGATTCCCGGGATACCAGCTTCCGGCAATGACCGGCTTTCTGATATGTGTCTTCATGAGCAATACCTCCTGAAGAACATATGTTTTGTTGTCTTGGGTTCTTTTGTTAAGATTAAGGGAATAGCGGCAGGCAGTCAATCCCTTCGGACTCCGGGATGCCGAACATGAGGTTCATGTTCTGGATCGCCTGGCCGGAGGCCCCCTTCGCGAGATTGTCGATGACGCTCACGATCACGGCCCGGCTGGTCGTGCCGTTTACAGTCAGCCCCATCAGGCAGTTGTTGGTCCCCCGGACATCCTTGGTGGAGGGGAAGCCGTTATTCAGGACATGGACAAACCGGGAGCCCTCATAATACGAGCGGAGGCGTTCTTTCAGCGTGGCCTCGTCGGCCAGGGCCTTGACATAGATCGTGGAGAGCATGCCCCGGGTGATAGGGATCAGGTGCGGGGTGAACTCCATGCTCACATCCGTTCCGGCGGCTTTCGCGAGCTCCTGCTCCATTTCCGGAATATGGCGGTGGGCGCGCCCGACCTTGTAGGCGGTAAACGACTCTCCGGTCTCGCAGATGTGGGTCTTCAGGCTCAGGCCCCTGCCTGCGCCCGATACCCCACTCTTGCTGTCAGCGATGATGCCTTCGGCCTCGATGAGCCCTTCTTTCAGGAGCGGGATGAGGGAGAGCAGGATGCTGGTGGGGTAGCATCCGGGGTTCGCCACCAGCCGGGCATTGCGGATCTGGTCGCGATACACCTCGCACAGGCCGTACACCGCCGTCTCCATGAGATCCGCAGCGGTATGCTCGCCGTACCACGTGCGATAGGTCTCAAGGTCCCGGATGCGGAAGTCGGCGCTCAAGTCGATCACCCGTACCGAGCCTGCGATTCGCGAGATGAAATTCATGCCGGTCCCGTGGGGCAGGCAGCTGAACACGACATCGCACCGGTCCTTGATTGCTGCCTCGTCGAATTCTTCGAGTTCGATGTCGAAGCTCCCCTGAAGAAAGGGGAAGACTTCTGTTATTTTCTTCCCGTTGTACTGGCGGGAGGAGCAGTAGGTGATTCTGGAGTCACGATGATCGTGCAGAAGCCGGATAAGCTCTGCCCCGGTATATCCTGTGGCGCCCAAGATCCCTATGGAGAGTGACAAGGGTGTTACCTCTTGGAGAACTGAGGTCTCTTTCTGGCCTTGTGGAGCCCGAACTTCTTGCGCTCGACCATCCTCGGGTCCCTCGTGAGAAAGCCTGCGGATTTGAGCTTGGGACGGTATTTCTCCACGTCGAATTCGGACAGTGCCCGGGAAATGCCGTGCCGGATCGCCCCTGCCTGACCGGATATGCCGCCGCCGCTCACAGTGGCGTACACGTTGAACTGGCCGCGGGTCTCGGTGAGATCGAAGGGCTGCTGTGCCGACATGACCAGCGTCTCTCTGCCGAAATACTCATCCAGCGGTTTTCCGTTGACCGTGAACTCCCCCGTGCCGAGGGATATCCAGACTCGTGCCGTGGCGTTCTTCCTTCTGCCGGTGGCGTAGGTTCTTTCTGCTGCCATATGTCGTTCCTTTACAGATTGATCTCTTTGGGCTGCTGTGCCTCATGGGGATGGGTTTCGCCGGCGTAGACCTTGAGTTTTTTGAACATGCTCCTGCCGAGACTGTTCTTAGGGAGCATCCCCTTGACTGCGTGCCGGATGATCTCTTCGGGATTCTTCTCCATGAGCTGGCGCGCGGTGCGCGATTTGAGCCCGCCCATGTACCCGCTGTGGCGGTAGTAGGTTTTCTGCTCCAGCTTTCTGCCGGTGAGGATGACCTTTCCCGCGTTGATGATCACCACAAAATCTCCCACATCGGCATGCGGCGTATAGGCCGGTTTCGTCTTTCCTCTCAGGATGGATGCCACGTCCGCGGCAAGCCGGCCCAGAACCTTGTCCCTGGCGTCGACGAGCACCCAGTTTCTCTCAATCTCGTCCTTCTTTGCGATGAACGTACTCATAGATATTACTCCTTAAACCATAAATAGGGCTCGGATATAGCCGAAATCAGATGCACATGTCAAGCACTGATCGAAAATTTGTCCCCTCACAGGGCAACCGGGCGATCCCGTTCGCCTCCAGGCCAATGCTCTGGACGCGAACGGGCGGGGGCCCGCTGCCGAGGCACTCTGGAGGAGTATGCCCGCTTCTGCTATATTCAAGTTTGTCCGGCATTGTACGATCATATAAAGAAAGAGGTGCGAATGCAAAGGGCGTGAACATGCAGGTGGCTGCAGAAGGAGGAGGATCATGAACAAGGTTCTGATTATCGACGACGACTCCGGGGTTCACAGCATCATCCACGCCATCATTCAGAGAAAAATGCCCGATTGTGCGTTTTCTTCGGTATATAACGGCATGGATGGAATCAGGGCAGCCCTTTACGAGCATCCGGACGCCATTCTCCTGGATGTGGACATGCCGGGCATCGACGGGTTCGAGACCTGCAGGCGCCTCAAAGGAGACGAGAGGACCAGGCATATCCCCGTCGTCATGTTCTCCGGGATGGCGACCGATGCGGACAGCGTGGATGCCGCGCTGGAGAGCGGCGCCGACATGATCATCGCAAAGCCCTTGAGAAGCGAGCATCTCATCCGGCTCTTCAGATCGCTGCTCGCGAAATGAGAACCCGTCCCCCCAAACAGGGGGTCAGGGGTTTCCTTTCTGTTTTTTTGAGGCCTTGACAGGAGAAATGTTTTTTTGTCATGTGAACGTATGAAGATCGATGCCGTGATTACCGCCGGAGACGGGAAGGCAGCACGCAGGCTGTTCAAGAAGAACAAGGCCCTCCTGGACGTGGCCGGCAAACCCATCATCCGCCACATCGCGGAAGCCGCGCTGGGGTGTGATGACATCGACAGGATCGTGGTTGTTGGCCCCCGCGAGGAGTTTCAGGAGGTGATCGGCGATCTGGACGTGGATATCGTGCAGCAGAAGCGCAGCCTTGCGGAAAACGGCTGGGAGGGGTTTATCCGTACGATTCCCGAATGCCGGCAGGAGGGGTTCTGCTCGGAAGAGACCATCCAAAAATACCGGGACAAGTATGTTCTGTTTCTCTCGGGAGACATCCCGCTCATTTCCGTGCGGGAGATCAGGCAGTTTCTCTCCCAGTGCGACATGGAGCGCTACGACTATGTCGCGGGTGCGACGCCTGAAGAGGTGCTCAGGCTCTTCGGGCCGAGGAAAGGCAGACCCGGGATCAAGATGGCCACCTTTCACATGAAGGGCGGCAACCTGCGGCAGAACAACCTTCACATGGCCAGGCCCTTTGCCCTGATGGAGAGCATCGATCTGGTTCTCAATGCGTACGAGTACCGGTATCAGAAAGAGTTCGTCAATATCGTCAAGGCCATCTTTGCCATTGCCAAGTTCGGCAGGAAGAACCTGGCCCAGGCGCTTCTCATCTACCTGCTCCTCCAGCTATCGACAGGGTTGTCGAGCCTGGGGATGGAGAGGGCCGCCCGCCTGGCGAGCTTCCCGGTGACAAAAGAGCGGGTGGAACGTCTGGTCTCAAGCCTTCTGAACGCCCGCTTCAAGATTGCGGAGACAACCGTGGGAGGGGCCGCCCTGGACGTGGACAACGAGAAGGACTACATGACCCTTTCCGTCATGTACAAGGACTGGATGAACCAAATCGCCCAGGGGGATCACCACTTGGCGTAGTGATCCTCCGTAAAGCCGGGGTACGACTGGATAAAGACCACCTCGCCCTCGTCCGTGAGCAGGGTTCCCTCGAAGACCCCCAGCAGCTGGGTGAACCGTGACGCCAGCAAGAGTGCGTTGACCTTTTCCTCCCTTCTCGCCTCGGGGTGGAACACCAGGTCCACCTTCCTGTCATTGGACCGGATGCGCCAGGGAGCGGACAGGTTGTCCCGGTCGAAATCGAAATCCACCATGTCCACCTTGGTCATGATACCGTCGACCCAGAAGGTATTTTCCGTGAAGCTCGTCTCATTGACCCCGCAGGATAGGTTGAGCCCCAAGCTCCTGCCGTCGTCGAGGCTGGATGCGGTCGATGCCCAGTTCCAGCAGGTCTGTCTGCGCATGAACCCGCACGTCCAGTCCGAGAGGGCCCAGTATGCCGGGGAAGAAAGGTCGTGCTGGGTGTTTCCCCGGGTTATGGTCCCCCTGACCTTTAAGGGGCTGGTCTTCTGGGTGTACACCCATCCCCGGTAGCCTGCCCGGGTGCATATCCTTAAGGGGCTGGTGGCAGTGGGGTCGATGGAGAGGTCGATTGACACGTCCCTGCCGAGGGCCTTCAACGAGTCCTGCTGCATCTCGATGATCAGGCCGCCGGTGTTGAAAACGCTCCTCGGTTTCTCGGGAAAAGGTGCGATGGAAGTCCCGGCAAAGGGATGCCCCATTGCCTTGGACTCGGTTATCCCGCCGGTCTGCCGGTCATAGAGATAGAAAAAGCCGTTGGAGAGATAGGCAAGATCGACAACCGCCACCCCTGCCAGGAGCTCCGGGCCGATGATGCCGATGAAGTGAATCCGGTTGACCAGAACCCGCTTGAGAAGATTCGGCAGACGAAACCCCATCGGGGTCTCCAGACGGTAATCCTGGTAGTTGATCCGGTGAACCGGTTCGTTGTAGGTGCCCCATCTCACGAGGCCTCGTTCATTGATCAGGGTATCCATGGCTCCCTCCTCCACGTGAATCAATGGTATGGACCTTCCGGGCCAAACCCTGGTCCCAGCTTAAGCAAAAAGGTTTAAGGAGAATGTTTCCTCCTTCCCGCCCTAGTTAAGAAGCGGAAGCAAAGGCGGATTCAGAATGCGCCGGGCGAATCGGCGTATTCTTCATATAACAAGAGGATAACGGAAAACCAGCGGTTGTCCAGTGAAATCTTACTCGAGGTAGTCTTCGAAGCCCGGGGTATCGGAAGCCAGAGGCGTTCCCGACACCTGAGAGATCTTCTTGCTCAGCTCGTCGGTCTGCTGCTCCATATAGTCCTCGAAGCCGGGCGTTGCGCCATCTGAGAGCATGGTCCGGTCTTTTTCGGCCGAGGTCTGCCGGCCGTTCTTCTCCGGGACATAATCATCGAGCCCGGCCCGGCCTTCGGGACCGGCAGGTTCAGGCCGCGCATCCTGTAAAGGGGGAGAAGCCGCGTTCTGCGCTCCGGAGCCGTTGTGGAGGTCCAGCATCTTTTCATCTTTGATATAGCTGGTTTCCACCACGTCCGTGATTTCCAGCATCTTCTTGACAATGGATTTGACCTTGATGGCCTCGTTCTTGATCTCCTGGAGGCTGCCGATCACGGACTTGTTCACCGAGGCCTCCTTGACGATCATGTCGAGCTTCAGCAGGATCGTAGTCAGGGGAGAATTGATCTCATGGTTGGCGGCGATGGCGGTTTTCGACACCGCAGCGAGCCTCTGGGCCCTGATGTTCTTCGTGACGAGCATGGCCCTCTGGATGGCCTGGGCCCCGACCTCGGCGACCGTCCTGAGCATCAGGAGCTTCTGGTTCGACTCCTCCTGGCTGATGCCTTCCTGGGGCATCGCCTCCAGGACCCCGATGATCTTGTTGTCCACCTTCAAAGGTGCGTATACGAAGTGGACCCCCTTGGGGTAAACGGCGTTGGATCTGTCAAGGAGCTCCTTGGTGGCGCTCGCCATCCCGCTCCGGGTATGGGGAACGTTGTTGAGCCAGAACGACTCGGTGATCATGATTCTCAGGTTGCTCAGCCGCATGATGCACCGGGTTTTCTTGGCCTCGAGAATGGTCAGCGTATTGGATGCGAGGATAGTGACAATATCCGAGAGTTTCAGGGACGACTGGAGCTGGCTGCTCATCTGGTTGAGGCTGGAGAGCTCCACGGTCCTGCGCTCGAGCGCCATCTTTTTCTGTTCAAGATCAAGGCTCAGCTTGCCCAGCTGGGCGTTCGCGAACTGGAGCACCTCGAAATAGGTTTTGGGCTCGGCCTTGGGTATTCCCATCTCGTCGCTGATGCTCGATATGCTGTCCTTGAGGGTGAGCGAGATGTCCTGGATATCGTGACTGCTCAGGCCCAAGCCCTTGAGGACCGTGGGGTCCACGAACCCCCTGTCGGTCTGGCCGAGACCTAGGCCAAGATGGTTGGTCACGATATCCGCCACGTGGACGATGGCGCAGAGCTGCCTTGTCTCCCTACCCTCTCCGGAATCGGCAAGACTGTGGTGGCACCCCACGGTCCTGCACAGCAGTGACGGGAGGTTCCATTTTTCCATGATATACATGCCGAGCGTTGCATGGTCCACACCCACGATGCTGTTTTCCGCCTCGATGATGTCGGAATTGGCGCGGTTCATGACCTCCAGGACCTCGCGGTACTCGCCCTTTTTGCAGATGAGCTGGTCGGCCACCACCTTGCCCAGGTCGTGCAAAAGCCCGGCGATGAAGGCATCCTCCGCTGCAGCGGGCGAGATTTTGTTCGCGATGGCCTTTGCACATACCGCACAGGCAATGCTGTGCTGCCAGAACTGGTAGAAGTCCAGGCTGCGCTTTTCCTTATCGTTAAAGAGGTTGACCACGCTGATGCTCAGCACGATGCTCTTGAGCACGTTGAATCCCAGCAGCACCACGGCCCCCCGAATGGTCGAGATCTCCTTGATCCTCCGGTAGAAAGGCGAGTTCGCCACCCTGAGCACCTTGACGGCGAGCGCCTGGTCCCTTTCTACCATCTGGGCGATCTGGCGTGCGTTTACCCGAGAATCGAGCGTCTTCTCCATGATGGCGGTGGCGATAGAGGGCAGTGTGGGGATATCTCCCAGGTTCTCCAGAAGTGATTCGATCTCCTCGTAAGCGATTCTTTTCATCCAAGGTCTTATCGATTATTCGGGTTCCAATCTTGAGTCTGGATACCGAATATGGTACTCACAAAAAAATGACAGCGCATCACGACAACACCCGAATGATTCACGTAGGGGCGGTTCCCGTGGGGGGAGGCGCTCCCGTGACCATCCAGTCCATGACCAACACCGACACCCGGGACGCAGACAAGACCATTTCCCAGATCCATGCCCTCGAGCGGGCCGGGTGCGAGATCGTGCGGGTGAGCGTGCCGGACGCAGAATCTGCGGGCGCGTTTCGCGAGATAAAACAGGCGGTCGATATCCCTCTCATCGCGGACATCCATTTTGATTACCGGCTCGCGATTGCTGCCATCGAGAGCGGGGCTGACGGCATCCGGATCAACCCCGGAAACATCGGGCGAACCGAGAAGGTGGAGGCCGTGGCGCGCGCAGCGATCCAGGCCGGGATTCCCATACGGGTCGGGGTGAACCTGGGTTCGGTGAAGAAGCGGGTTCTCGATGCCCATGGCGGCGACCGGGTGGGCGCCCTGGTGGAGAACGCGGCCGAGTATGTGCGCATGCTCGAGGACATGGGCGTGGGCTCGCTCAAGGTCTCCTTGAAGTCGTCCGATGTGCTGGAGACGCTGGACGCCTACCGGCGGTTTTCACGGATCAGTTCGTGGCCG
Organism: Deltaproteobacteria bacterium; assembly: GCA_023230665.1. Lineage (GTDB taxonomy): Bacteria > Desulfobacterota > Desulfomonilia > UBA1062 > UBA1062 > Phosphitivorax. Next base: position 13,891 of record JALNWY010000016.1, read on the forward strand.
CTGCACCTGGGGGTCACCGAGGCGGGCACGCTCTTCTCCGGGCTCATCCGTTCCTCGGCCGGCATCGGCGCGCTCCTGCTGGAGGGGATCGGCGACACCATCCGGATATCGCTTTGTGCAGATCCCGTCCAGGAGGTTATGGCCGGAAGAGTGCTGCTGGAGAGCATCGGGCTCAGGAAGGAGGGCGTCAGAGTTATCGCCTGCCCCACCTGCGCGCGGACAAACAGCGATGTGGCAGGCATCGCGCTCAAGGTGGAGGAGGCGCTCAAGGATGTAAAGAAGCACCTGGTGGTAGCGGTCATGGGGTGCGTGGTGAACGGACCCGGAGAGGCCCGGATAGCGGATCTCGGGGTTGCCTGCGACAGACAGGGCGCCATGCTGTTCGTTCACGGCACACCCGTGCGGCGCATCAAGGCCTCCGAAATAGTAGAGACACTCGTGGACGAAGTGGAAAAGGAGATATCGTAAATGAAATGGTCATCGCTGTTTTTGCATTCGCACAAGGAAGATCCCCGTGAGGCCGAGGTCATCAGCCACAAGCTCATGCTCAGGGGCGCCATGATCAAGAGACTCGCTTCAGGCATCTACTCCTGGCTCCCCTATGGGCTCAAGGCCCTGCGCAAAGTGGAGAACATCATCCGTGAAGAAATGGACCAGGCGGGTGCCCAGGAGGTTCTGATGCCGGCGGTGCAGCCCGCCGAGATCTGGAAGGAGAGCGGCAGGTGGGAGTTCTATGGCAAGGAACTCCTGAGGTTCACCGACCGCAAGGGCGGGGAGTTCGCCATGGGTCCCACGCACGAGGAGGTCATCACGGCCATCGTTCGCGACGAGGTGCGCTCCTACCGGGACCTCCCTATCAACCTCTACCAGATCCAGACCAAGTTCCGGGACGAGATCAGGCCCCGCTTCGGTGTGATGCGCTCCCGCGAGTTCATCATGAAGGACGCCTACTCCTTTGACACCAGTGAAGAAGGCGCCGCGAAGAGCTACGACGCCATGCACAGGGCGTACGAGCGCATCTTCAGCAGGTGCGGACTCAGGTTCAAGGCCGTGGAGGCGGAGTCCGGTCCCATTGGCGGCAGCTACTCCCATGAGTTCATGGTTCTGGCCTCCACGGGCGAGGATATCATCCTGAGCTGCCCTTCGTGCAGCTATGCCGCAAATCTCGAAAAGGCGGAGATCGCCGCCCCGGCCGAGCCGGTGTTCCGACAGGCCCCTGGAGGCAGCCCGGAGAAGGTGAAGACCCCGGGCGCCAGAACCATCGAAGAAGTCTGCAGGTTCCTGGACGTCACCCCGCAGGAGCTCGTCAAGACGCTCATCTACGATACCGATAAAGGGGTGGCGGCCGCGCTGGTGCGAGGCGACCACGAGGTGAACGAGGCCAAGCTCAAACGCGCCTTGGGGTGCGAGAGCCTGGAGCTGGCCGACGAGGCGACCATAGAGAGGCACACCCGTGCCCCGCGCGGGTTTTCCGGGCCGGTGAACCTGCCCGTGCAGATCATTGCCGACTACGGGCTCCTGGATGCAGGCCCTTATGTGACCGGTGCCAACGAGGAAGACCATCACCTCACGAACGTCTGGCTCTCCCGGGATGCGAAGGTGGACCAAGTCGCGGATATCCGCAACGCCGAAAAAGACGACCTCTGCCCCCGATGCGGATTGGCGCCTCTGGACGACATACGGGGAATCGAGGTCGGGCACATCTTCAAGCTGGGCACCAAATATTCCAGGGCCATGGGCGCCACCTTCCTGGACGAGGACGGCGGGCAGAGGCCCATCATCATGGGGTGCTACGGTATCGGCGTGGGCCGGGCGCTGGCTGCGGCTATCGAGCAGTACGCCGACGAGAACGGGATGGTGCTTCCCGTCACCCTTGCCCCTTATCCGGTTCTGGTGCTTCCCGTGAACGTGGGTGAAGAGGAAGTCATGGATACTGCATCAAAAATATATGAAGAGCTCAAGGCCTGCGGGGTCGATGTCCTTCTGGACGACCGGGATGCGCGTCCTGGTGTGAAGTTTATGGACGCGGATCTCATCGGGGCCCCGTACCGGATCACCGTGGGTATGAGAGGGCTCAAGGAAGGGGTCGTGGAGATCAAAGAGCGGGCAACCGGGACAGTGGAAAAGATCAGGGTCGGCGAGGCTGCCGGCTACTGTATGGCAAAGATCAAAGAAGCAGGAAGTGATTATTGACAGTACGGATTAACGACATTCTCGAAGAGGTGTCGGGGTACATTCCCGACGCGGACACCAGAATCATAGAAAAGGCATATGTGTTTTCGGCGCGCGTGCACCAGGGCCAGACGCGCCTGAGCGGCGAGCCCTACCTCAACCATCCCCTGGAAGTCGCCTATCTCATCGCCCAAATGCACCTGGACGTGACCGCAGTGGCGGCGGCCCTTCTCCATGACACCATCGAAGACTCGCTCACCAAGGTGGAGGATATTGCCGCAGGCTTCGGGGAGGAGGTCGCCCAGGTGGTGGACGGCCTCACCAAGATCTCCAAGATCGATTTCCGCTCCGAAGAGGAGCAGCAGGCGGAGAATTTTCGCAAGATGATCCTGGCCATGAGCAAGGACCTGCGGATCCTCCTGATCAAGCTCACCGACCGGCTGCACAACATGCGGACCCTGCAGTACCACAAGCCCAGGTCCCAGGAGCGGATCGCGCGCGAGACCCTGGAGATCTATGCCCCGCTCGCAAACAGGCTCGGCATCCACTGGCTCCAGATAGAGCTTGAGGAGTTGAGCCTGAAGTATCTTGACCCTATGGGGTACAAGACGCTCAAGACCAAGCTCGAGGACATCGAGAAGGCAAAGGAGGCCTACCTGACCGGGGTCATGGACCAGATACGGTCCAAACTCGAGAGCGTGGGAATCAATGCCGAGGTCAAGGGCAGGATAAAGCACGTCTACAGCCTGTACCAGAAACTCAGAAAGCAGGGCATACCCTTTGAGGACGTGTATGACGTCATGGGCATGCGGATCATCGTCTCGAGCGTGGCCGAATGTTACGAGACGCTCGGGATCATCCATTCCATCTGGAAGCCTATCCAGTCGCGCATCAAGGACTTCATCGCCATGCCCAAGGCGAACATGTACCAGTCGCTGCATACTACCGTGTTCGGACCAGGCGGGGACCGGATCGAAATCCAGATCCGCACCCGGGAGATGGATTACATTGCCAACGAGGGCATTGCAGCCCACTGGCGCTACAAAGACGGCATGCAGATCAGCGATCACGAGGGAGAGAAACTTTCCTGGCTCCGGCAGCTCCTGGAGTGGCAGAGGGAGCTCAAGGACCCGCACGAATTCCTCCAGAGCGTCAAGATTGACCTCTATCCGGAAGACGTCTATGTCTTTACTCCCAAGGGAGAGGTCAAGCGGTTCCCCATGGGGGCCACGCCCCTGGATTTCGCCTACAGCGTGCACACCCAGCTGGGGAATCAGTGCATGGGAGCCAAGGTCAACGGGAAGATCGTACCTTTACGGTACAAGCTCAACAGCGGGGACGTGATCGAGATCCTGCGTTCTTCCAAGCAGCACCCGGGCAAGGACTGGCTCCGCATCGCCAAGACCTCGCGCGCCAAGACCAAGATCAAGACATGGCTCAGGGCCCAGGAAAACGAGCAGAGCATCGCGCTGGGCAGGGAGATTCTGGAAAAGCGCATCAGGAGTCTGCGCCTTGGCAAGGAAGTCGACTACGAGGCCATGGCCAAAGACTTTTCCTTCCCGGATACGGATGCCTTCTTCATGGCGATCGGGTTCGGCAGGCTCTCCGTCAACCAGGTGATCAACCGGATCGCACCCGAAGAGCAGAAAAAGGCGCCCAAGCAGCAAGTCCGGAAGAAGAGGCAGGACTCATCGGGCATCGTGGTCAAGGGGGTGGAGGATCTCCTCGTGCGGTATGCCAAGTGCTGCAGGCCTATCCCGGGCGACGAGGTGATAGGGTTCATCACCCGGGGCAGGGGCATCACCGTTCACCGCAGCGGCTGCCCGTATGTGATGGAGATCGATCCCAGGCGGCTCATTCCCGTTGAATGGGACAAAAACTTCTCGGATAGCCACGAGATCGAGTTCACGGTGATGTGCGCGGACAAGCCGGGCATGCTGGGGTCGATCACCGCCGCCATCGGCACCCGCAACGTCAATATCATCAACATGAAGGCATATCCGGTGGCGAACGGCAGCGCCATGTGCGTTTTCAGGGTCATGGTCAAGAGCCTCTCCGAGCTCAAGGACCTCTTCGGCGACATTCGCAGGCTCAAGGGCGTGGAGAGGATGGAGCGGCACTGAAAAGAACCCGGCGCCGTCTACAACTGGGCCCTGATCTTCTCGATAATACTCCCTTCCAGTGTCTTCTTGGAGATGCACTCGTGCCATTCCTGGGACACGTTTCTGTCGTATGCCTCGATATGTGCGGTGATCTTCACCTTGGTGCTCATATCGTTGATGGAGGTCACGAGAATGCTCAGGGTATATCCGGCCTGAGACCATATGGCCAGTCGTGCGGCCGAGGGCTTCTCCGCTATGGCTTCGATCTCGTAGTGTGCCTGGGGCCCCACCGAATAGTTGACGAACTTGGTCGTGATCACGCCTCTGCCCTTGTCCATGGAATCGATGGGGATCGACTCCGCGTTCAGGGTCATGACCACGGTGTCCCAGACCTTGTCGAAGCGGGCGAGATAAAACGCTGTATCGTCCTTGAGAGATGGTGTCGCCTTTTTCGGGGCTGAAGCGCAGCCGGTTGCGAGAAATACCGCCAGCAACACCGAGAGGTAAAGCTTTGTCTTCATTACGTGTCTCCTCATTGCAATCAATCGTGCACGAGACGGATTCTCGTAGATCACAAAAACACTATAACAGAGAAGCAAGGAAAATACACCCGCATATTGCGGGTTCACGCGTCATCCTGATCGTGGATATGAAAAAAAGATTCTTAAGAAACGGACTATTGTCCGATGCGTTCCGTCCGGCGGATCAGGTCGAGTGTTTCTCCACCCTGCCCGACTTGATGCACTGGGTGCAGACGTTGATCCTTTTTGCGCCCTGCGCGGAGGAGACCCGTACCCGCTGCAGATTGGGAAGCCAGACCTTGCGCGTCTTGTTCATCGCATGAGAGACGTTGTGCCCGATTTGCGGACCCTTGCCGCATATTTCACACTTTCTCGACATTGCCTTCTTTTATCTCGCTTTCTATGAATATCGTATCTTTGGTGCCGAAGCCGGGATTTGAACCCGGACGGGCGTAGCCCACCACCCCCTCAAGATGGCGTGTCTGCCAAATTCCACCACTTCGGCATAATCTGTTGCTGTTCATAACAACCAAAGGTCTCAGTGTCAATATGGAAAATCATCCTGGCGACGCGCTGCTCCGTCCTTTTCCAGGACCTCTGTCAAAGGGGGAGAAAAAAGAACGGGGCGTGCCGGAGATTTTCCATCAGATCCCGGTGCCCGCGTGCCCCGGAGGGTCCCCCCTCTCTTGGGTGCTGAAATTTTTCATGATTCGGAATTGATTCTGCCCTCGCATTCTTTATTAGAGATATTATTGTGAAAAACAATCGAGTCTCCCAGGCAGGGAGGAATACGGAGGAACATGCATGCAAGGAACATTCAACGCGGACGAGGTTTTCCAGATGGCAATCGAAATTGAGAAGCGGGGAGCGGCATTTTATCGCGCTGCATCTGATTTTTTCGATGAACCCGGGGTAAAGGCACTGCTTAAGAGCCTCTCGGAGATGGAACTGGAGCACGAAAAGGAGTTTGCCTCTCTTCAGGAGAGCATGACACGGGACAGCTCATATGCTCAGGGATATGATCCCGACGGAGTAGCCGCCTCATACCTGGGCTCCCTGACGAGCGGCAAGGTATTCGATCCCTCCCTGATCTTCGCCGGGACCGAGACCGTAGAAGGGGTGCTGAAAAAGGGGATCGAGGCGGAAAAGAACTCTATCGTCCTCTACACCGGCCTGAAGGGCGTGGTCCCCGATGAGCTGGGCAGAGACAAGGTGGACCGGATCATCCGTGAGGAGATGAAACACCTGGCCGTCCTGGTCGAACAGCTCGGGTCCTTGGAGGGATAAAGCGAGAAAAGATCATGGCGGAGATATTCCAGGCGGTGAAGATCAGCGGGAACGTCGAACAACCAGATACTTTCCGTCCATGGCGGGTGTGCTCACCTATCTCAAGGGCTTGAGACCCCGGAACCTCATGGGGCGGCGTTTAGGCTCCTATGGGCGGAGCGGCGAGGCGCCGGATCGCATCAACGGCTTTCTTGCCGACATGGAGGTAGGCCTCGTCAGGGCCCTGGTCAAGGCCAAGTAGGTTCCTGATGACGATACCCTCGAATCGTGCTATGGGTTGGGCAGGACAGTGGCCCTGAGACTCGGCGAGGTCATCTGGCGATGCGGGGTGGAATCACGAGAGGGCATCGCAGCCTGACCGGGTTTAAGGCCCTTTTCCGATCCGTGTTCCCGGATGCCGGAGCGTGTGTAGGCACCGGAGAAAAACATAAGAATCCACAAGGGAGGATGAGATGCAGAGATACGTATGTCTGGTTTGCGGCTATGTATACGATCCGGACAAAGGCGACCCCGAGGGCGAGATCCCTCCCGGGACCTCATTCGAGGCACTGCCCGAAGACTGGGTCTGCCCGGTGTGCGGGGCTCCCAAGAGCGAGTTTGAACCCGAGTCATGAGGTTCTGTGCTCCTGGCGGCAGAGTGTCCGCCCGGAGAATTCATCATGGCCGAAGGCGGATAGCGCGGATGATGGTGCAGACAACCACGAGAACGGACCCAGCCGGGGAGACTGACCGGCCATGACGGTGTCGGATGCTCTCCGGAAGGTATTTCTCCGGGAAACGTTCGACCGGTTCCATCATCCCGAATATATCTCTCCTGATCCCCTGGAGTTCGTGCACCTCTATGCGGACCCGCTCGACCGGGAGATCGCAGGGCTCGTCGCCTCGGCGCTTGCCTATGGAAGGGTGGCGCAGGTTCTGAAGAGCGTGAACAAGGTGTTTGGGCAGATGGGATGCTCTCCGCGCGCGTTTCTCGACAACACACCCGGACCGGTTCTGCGGGAGAGGTTCCGCGGATTTAAGCACCGGTTCACTACGGAGTGTGAGCTGGCAGACCTCTTCGTGGGCATTCAGAGCGTGCTCCGCAGGCACGGGACGCTCCAGGCGTGTTTCCTCTCCGGTCTTCGCGCCGGAGACGACACGGTCGGACCCGCCCTGTGCGCCTTTGTCAGGGAGCTCAACGTGCATGAGAACAACGGAGGCTCCAACAGCCTGATCCCGGTTCCGGATAAAAACAGCGCGTGCAAGAGGCTGCACCTGTACTTGAGATGGATGGTCCGCTCCGATGCAGTCGATCCCGGGGTGTGGACCGATGTCTCTCCGGAAAAGCTTATCGTTCCGCTGGACACCCACATGTTCCGGACGTGCAGGTCCCTGGGTATGACCACACGGTCGCAGGCGGACGGAAAGACCGCCCTGGAGATCACATCCGCTTTCCGGAAGATCGAGCCGGGTGATCCAGTGAAGTATGACTTTTCCCTCACCAGGATCGGCATCCGCAGGGAAGGCGATCTTTCCCGGATGATCGAGACGTGTGCGCGTGCACATCGGTTCTTATAGGGGTTGAACGTAAAAAAGGAGGAAGGTATGGATGAACGGATCCGCAAAGCCATACACGAGGCATATACCGGAGAATCCAAGGCTTCGCTCAGATTGAAGGTTTTTGCCGAAAAGGCCCAGGCCGAAGGCTACCCCCAGCTTGCAAAGCTTTTCCGGGTGGTGTCGTTCTCCGAGGAGCTCCACGGCAAGAGGGCGCTCAGGCTGCTCAGAGAGATCAAGAGCACGGAAGAGAACCTTGCCGAGAGCTTCGAGTCAGAGACCAGGGTGGCGGGTGTCGCGTATGATCAGTTCATCAGGTACGCGGAAGAGGCCGGAGACAGGGCGGCGTCGCTGTACTTCAGCCAGTCAAGGGATGTGGAGGAGATCCATGCAAAGCTGTACAAGGAGGCCATGGACCACGTTCTGGAAGAGCGGCAGACCACCTACTACGTGTGCGACCTCTGCGGGTATGTCTCCGACGGTGTGCTGCCCGAAAAATGTCCTGTCTGCGGGGCCGGCAAAGAGCGGTTCGTCTCCTTCGAGTAGGCCGCCTTCGCGCCCATCACGGTTCCCTTTCCAGGACGGAAAGACCGTCTTTGGAAAGGCAAAGATCAGCTCATGGATCGCTCTTTCAGGAGTTCGGCCCAGTAGGTTTCGTATTCCCTGCAGGCCTTCTTGAGCCCCTGGATTGTACGGATTCCGAGCCGGATGAGCTCTTCGAGTATTTCTCTTCGTGTAAGCGTCACGGCATACAACCTGCCTGATGAATCTGTATTCCGCCGGATCATCTCAGCTCTCGATTGATACGGTCAGGCGATTCATATATCAAAAAACAGCCGGTCCGCCAAGGATAAAATGAATGATGAATGTTGTCGTCCCGGGGATGTCTTTCCTGCACTGCCGGGAGGGATGACAGGAGGATATTCTTCCGGATCCGGCGGTAGCACCCAAAGGCCGGGAAATCCGGCGAAAGGCTGGCATCGCTTACAGGCGTTCCTGCGGAGCGCCCCACTGCCAGTGGAGGAGATCGGAGAGAAAACCGATGCGCGAGTACCCGGGACCGTGCTTGTATGAAAAGAGGAACGAAAGCGTACAGGAGCGATGCGGGCCGGATCGTGCATACCGGAACGTGCGCCAGAGAATGTTTGTCTCGGACGACCTGTGAGTTGATTCGCCGGAGGCGAGGGTCAGCAGGGGCAGGTAGTTTCTCCGGAAGCCCTCGTCGTGGATGGGGATGAGCCAGGGAAAGTACCACAGGGTCCGGTCCCCGGAGGTGTGCCGGTGCCACAAGGGCCAGGCGGTGGTCTGCTGTGAATCCACGGCCTGTTCCCTGATCAGGGTGCTCTTCTTGCTTAGGAGCAGGATGGTGGTCCGCTCCTCCCGGATGCGGGCAGCGGGATTGTAGCTTGCCTCGCGCTTGTACAGCGGCCAGAGCACGATCTTCATCCGGTAGGATTCCCCGGCTGTCTTGGTCCAGTAAAAGGGAAAGAACTTGAGCTCCTCGTATGCGCCGGTCGCCTTGCGCAGCAGAGGCCAGGGAAAGTTCGCGCTCGTGAGTTCGGGCGAGAAGTCCCTGCTAAAGGTGAACAGCGGCCAGAGGATGGAGAGGTTCCAGTAGGCGTCCCCCCGGGAATAATAGAAGAAGGGTATGAAGGCGTTGATGTGCTGGGCTCCCCGCCGGAAATGGAAGAGGGGCCACAATATGTAATCATGGCGATAGTTCACCGTCTCCTCGTACCCCCAGAGGGGAAAGACCTGGAGCTCGCGGCCGGGTGAATATCGGAATACCGGCCACAGCACCGAGTAGGTCTCGATGCCGTTGGTGGTCGTCTGCGAGTAGAGCGGCCAGAGCACGAACCGGATCCGGTCGTGCCCGAAACGGCGATCAAGCCTGCCATAGAGCGGAAAGACCCCGCCGTAGCGCTGTGATTCATGCCTCCCATAAAAGAAGATGAGAAGGTTCACGTTCTCCCGGTCTTCTTCGTTCGTATAAGAGAAGATCGGGATGAAACGCATCCGCTCGCGGGTGGAGTGGCCGAGGGGATAGAGGATGTCTGTCTGGGAGTCGTCGTGATAGAAAAGGGGGCGAATTGCGGTATACTCGTCAGTGAAATCAAAGAGGGGGCCGGCAAGAAAGAGCTGATGCCCCTGCTCGCTCGACTCGAAGAAGAGCAGGGGAGCGAGGTTGACCGTTGCTGCAGACAGGCACTGCCATGGGGCAAGGAGCATGACCGGAAGCAGGACCCCCAAGGCTGCGCGAAGCGGCGGCATAATCGCTACCAGATCAGGCCCAGGATCGTCCCCAGCACGGTCACAGGCATCTGCTCTTCGATTCCCTGCGCGGCAAGATTGGCGCTCCTGACCGCTTCCTGGAGGTTTGCATAGAGCTCTTCGTCCGTGAGCAGCATGCCCAGCGTTCCCCGGCCTTCGGCCAGCTCGTCGGTGATGACCCTGATATTCTCGGAAATGGCCAGAAGGTTGCTGTAGAGGGCGGGGTCGTTCATGAGCATGGAGATGGTGCTCTCGTCATCTATGCCGGAGGTGATGTCCTGCAGGGAATCAACGAACCCGGTCAGTGAGACATAGAGCGCGTCATCGCGGACAAGCCTGCCGATGGTACCTTCTCCGGCATTAATGGTGCTCACGATCTCACCGAACTCTTCGGCGGTGGAGGTGAAGCTGCCAGATGCCTCCGCCAGGATGTCGGTGACCCGGCGCAGGCCCGAGACGATGCCGGAGATGTCTTCCCGGTTTTCCGCCACCAGGGAAGAGGATTCCTCGGTGAGGTTCTGCAGATTCGTGAGGATGGCCCGCAGGGTCTCTTCGTCCCCCAGCGTCGCGTTCAGCGAAAACGAGAGCTCGGTCAGGTTGCCTGCCAGCTCGCCGAGCTGAACGAGGAGATCGTCCAGGGAGGGTGGCACGCTTGTCCGCGCAAGGTTTCCGCCCGGCTCGATCATGTTCCCCGAGTTTCCGGGCTGGATGATGATGATCTTGTCTCCGAGTACTCCCCGGGTTGCAACAGAAGCCTGGCTGTCGATGGGAATGCGCACGTCCTCGTAGACCTGGGTCCTGACCAGGGCCGAGTAATCCGCGTTTAAGGTTATCTGCTCGACGCTCCCCACCTGGACGCCTGCCAGGACGAGCTGAGAGCCTTTGTTGAGCCCCTCTACCGTGGAGAATACCATGCTGATGGGATAAGTCCCCCGTCTCGTAAGGTCCAGCTCTCCGATGGTGAAGGAGAGGGCGGCGAAGACCCCGACCACGGCGACGATGAAAATGCCGACCTTTGCCTCGTTGCTCATGCCTGTACCCCGGTGATTGCCATCGGTTCAGTCCGCCAGCTCATTGATCTTTTCCTCCAGCTCGTCTCGGGAGCTTCTGATGAGCAAAGACGCCTTGAGATAGTGGTCGAGAGCCCTATCTTTCTTTCCCAGGCTCTGGAGCACGTCTCCCATATGCTCGTGGATGGTGGGGTCGGTATCGAGCTTTTCCACCGCTCTTTTCAGGTAGGCCAGCGCTTCTTCGGGCCTGTTCTGACGGAAGAGCACCCACGCCATGGAATCCAGGATGTAGGGATCGTCCGGGCGCTGCCTCAGCGCCTCGCTGATCATCTCGTGGGCCTGGTCGAGGTTGATTGCCTCGTCTGCCCAGATGTAGCCTACGAAATTGAGCGCGACCGGATCCTTGGGGTTACTCTGGAGCAGCTTGGTGGCGATCTCCAGCCCTTCCTCTCTCCTGCTGTCCGCGTCGAGCTCGGTGGCGAGTTGATAGCCGGCCTCGGCACACCCGTCCCGGGGAGAAAAAAAATCCCATGCCCGAAACAGCTCGTCCATCATCTCGTCGTGCCTGCCGAGGTCTTTGAGAATCGAGGACCTGAGTAGGGCCGCCTCACAGCCCAATCTGCTGGTCAGGGTGATCTGCGAGAGCTGGGAGAAGGCATCGTCAAGGCGGCCGAGCTTGGCGTATACGATGGCGAGATAGTAGGAGTCCTCCAGGGACATCTCCTGCAGGGAGGTGATGGTGCTCAGCGCTTCTTCGTACATCCCCTCCTGAAGCTGGAGCAGGGCGAGCTTGCGGATGATCTGGGGGTCGCTGCTGAGCTGCCTGAGCCTTTGCACCTGATCAACGGCGTCCTGGTAGCGGTTCGTCGAGATGTAGAGGTCGGACAGGGCCACGAGGATCTCCACCGCATCGGGCTCTATCTCGAGATACTGCTTGTAGACAGACTCGGCTTCACGCTTTTCTCCCAGGAGCTCATGGACCCTGCCGAGCTCCAGATACGCGGGAGCGAACCGGGGTTGAAGCTCGATTACCCGGCGAAGCTGGTCTTTTGCGCACGAAAGATCCTTGTTTCCCAGGCAGGCCTTGGAAAGGGTATAGAGGACCATGGAGTCGTCTTCGGAGCCGAGCAGACTGCGGAGAATCTCCTGGGCCCCGGTAAAATCCGCAACAATAATCTTCAGGTTGGCCAGAAACAGCCTGAGCTGAGTATTCTCGGGGTATCTTCCCACCAGAATCTCGGTGTCCTCGATTGCCTGGTTCCAGTCGCCCTTGCGCGCGTATATCCGGGTTCTCAGATCAAGGGCCTCGTCCACGAAGGTGTGGCTTTCGATGAGCCGGTCAATGAACTCCAGAGCGCGGTCGGGGTTGTTGATGATGTAGAGGATACGCGCCTGGGCGAACCATGCTATGGGGTCGTCCATGGAGGCATAGAGGTCCAAGGCATTGTTCCAGTTTCCCAGGTTTTCTTCGTACCGGGCGAGCATGAAGGTGAGGCGGGGAGAGACCTCTTCGCCGGCCACTCGGTTGCCCTCCAGAGGAGGTACGTGGGCGCATCCGGCGCTTAGTGCCAGAATGCCCAGCACAATGAGAAGACTAATGCCTCCGGCTGTCCGCAATGGCAAACATCTCCCTTACGGCCGCTTCCGGATCAGGGCTGCCGAAAACGCTGGATCCGGCTACGACCACATCCACGCCCTGGTCCAGCACCATGCCCAGATTACCCGGGCCGATTCCCCCGTCGATCTCCACGAGGATATCTCTTCCGGCTGCGAGCGCCTTTGCCTCCGCGATCTTCGGCACCACCGCGTCAATGAAGGTCTGGCCCCCGAACCCCGGGTTGACGCTCATGATCAGGATGAGATCCATCACATCGAGGCAGTATGCAATCGTGCCCAATGGGGTCGACGGATTCAGCGCCACTCCCGGGGCGCACCCCAGCTCGCGTATTCTCGTCAGGGTCCGGTGCAGGTGCGGGCAGGTCTCGGCATGGACCGTGATTCCGTTGGCGCCTGCCTGGGCGAATGCCTCGAGATAGCGGTCGGGATCGGCCACCATCAGGTGGCAGTCCAAGTAGGCGCCGGTAACGGACCGGATGCTCTTGACCACCAGGGGCCCGATGGTGATGTTCGGCACGAAGCGCCCATCCATGACATCCACGTGAATCCACTGTGCCCCTGCTGATACGACCTTCCGGATGTCACGGCCCAGGTTTGTGAAATCAGCCGACAATATGGACGGCGCGAGTATCATCCCAACCTCTCCTGAACCTCTTTTTTTACGTTTTTCAAAGTTCTTTTCCCCCCGTTGTGCCGGTGTCTTTTTATCACGAATTCTTCAAGATTGCTGCACCATTTTTTCGTCAGCTACGGGCGGGCGGCATTTCCGAGCATGACCCGGGAGGCATGCAGGCCGTTGGAAAAGGCGCGGGCGTCCACGGCCTTTTTCCCCTCCACCTGCAGCACCTGCGGGAGCAGGAACCCCTGCCTGCAGGCGATGGTGAGCTCCCGACCGGTTCTGCTCATGGTGCCGAACTCGATTGCGTGCTCCTTGAAGCAATACGTGCTCTTGAGGATCTTGAGAACCTTTGACTCGAAGGAGGTGTAGGCGCAGGGCCAGGGGAGAAGCCCGCGGACCATGTTGTGAATGGAGCGGGGGTCCGAGTTCCAGTCGATCTCGCCCTCCTCCTTTTTCAGCATGGGGGCATAGGTCGCCTTGTCGTGCTCCTGGGGTTTCGCCTCGATCCTGCCCCTTTCCAGCAGATCAAGGGTTTCCAGGAGCTTTTCCGCGCCGAGCGCGCTCAGTCGCGTCGAGAGGCCGGCAGCGTCTTCATCCTCAAGGATGGGCACCTCTGATTGGAGGAACACGGGCCCGGAATCCATGCCCGAGTCGATCTGCATGATGCTCACCCCGGTCGTGGCGCACCCCGCAAGGATGGCCCGGTTGATGGGCGCGGCCCCTCTGAAGGCGGGCAGAAGCGAGGCATGGACGTTGATGAAACCATGCGCGGGGATCGCAAGCATCTCCTCAGGGATCATCTTTCCGTACGCCACCACGATGACCGTGTCCAGGGCGAGATCGCGGAGCATCCCCGCCAGCTCGGCATTTCCTCTCAGCCTCTGCGGCTGCACGACAGGAATGCCTTTTGCGAGTGCCAGCTCCTTGACCGGCGGCATCATGAGACGCCGACCTCTGCCTTTCGGCTTGTCGGGCTGGGTGACCACGCTCAAGACCCGGTGGCCCCCGGCCTCGATCAATGATTTGAGCGAGGGCAGGGCAAACTCCGGCGTGCCCATGAAGGCGAGTCTCATAAGGTCCCTTTCCCCTTTTTTTTCAGATAAATGGAGCGCTTCAGGCTGGATGCATAGTCCAGGATCACCTTTCCGTCCAGGTGATCGATCTCGTGCTGGAATATTCTTGCGAGATATCCGTTCGCCTCCATGCGGACCTCGTTTCCCTTGAGGTCGGTGCCCGTGACGAGTATCCGGGAGGCGCGGTCGACCTCCACGGAGGTTTCCGGGACGCTCAGGCACATCTCCGTGTCTGTTTCCACGCCCTCCTTCTCGGCGATGACCGGGTTGATCAGGACGATGAGCTGGCTCTTGTCCTTTCCAGCGGAAGGATCAACGAGAACGAGCCGGACAGGCTCGCCCACCTGGGGGGCGGCGAGACCCACACCGGGGGCGGTGTACATGGTGTGTCTCATATCCTCGACAAGGGCGACGAGATCGATATCGATGTTGCCCACCTCGTGTGCCCGGGATTTGAGAACCTTGTCCGGATAGATCAGGATCTCTTTTTTCGGCATAGTACGCTACCATAGAACCAAAGCTTCCGGTCTGTCAAGTGGCGCTATTCCTTGCTGGTTTCCCGGATTC
>JALNWY010000017.1 GCA_023230665.1 Deltaproteobacteria bacterium
ATGAACTTTTGCCAGGAGAATCGATCATGAATCGAAATACCCTCCTTCCTCTATCCGGCTTTTTTTGTTATTCTTTCTAGAGGGAGAGCAGGCATGATCAATCTCGTAAAACGCACCCTGGGCTCGGATGAAAACCGAAGCGCCGGCAGAGCGCAAGGTGAAAGATGCCCTGACCTGAAAAAACAGGGGCAGGGAATGGAGACTATCCGCAAGATCATCCACATCGATATGGACGCGTTCTATGCCTCGGTCGAGCAGCGCGATAATCCCCGGCTGCGAGGAAGGCCGGTCATCGTGGGCGGGGATCCGGGCAGCCGGGGCGTGGTGGCTGCATGCTCGTACGAGGCCAGAAAGTTCGGGGTCCATTCCGCCATGCCATCCTCCCGCGCAAGGAGGCTCTGTCCGGAGGCGATCTTCATCCATCCCCGGTTCGACGCATACCGGCAGGCCTCACAGCTGATCATGGAGATCTTCCACGAATACACTGATCTGGTCGAACCCCTTTCCCTGGACGAGGCGTTTCTTGACGTGACCTGCAACAGAAAGGCCATTGCATCCGCCACCGAGACGGCACGCCGTCTGCGCGCCGAGATATGGGGCAACACGTCACTCACGGCATCGGCAGGGGTCTCGTACAACAAATTTCTGGCAAAGGCGGCCTCGGATTACCGCAAGCCTGACGGGCTCACGGTAGTGACTCCCGTACAGGCCCAGGAGTTCATCGATCAGCTCCCTATCGGCAAGTTCTTCGGCGTGGGCAGGGTGACCGAGCAGAAGATGCGATCCCTGGGGATCACCTGCGGCGCCGAGCTCAGACAGGTCCCGCAGGAGCGGCTTGTCAGGCTTTTCGGCAAGATGGGTCTTTTTTTCCACAGCATTTCCCGCGGCATTGACGAAAGGCCTGTTGCGCCCGAACGGATCCGGAAGTCCCTGGGCAAAGAAATCACCCTGCTTGAGGACATCGACGACACGGATGCGATAATCGCGCTGCTCTCCGAACTCGCGGGCTCGGTCGGCTCGCTGCTCAGAGAAAAGGGGATCAAGGGAAGGACCGTTGTGCTCAAGCTCAAGTATCACGACTTCCAGAGCATCACCAGGAGCATCACACTCGACCGCAGGCTCGACGATGCAGAGGAAATCCTGGACCAGATCCTCCTGCTGCTCAAAGAGACCGAGGCAGGAACCAGAAAGGTGAGGCTCCTGGGGATCACGGTATCGAACTTCGAGCTGTCCGAAGACAGCCTGTCACGGCCGCACCAGCTCCTGCTCCCCTTCTGCGAAGGCACTGGGCGAAAGAACATGGTCTAAAGGGCATTGTCGGTGAGAGGCCAACCCTGAAAAATCCCCACTGCTGTTGATCCTTTTTCATGAGGTGCTTGACCGGCAGGTATGGTTACGCTATAGATCCCTTCGTATCAATGAATGCACGCGGCTCAGGCGGGCATTGTGATACCCGAGAACAAGAAGGGTTGTGTTCATCATATGGCAGACAATACAAACATCCGGGAGCGGAGAAGGCTCGAGCGCAAAAAGGTGAAGATCACCGCGCTGCTCAAGATGGGGATATACCTGAGCGGCCGGGGATATGCAAAAGACATCAGCAGAGGCGGCATGTGCCTGGTCGCCCCCAGCCTGTTCAAGTTCATAAAGTCATCCCAGCTCGGTGATTACATCGGGGCACACATCAGGATCATGTTCCCGGCCCACTCTCTCACAGTGACCGGCTCTATCGTGAGAATCGACATCATCAGAGGAGAGGGTGCGCTCGCCATCACGGGCACCTCCAATGACGAATCCTGGGAGCAGATTTGCTCCGGATAGACACTTGGAAAAAAGCAGCACAATGCCGGCAGCACCGGTGATGAAGCCGGGCGGCCAGGAGCAGAATCTCTGCCGCGCTGAGCACGACAATCGCCACGGTATCAAGCGCGCCGATATGCTCCCCGGCCTTGACCAGGAGATAGATCTCGGCAATGGGGATGAGGGTGAAGGCCAGAAATATAGGGGATTTTATGATTTTTTCGCATTTATTTGTTTGACAAAGCTCACATTCCGTGATTTAACTCCAACACTTAGTTTCCTTTCAAGTTTTTTCACTATTGGGGTGCTTGATTAAAAACATCGATACCATCATATTTTCTTGATTATCGATTCCAATCAGGAGGCAGTTTGTAATGGAAAAAATAGTAGCGTTTGTATCTGGATGTGCAGCCTGTTTTTTGTTATGCATGCAGGCTTTGCCGGCATTCGGCATGAAGGCAGGCCCTTCCGCCTATGCCTTTCCAACCGGATGGGAACAGTCCTCGGTGACTGTCGGCCCGGATGCTCTGGGCCTTTCTCAAGGAACGGACAGTCTGCCCGGTATCCGGGACCTCTTTTCGCCGGCCCACGGCAGAGAGGTCTGTCGCGCGGATGGAGACGGGCGCGGGCTCCTCTTTCTTTTCCGGACAGGACGGGATCCTTTCACCGGCTCTTCCCGCGAGGGAGACCGCCTGACCTACTCAATCGATCCTCACACCATGTGCATATCGGTCCTCATCAAAAGTCACTGTTCTTTGGTGCAGCAGGAATGGGCAGTAACGGGCGGATCTTTTCCCGGACACCCATCCGAACAACAGGCCCGGGCTTCATCATCCGGTTCTCAGTCGGGGTTCATGGCCGTTGCGGGCCTGTCGCTGATCGGCCTCTCCGGCCTGGGCAGAAACAGGGTTGCCCGTGCCGCGGTCCGCGTATACGGAGTGCACAATCTTTCCCAGCCCTGGAAGACAAGGACCTGGAAGGATTACACCGCAGAAAAGGGTCCCGCATATCAGGCCAGGGTGGCCTGATGCATCTGCAGGGCGCCTAAAACAGTGTGGGCTGGTTCACCCCGGTCTCGCCCTTCTCAAAGGCATGGTCGGGAGGGAGGTCGGGGCGTAACGCCGCCTGTTTTGCCAGTGCGTCGCATCGCTCGTTCTCGGCGATGCCTGCATGCCCCTTCACCCATACGAATCTTGGCTGATAGCGCTCGGAAAGGTCCAGCAGCACCGACCAGAGGTCGATGTTCTCCGCCCGGTGGCGGGCATCACGCATCCAGCCCTGTCTTTTCCACTTCTTTGCCCATCCCCGGCTCATGCCGTCAACCACGTACCGGGAATCGGTGTACACGCTCACCGGTCGCACCGGGCCTCCTTCGAGGGATCTCAGCCCCTCGATGACGCCCGTGAGCTCCATGCGGTTGTTCGTGGTATGACGGAAGCCGCCCGAGAGCTCGTGCCTCAGGTTCCCCTCCCTGATGACCACGCCATAACCGCCCGGCCCCGGATTGTTGATGCTGCCTCCGTCGGCATAGATCACCACATCCTGCTCGGAGATGCAGTGCTCCGGGCTCAGGGGTCCTTCCCGGGGTTCCCGGCGCACCGGGGCCTGCGTGCAGGGCTGCAACGCCTCCGGGTGTCTCCCGGTGGTACGGTCGGGCAGGTTCGGGTAGCCTGACCGCACCGCATACTCCAGGGCCTCTTCCCGTGTGGCGAATCCTTTGTAGACCGCACCGGAAATCGATTTCACCTGTTCCTCAGCCCCTCCCCGACCGGCCCAGACATCGTAGAGGCCCGGGTTCAGTCCTTTGAGAACAACGTAGAACCGATTTCGCGTCTTTGCCATAGCGTTTTTTGGTGTTCTTTTCTTAAGGGCGGCAAAAGACCCGCACATAGTGGCCCGGAAAAGAGGGGGTGACGGGCCAGGAGCTATTGCTTCCTTGCGGGCACCACGGTATTTTTCGTCATCTTCTCGATGATTGCCCGGGCCCCGTTGTGGCCCTGTTCCGCAGCGCGTTTGAACCACTGCAGGGACTGGGCGCGGTCCTTTTGCACGCCCTCGCCCCGCCCGTACATGAAACCCAGGTTGTACTGGGCGTCGGCATCGTCCTGCTCTGCAGCCTTGCGGAACCAAGTATAGGCCTTATCGAAATCTCTGGGCACACCCTCGCCGTGATAATAGATCACCCCGAGATTGTACTGGGCATCGACATCGTCCTCCTCGGCCTTGCGGGTATATTCTTCCATCTGCTCCCTGGTCACTTCCGGGGAGCGGCCGTCCGTGTCCGGGGCGTCAGCCCGGTCTCCGGGATCAATGTTTCCCTGGCTCTCCTGTGTTTTTGCATCGAGATACAGGAGCCACTTGTCCGATTCGAGCAGGGTTCTCGCCCGGGGATGACCCTGTTGAGCGGCAGTGGAGATCCACTGGTATGCCCGGTCGTTGTCCCTGTCCACCCCGTCGCCCCGCTCGTGCATGATGCCCAGGATGAACTGGGCCTCAACGTGGCCCTGCCGGGCCGCTTTGAGATACCACCTCGCCGCCTCAGCGCTGTCGGGCTGCACGCCTTTTCCCTCGTAATACATGGAGGCGAGCTTGTACTGGGCGAACACGTCCCCGCTCTGGGCCGCCTTGGTGACCCCGGGGACGATATGCTCGCTGTCCTCTCCCCTTGCCCTGCGGGAAAGGTACCAGATCCCTACCGCGATGAGGACAAGCACGATAATGGCAATGATATACTCCATGGAACGCTCCTTATCATATATGTGCCTATTTTCCTATAGGAAACAACGGGATTCAAAGGCATTTGCCTCTTGGAATTGAAATTTATCCGGTAAATCGGTATGATCAGCTCCATATCCGATACAGGAAGGTGCCATGGAATCGGTCAAGAGAGAGTATACACGAAGGCAGAGGAAGATCAAGGCAATGATCACCATCGAGCTCGAGCACCCGGAAGGGGCGCGTCTGAGCCTGAGCACCAGAGACAGGAGCTTCAGGCTCGTCGCTGAAACCAGGGACATCAGCTGGGGAGGGCTCTGCCTTACGTTCCCGGTCCTCCCCCGTGACCGGGAGAAAAGGTTCACTCCTCCCAAGGCGCACTCCATAGTGGGGAACTCGATCACCGTGAACCTCTCGTGGCCCGTGCTCACCCTCTATGGCGAAGTGATCCGCTTCGATTCCCGGGACCAGGTGATGGCCGTGATCATTACCAAGGTATCAGACTACGATCTCTGGCAGGAGCTGTGCAACCAGGAACCGGGGCGCTAGCATCACCCGCCTTTTTAAGCGGCTGAAAATAATAAAACCAGACCTTCTCCCAAGGCGTGCTCTCTTCAGATTCTTTCAATGGTCTCTGCAAAGTTCGGGTTGCTGAGCAGCATCTTGGCAAACTTCAGATACTTAGAAACAATGGACCTGACCGCAAGCTGCAGCGCATAAGGCCTCACTGGCTTTTCCAGAAGATGGCTCACCCCCGATGCCACGCACATGTCCACCACATCCTCGTTGGCGCTGCCGGTGATCATGATGGCGTCGTGGTAGGCGTTGGGATATTTGTCAGAGATGGCGTCCAGGAGGTAGAAACCGTTGCTCGATCCCACGAATACGTCCAGAATGAACAGCATGATGCTCCCTTTGCGCATCTGACAGTATTCGACGGCCTTCTCCACGTCGGTAAAGGTGATGATCTCGCCCCAGGTATAGAACTTCCGGATATGTCCGGACAGGACATCGCACACATCCTGTTCGTCGTCGATAATGAGAATATCCAAGCCGTCAGACATTACGCATCACCCCCCCTTTTTTGTGTCTGGTGCATTCAATATGACTTCATAGTATGAGATATTATAACGAAATTCAGGGAAAAGTACAAACGATAATCGCCCGGTGCGATCATGCGAGTTTGCGGCTCGGGTCATTTTCCCAGGGCAGGGCTACCCTGCAGAATCCCGGGCAATGATCTTCATGGTGCTCCGGATGCCCAGATGGGGGCAGACCTCTCTTAGCACCAAGATGAATGGCTCGCTTCCTCGGACAAACCCGTTGTCGCGCAGGTAGGAGATGATATCTTTGTCCGAGGAGAGGCCGTCCTCAGGCACCGGGTGCACCCCTGAGGAGAGGCACAGGGTTTTGAGCACGATATTGTTGAAGCACAGAGCCACCACCCAGGCATCTCCCTTGAACCGGGAGATCATCCGCGCGGTGAGGCCGCTGCGCGATGGTACCGCCACGCAGCGAATGCCGAGCGACACCATGGACCTGATGACGCTCAGAGACAGGGTCTCCTTGATGGACCTGCCCGAGAGCTCGATGGCCCGCTTGATGGTTTCAGGGACGATTGTCCCCGAAACCACTCCCGACCTTCCAGCCTCTGCTGCAGCGGCGATCCGGGCAAGCATCCGGCACGCCTTGATCGGGTATTTCCCGATTGCGGTCTCCTCGGACAGCATCACAGCGTCTGTTCCGTCGAAAATGGCATTGGCCACATCCGTTGCCTCGGCCCGGGTTGGGCGTGTGTTGCCGGTCATAGACTCGAGCATCTGGGTTGCGGTGATGACCGGCTTGGCCGCCAGGTTTGCCTGCAAGATGAGCTGTTTCTGGACAAGGGGGACCTCCTCGATGGGGATCTCCACCCCGAGATCGCCTCTGGCTACCATGACCGCATCGGCCGCCTCGATGATCTCTCCGCTGTTCTTCACGGCTTCTCTGCGCTCCATCTTGGCCACCACAAAGATCCCGTTCCCCTTTGCCTGGGCGAACTCCCTGACCCGGGTAATGTCCTGAGCCCTGCCCACGAAGGAAAGGCCGAACATGTCGACGCCGTGTTCCATGCCAAAGGCGATAAAGCTCAAGTCCTCGTCAGTGGCTGCGGACAGGGCCAGATGCGCATCCGGGAGGTTCATGCCCTTGTTTGACAGCAAGTCGCCCCCAATGATGACCCGGCAGACAACATCCTCCCCCTTGATTTCCAGGGCCTTGAGCTCAATGAATCCATCGTTCAGGAATATCCTCTGGCCCGGCTCCACACTCACGGAAAGGTCGGGGAATTGCACCGGGATGAGCTCGGCCGTACCCTGGATCTGCCGGGCGGTGAGCACCACTGTATTACCCTGGCGCAGGGTGCATGCCCCGCCTTTGAGCCCGCCGATCCTGATCTTCGGTCCAGGGAGATCGGCCAGAATAGCCACTGTTCTTCCGAGGTCCCGAGAGACCTGCCGTATGGTCTGGATATCACGGGCGTGCTGTGCAAGATCTCCATGGCTGAAATTGAGCCGGGCCACGTTCATACCTGCAAGGACAAGTCCTTTCAGTATTGATCTCTTTCGTGATACCGGTCCGATAGTGCATACGATCTTGGTTTTGTGTCTGGGAAATGGGTTGACCATGTGTGCTCCTTCTCCGGACGAGCCGCCATTTTGCTACATCCTCGGCATTCTGAATCTCCGGAGCCTTTCCATATAAGTAAATATAACCGGGATAAAGAACATGGTGAACAGCGTGGAAACGATGATCCCGCCTATGGTCGGGGCCGCCAGGGCCACCCTGAAGCTCGCCCCGGAACCGCCGAAGGCCTGGGGCAGGAGCCCGCAGATGATGGCGAGGTTGGACATGACGATGGGCCTGAACTTCTCCGAGCACGCCTCCTTCACCGAGGTGATGGGGTCTGTCCCGCCCTTCATCATGGACATGGCGGCATCGATGATCAGGATGGCGCCGTTGACCACGACGCCCACGAGCATGACCATGGACATCATGGCCAACATGTTCATGGTGATGCCTGAGAAAAACAGGGCATAAAACACTCCGGCAAGACCCAGCGGCACGGTGAGCAGGATGGTGAAGGGGTGGATGAAGGAGTTGAGGATCGCAGCCAGCAGCATGAAGGTGAGAATCGCGGCAATGATGAAGGCCTCGGAGACCGCCTCGTTCACCTCCTGGTTAAGCTCCACGTCGCCGGCGAATTCGATCCGGTAGCCGGGCTTAAGATCGAGAGAATCGAAGTTTTCCTTGAGAATGGTCATGTTCTCGGTCAGGCTCAGCCGGCTCAGGTAGCTCGTAAGGGTGATCTTGCGCTCCTTGTCCTTGCGCTCGATGCTCGCCTCGGCGCGCGCCGGGACGAACTCGCCAACCTTGTTGATGGGGAAAAGGTCCTTGTCTTTGCCCAGGGGAACCAGGATCGCGCCCAGGAGATTGATGGAGCCGGTGTACTGCTCGTCCAGGGCCACGTTGATGTCATACTCCTGCCCGCCCTGGCGGAAAAGCGACGAGCTGTCGCCCTCGATCGCGGTTCGCAGAATCCCTCCCAAGCCGGCGTTCTTGCCGCCGTAGACCGTGGACTTGAAGGGGTCGGAGACGAAGCGCATCTCTCTTCTCGGCGTCTTGTACGAGCTGATGATGCTCTGAAAGTTGCCCGTGTTGTTCATGATCTTTTCAACCATGGTCGAGACTTTGACCAGCTCCGGGTAGTCGGGGCCATAGAGCTCGATATCCATGTCACCCTCGTTGCCGAAGGACCTCCCGGCTGTGACACTGAAGTCGAGGTCCGGGATCGTGCACAGAGGCTCCACAAGGCTCTCGGAGATCTCCTTGTCGCCCCGGGAGCGCTCATGGGCATCCACGAGCCTGGCATGGATACGAAGATCGTTGATGCCGCGGTTTTTGCCTCCCACCGTGGAGGAGTAGTCCTTGAGCTCGGGGATGGTCTTGACCGTCTCTTCGATCCGGTGCATCACCATGGTGCTCGCCTCGATGGATGCATCTTCGGGAAGTTCTGCATTGATGGTGATCTCTGAGCTGTCGGCGGCCGGGAACGGCTCGCCTCCCACGTACCTCATGACCATGATTGAGCCGGCGAATATCAGCAGGGTGAAGACAATGGTGAGCTTGCGCCACCTCAGGCAGACATCCAGCAGATTGAGATACTCCCTCCTGACCTTGTCCACCCCTTGTGTGAAGAACCTCAGCTTCGGCCCTATGATGCCCCAGCCTTTTTCCGGGTCTTTGGTGTTCCTCATGGCGAAGTATGAGAGCATGGGCGTAAGCGAGAACGAGGCTATGATGGAAAACACCGTGGCTGCAACGACCGTGATCCCAAAGGGAAAGAACACCTGGCCGAATACGCCCTTCATGAAGGCGATGGGGACAAACACCACGATATTGGTGCCCGCAGAGGCCAGCACAGCCACCAACACCTCCCAGGTCCCCCTGACCGCGCCTTCCTTGGGGTCGTCATGGCCGAGTATGTGCTTGTAGATGTTTTCGATGATCACAATGGCGTTTGCCACCAGGGCCCCGATGGACACGCCCAGCGCCATGAGCGTGACGATATTCAGAGTGAAACCCATGATCTGCATGACCATGAATGACGAGACGATCGAGGTCGGGATGACCACCGCGGCCACCATGGCCATCCGGAAATCGCCCAGGAACAGAAAGAGCACGAGCGCCGTGAGCACCGCGCCGAGGAAGATGCTGGAGATCGCGTCTGTGATGGATTCGCGGATAAAGTCTGTGTTGTCCCAGGAGAGCTCTGCCTGCAGACCTGCGGGAAGGCTCGCCTTGATCTCGTCGAGCACCGTATAGACGCCGTCCGCAGTCTTGACCACGTTGCTGTCGGTTTGTTTGAAGATTTCGAGGATGACTGCTTCGCGGCCATTGAACCGGGCAGCCGAGGTGATGTCCTTGAACCCGTCCTCGACTCTGGATACGTCCTTGAGCTGGAAGACACCCCGCTTCTCAACGGACAGGTACATGTCCGCAATCTCCTGTACGGTCTGGAACTGGCCCTTGAGTCTCACCCCGATTTCAAAGGTGCCCCGGTTCATGGATCCGGCGGGAACATCGAGGTTCCGCGCTTTTATGGCTGCAGCCACGTCGGTGAGAGAGATGCCGTAGTTCATGAGCTTCGGCAAGTCGGCGCGGACATTGATCTGACGCTCCTTGCCGCCCACCACCTCCACACTCGCCACGCCTCCGACCTGTGAAAACTTGTCCTTGAGCACTTCGTCGGCATACTCGTAGATCTTGTGGATGGGCACACTCTCGCTGAACAGGGCGATACTCAGAATCGGTTCGTCGAAGGGGTCGAATTTCTCGATGACCGGCTTGTCGGCATCTTCGGGCAGGTCCATGGTGATGGCATCGACCTTGTCCTTGACCTCGATGGCCTTGATATCGGGATCCACCCCGTAGTTGAACTCGATAATAGTCAGCGCGTAGTTCTCGTAGATCTTTGAGTTGATATGTTTGATGTCACTGATGTTCGAAACCGCATCCTCCACCTCCTTGACGACCTGGATCTCGATCTCCTCGGGCGCGGCGCCCTCATAGACCTGGGTGATGAGCACGATGGGCAGGTCGATATCGGGGAAGAGGTCTACGTTCAACCGCAGATAGGAAATGAACCCGAGCACCACGAACACGAGCACCATCATCATGGTGGTGACCGACCGGTTGATGAAGAGTCTGATGATATTCATGGATTATGCGGCTTCATCAGGGCGCTCAGAAGAGGACCTTGCGATTGTCGGAAAGCCTGGTGAACCCGCTGATCACCACGCGGTCGTCATCTCCGATGCCGGAGACGATCCGGACCCTCTCGTCGTTCATCCCGGATATCTCGATACTCTTCTTGAAGGCCCGGTCTCCGTCGATCACGAACAGGTAGTAGGAGCCGTCCGGTTCCTGCTGCAGGGCCCTTAAGTCCGCCGAGAGGGCCTTCTCGTCGCGGAGCACCTCGACCCGTGCAGTGGTGTAGGTGCCGATCCGGAGCACAGAGCCCCTGTTCTCGACCTCCATCTCGATCCGGAAAAGGCCTGTGGTCGGGTTAGCGTTCAGGGAAACCTTGGTCACGCTGCCGGTGTTGGATTCTCCGTCCTGGGCATTGTCCACGATCACCCGCTGGCCGGCTTGGATGTTGCGAATGTCGGATTCGCTCACCTCGGAGACGAGCCTGACACGGTCTGTCCTGGCAACCACGGCCACCGGCCGCGCCGGGGTGACGAGCTCGCCCTCCCGGGCATTGAGATCCAGGATCACCCCATCGATGGGGCTGGACAAAGACACGGTCTCCATGACGCTCTCGAGGTTGGCCCGGTCGACATCAAGCTTCATCTTGATCGAATCGAGCTCGCTCTGGGAGACTGCGCCCGACTCTTTCAGATCAAGGATGCGCTGATAATTCAGCAGGGTGGTTTCATAGACCGCCTTGAGCTGACGGTACTGGGCCGAGCTGCGAGGGTCTTCCTTGTCGAGGCTGATGATCACCTCGTCGGCCCTGACCCTGTCGCCCACCTCATGGTGAACCTTGAGAATCTTGGCGGCAACCTGCGTGACGATCTCGGTCTGTCTGAGGCCGAGCACCTGGGCGTTCACCCTGCAGAACACGAGGAACTCGCCCCTGCTCACCGTGCTCACCTCGACCGGGATGCCGTTGTCCCGGTAGTACTGGTCGATGCCCGGGGCCTTCTTGTCCGCCAGGGATGAGATCGCATTGATCCTCACGAAAACAGCCACCAGGAAAACGATGACTACCGACAGGTAGATGAACTTTTTCATGCTTAAGCCCTTTTGCTCAGCCCGGGTTCAGTTTCCCGCGACACCCAGCCTCATGTCAGAACCAGAAAATTTTCTGCGCGGCGGGGCCATATCTCCCAAACGACTTTTTAAGGCCTTATTTTCCCGCCTTGCATCCTTCCTTTCATTCCATACATAATATATGAATCAAGATTATCCATAAAAACATGGACCTTTAGTTTTGTCAATTCTCTCGTTGGTTCCCCCGCAGGTCCAGGTCCTGCTCCATGCGGCCTCCACCACTATGACGCCTTATCCGGATTATTCTACTTTGCACATTCCTATCATGACTCTGACATTGGTTTTCCTTTATAAAGAGTATCATTGTGCGATTGATCTTCAAGGAAGTGATGCTAAATTGCACGATGGCACATTTATTTCAAGTTGTTCACCCGATTTTCCGAGAAAACGGATATGAACTCATATTTTGTTATGCCAAAGGTGATCATTCTCAGACAATTCATACTGCATCGTCCAGACAATATCGGCAATACACCAGAATAATAGGTGGGGAGGTGATA
Organism: Deltaproteobacteria bacterium; assembly: GCA_023230665.1. Classification (GTDB taxonomy): domain Bacteria; phylum Desulfobacterota; class Desulfomonilia; order UBA1062; family UBA1062; genus Phosphitivorax. Next base: position 11,892 of record JALNWY010000017.1, read on the forward strand.
TATGATCAATTTACTTGATTCCATACGACCTTTCAGGTCGTCTCAATCCTTAATGGTTCAAGTGGCTCTATGGAAGTTCCCTCAGTAAGTGGTTAATCATAGGCCAAGCGCATTTCTTTGTTTGGTAAAACATGCTTAATTCTATCTTGCCACTTCTCAGATTGCCAAGTGCCGAGTGTTTCATGAGTCAGGAAATAGTTTTGGGGGATTGGATGAGTGCCAATTATTACATCCAATCCATATTTAGTGGGAACGAAATTGCAAAAGGCCTCCAAGCGTGGACAAGGCGGATAACCGACCACTAAGCCGGTGGCTAAATGGATGACATCTGCTCCATTCTTCTTCATCTCAGCGGGAGCATATTCAACATTTCCGCCAGGGCACCCACCGCAGGTAGTAAATCCTACGAGTTCAACTTCCTCTCCTTTATAAAGGGAGAAAGCTCCTTCACGATTGCGCATGGCTCTTAGACACTTCCCGCCTGTACAGGTATGATAACGGTTGCAAATGATGATTCCAATCTTTTTCATTTTCAAGACCCCTTATGAACTGTCAGTTCATTATCCTGGATTGAATAAACAATGCGATATTTGCCTTGACGAACACGATATCTTTCCTGACCGGTCAATTTTTCACAACCCGCAGGATGAGAATCTTCGGCAAGCATTTTAATACGATCAAGTATTCGCTTGAGATCTTTTTTAGGTATAGACTCAAAATCTTTCTCTACGGATCCCTTAAAAAAGATATTATATGCGGCCATCTTTTTTCAATCTTTTGACCATTTCATCATAGCTGATCAGAGGATCGGATACTCTTGTCTCAAAAGCTTCAAAATCTTCAGCATCTTCTGCAAGAGATTCTCTGACGGCTTCATTCACCAAGTCCGATACTGATCGGGATGTCTCGACCGCCTTTAACCGCAGTGCCTTATGAAGTTCTGGATCAAGATATATGGTGGATCTTTTAGCTTGCATCGCCATAACGTCACTTCCTATTGATGCAATAACATTTTAGCGTCATGATGCTAATTTGTCAATAGTACTATAAGAAGCGAACAGCAATTATAAATTTAAAGCATGGTCCGAGCAGTGAGGGGTTAAAAGTAATACGGTCTTATTATTTTACAAGACTCTCGGGGAAAAATGTGCTAGCAAGTGAGTATGCGGGTTATTATGGAGTGTGGTGTCTTTAAGTATCCTGATATCTTTTTGTTCGTCACCTGTCAATACCCGCCGGGTGATGCACAATAACTTTCACATCATGGAGTGCTGCCATGGATATGAAGCGTGATTATTACGAAGACATCGAGGTTTTCAGCAGCGGCACGGTTCTCTTCTGGTCCATCGCACTGTTTGCTTTCCTTTTCACCCTGCCCCTCTACCTGCCCACCTATAACATCTACCTCTTCAACATCATCCTCGTGCACGTGATCCTTGCCGTGGGGCTCAACATCCTCGTGGGGTATACGGGCCAGATATCGCTGGGGCACGCCGGTTTCTTCGCCATCGGCGCATACGGGACCGCCCTGCTCATGACGTACCTGGGCGTCCCTTTCTTGGTCGCGATCATCGCAGCAGGGCTTATTGCCGCATTTTTCGGGTTCATCATCGGCCTGCCCGCGCTGAGGCTGGAGGGACCCTACCTCGCCATCGCCACCCTGGGGTTCGGGCTGACCATCATGCACATCATCGGGAGGTGGGACATCTTTGGCGGGCGGATGGGAATCCAGGCCCCGCCTCTCGATATCGGCATCCCACAATGGGGCTTGAGCGTCCTGCTCGATTCGGACGTCAAGATGTACTACCTGATCCTCGTTATCGCCATCATCATGGTGATCGGCGCCAGAAACATGATGAAAACGAGGACAGGCAGGGCCTTCGTGGCCATCCGCGACGACGATATCGCAGCCGAGGTCATGGGGGTGAACCTGCTCGCTTTCAAGACCCTCTCCTTTGCCGTCAGCGCCTTCTACGCAGGTGTCGCAGGCGGGCTCTTCGGCTTCGTGCTGGGGTTTTTCGATCCCTTCACCTTCAACCTCATTCTCTCCATCATCTTTCTGGTCATGGTCGTGGTGGGGGGCCTCGGCTCAGTGCTCGGCGCGGTCATGGGGGCAACGCTCATCACCTATCTGCAGTACGACCTGCTCAAGAACGTCGACGAAATACCCTTCCTGGGCGAGGCCCTGGTCTGGATTTCCCGGAAATTTTTCACCGTTATCGGGCTGGAGAACTTCAACAGCATCATGCTGGGCCTCATCATGCTCGGCATCGTGATCTTCGAACCGCTGGGCATGTTCGGCATCTGGATACGGATCAAGAAGTACTGGAAGACCTGGCCTTTTTGATCTCCGATGAGGGGAGCGTGAAAAAACCATGATCGAACAACTTATCACTGAAGGTTTGGCAATCGGGGCTTGTTACGGGCTCTTCGGCGTGGCAGTGGCCATCATCTACAAAACTTCGGACGTGGTCAACTTCGGCCAGGGCGAGATGGGCATGATCTCCACCTTTGTTGCCTACCACATCCTGACGCAGTACGGCCTGCCTTTCTGGCTGGCTTTTGCTCTGACCTTGGTGTTCGCGGTTCTGCTGGGCATGTTCATCGAGTTCTTCTTCCTGAGGCCGGCCAAGGACCCCACCGTGCTCGGGCTCCTCATTATCACCCTGGGCGCGGAAATGCTCCTCATGGGACTTGCCAGCTGGAAATGGGGCGCCGAGCAGAAGGACTTCACCTTCCCTCTGTCTGTCCAGAAGCTTCATGAGCCAATTCCCGGCCTGGTGCTCAACGAATGGTCCATCGGGGTGTTCGTGCTGACCGCGCTGATCATGGTGCTGCTCTTCCTGTTTTTCCGATATTCCAACCTCGGCATCGCCATGCGCGCAACCCAGCAGAACCAGAACGCGGCCAAGATCATGGGCATCAAGGTGGAGCGGGTCTTCTCATTCACCTGGGGTTTAAGCTCGCTCATCGGAGCTGTGGCCGCGATGTTCTTCGCCGCCCGTTCGGTCCTGGACCCGAACTTCATGATGGAGCCCTTCATGCGGGCGTTTGCCGCGGCCGTGCTCGGGGGGCTCACCAGCATTCCGGGCGTGGTGGTGGGAGGACTCATGCTGGGGCTCATAGAAAACTTCTTCGGCTATGTGTGGCCCGTGTGGAAACCCATCGTGGCCTTTGTGGTGATCATTATCATCCTCACCATCAGGCCGAGCGGGCTCTTTGCCAGGCACTACGTGAAAAAGGTGTAGGCAAATGGCCGCAGAGCGAAACCAGGTCCGAACCCTGGTCCTCTCAGGGGCTGCTGCCGCGGTCTTGTGCGCGCTCGTCGCCGGGCTCCTCGTCTTCGAGAGACCGCGGTACTTTCTGGAGATGCTCTACGAGCGTCCCCGGATCGAGCAGGCCCTACATACGTATTTCCGCGCCGAGATAAAAGGGGATCCAGGTGCGGTCTACCGCAGCCTCGCGCCATCCTCTATCTACCGCAAGGACCACACCTACGAGGATTTCCTCGCTGATATGAGATCCAACCCCGCAAAGATCGTCCGGTACACGATTGTCGACATCTACGGACTGCGGCCGAACCACGACCCGCAGTCGTATCCCGGGGTCGAGCGCTTTGCCCAGGTGGAGGTGGATGTGACCCTGGAATATGGCGATACGCACGAAGCAGCGGAATGCAACTTCTGCTTCACCTTTCTGAAGGAGGGGGGGCAGTGGTTCAAAGGCTGAAAGGGGAAGATCCTGTCATTTTCGGTATGGCGGTATCGGAAGGCAACAAATGAATGAGCTGCTCTTTAAAAAAGCAGCGGTAAGGAGGGAGTATGAAAGGAACGAGGAGTACGGTTTTCTGGTTGTTGGCCTTAATTCTGGTGCTCATGCTGCCTGTTCAGGGACATGCGGGCGCGCCCGGGTTCGACAAGAAGGAGATCCGGATCGCCCAGTGGGGACCGCAGACCGGCCCGGCCGCCCCATGGGGCTCGGTGGCGCGCGGGAGCGACCTCATTTTCCAGATGGTCAACGAGGAAGGCGGAATCCACGGCAGGAAAATCAAGTACTTTATCAGGGATGACCAGTACAACCCCGCACAGACCAAGGCGGTGGTCAAGGAACTGGTCGAGCGCAGAGGTATCTTTGCCTTTGTCGGCGGGGTGGGAGCCCCTTGCGGCATGGCGGTCAAAGACTATCTGGCCGAGAACAAGGTAGTCTGGGTCGGCCCGTCCACGGCCATCAACGAATACGTGTTTCCCGTGAATCCGTACCTGTTCGGCATATACCCGTTATATGAAGACGAGGCGAGCATCCTCACCAAGTATGTGGTGGACGACCTCAAGATAAAAAGAATCGGGTTCTTCTATCAGAACGACTCCTATGGAAAGAGCGGGCTCGAAGGCTGCAAGAAGCGGCTCGCCACCTATAACATGAGCCTCGTGGAAGAGATCTCGGTGGAACCCGGCGAAAAAGACCTGTCATCTCAGATGCTCAGGCTCAAGAACTCGGGCGCCGAGGTGGTGTTCCTGTGGGTGAACCCGACCAGCGCCACGATCGCGCTCAAGACCTGCGCGACCATCGGGTTCAAACCGCAGTGGGTATCGTCCAACACCCTGTCCGACTTCACGCTCATGAACATGATTACCGGCGGCCTGTGGGAGGGCGTGATCACCGGCGGTTTCAACATCCCGCCCGACTCCGATCATCAACTCATCGTTAAATACCGCGAGGCCGCGAAAAAGTTCGCTCCCGAGGAGCGCTACGGCACCTTCTACCTGGCGGGGATCCTGTTTGCAGAGCCCCTCATCGATGCATTGCAGCGCGTGGGGCCGAACCTGAGTACCGAGGCCTTCCTCGAAGCGCTCAACACCACCACGGACTTCCAGGGTATCGGCCCGAAAATCACCTGGACCCCGGAAGTTCACCAGGGTACGGATTCCATCCAGATCCAGAAGTGCGGTCCGGGCGGCAGCTATATCCTGCTCCAGGACTGGGCGCCGAACGATCTGGCGACGTGGAAGACGAACTAGGCATCACCAGCATCGGCTAAAGAACGGTCTGTCCCGGGAATCCCGGGACAGACCCGATATGCGAAGGCGCCCGAATTGACAGGGGGACAAGGCGTATGGCCCACTTCAAGGTGGAAAACATCGGCATCAGTTTCGGCGGCATCCGGGCCGTGCAGGACGTGAACTTTGGCGTCCGGCAGAACTCCATCTTCTCCATCATCGGACCCAACGGCTCGGGGAAGACCACCATCTTCAACATGATCAGCGGCATCTACAAGCCTGCTTCGGGCAGAGTCGTGCTCGACGGAGAGAACCTCACCGGCCTCTCTCCGGACCGGGTCGCTCGCAAGGGCATTGCCCGGACCTTTCAGAACATTCAGCTCTTCGGCAATGCCACGGTCATGGACAACCTCATGCTCGGCCGGCACATCCACATGAAAACCGGGGTGCTGAGCGGGTTCTTCATGCTGGGCAAGTGGACGCCCTGCGCGCGGGAGGAGGTGAGGCACCGCGAGGTCGTGGAGCGTATCGTGGACTTTCTCGACCTGCAGTCCGTGCGCGACCAGTTCGTCTCCAGCCTGCCCTACGGCAAGCGCAAGCTCGTGGAGCTGGGCCGCGCCCTGGCCCTTGAGCCCAAGGTCCTGTTGCTCGACGAGCCCTCTGCGGGGATGAACACCGAGGAAAAAGACGACTTGAGGATCTGGATCAAGGATATCCAGGAGGACTATCGGGTCACCATCCTGCTTATCGAGCACGACATGAACATGGTTATGGGCATTTCCGATAAGATCCTGGCCATCAACCAGGGAGTGAAGATCATCGAGGGAACGCCCGCAGAGGTGCAGAAGCACCCGGACGTGATTGCGGCCTATCTCGGCGAGGAGGACATTGATGCTCACGATCAAGAACATCGAGACATGGTATGACCTGATCCGTGCGCTCCACGGGATCTCCTTCGAAATCAACGAGGGCGACATCGTGGCCCTGCTCGGCTCCAACGGCGCGGGCAAGACCACGACCTTGAAGACCATCATGCGCCTGCTCGACAACGACCAGCCCGAGAAAGGGACTATCGAATTCATGGGGAGACGCATCGACCGGCTCGACACCGAGGAGATCGTGGGCCTGGGCATCAGCTACGTGCCCGAGGGCAGAGAGGTGTTCCCGGAGCTGAGCGTAATGGAGAACATCCTCATGGGGGCCTACACCAGGAGGGACAAAAAAGCCGTCAGGCAGGACATCGAGTCGCTGCTGAGGCAGTTCCCCATCCTCGGGCAGAGACGGAGCCAGCAGGCCGGGCATTTGAGCGGCGGCGAGCAGCAGATGCTGGCCATTGCGCGGGCCCTCATGAGCAGGCCCAAACTCCTCATGCTCGACGAACCCTCGCTGGGGCTCTCCCCACTGCTCACCAAGGAGATATTCACGATCATCAGGCGGATCAACTCAGAAGGGGTCACGATCCTCCTGGTGGAGCAGAACGTGAACATGGCGCTCAAATACTCGGACTATGCCTATCTCATGGAGAACGGGAGGATCGTGCGGGCGGACAAGCCTGAGGTGCTCCGGGAAGACGACGACGTCAAGGAGTTCTATCTCGGCATTGCGACCGAGCAATCTGTCAAGGGATACAAGCGCTACCGCCGCAAGGTCAGGTTCAGGTAAAAGAGGGAGGGCCGGAGAATGGAACAGTTCGAGAGACCGACAGACAAGGTTCAAACCCTGCCGCAGGCCTTGAGGGTGCTTGCCTCCATACAGCCCGATCGCGTGGCCATGCGGATGAAGGACTACGGCATCTGGCACGACATTTCCTGGCAGCAGTATGCCAAGAGCGTGCGGAATGTAGCCATGGGGCTGCATGCCCTGGGCGTAAAGCGGGGAGACCACGTGTCCATCATCGGCGAGAACAAGCCCGAGTGGCTCTTCTCGGCCCTGGGCGCCATGTCGCTCGGAGGGATCTTTGTGGGCGTCTACACCACTAACCCGGCAGCCGAATGCGAGTATGTGGTGGGACACTCCGAGTCAGTGGTATACATCTGCGAAGACGAGGAGCAGTGCGACAAGGCCCTGCTCTTCCGTGAGCGCACCCCTGCCCTGAAAAAGATCGTGGTATGGGACATGGAGGGCCTGAGGCACTTTGACGACGACATGATCATGAGTCTCGACGACCTCTTGAAGCTGGGCGGGCAGACCGACCGGGAAAACCCCGGCCTCTTCGAGAAGATCGTGGACAAGGGAAGGGAGTACGAGACCGCCTCCATCATCTACACCTCGGGCACCACCGGCCCGCCCAAGGGCGCCATGATCTCCCACAGGAACTACCGGTGGATCGCCCGGCAGACCGAGAAGATCACCCGCACGTCCATTGATGACGAGACCATCTCGTTTCTGCCCCTGAACCACGTGTTTGAGCAGATCTTCGACCTCATGATGCACCTGCGGGTGGGACACATCGTCAACTTCACCGAAAACACGGACACGGTCATGAACGACCTCAAGGACGTCTCCCCCACCCTCTTCCACGCCGTGCCCCGAATCTGGGAAAAGTATCACTCAGGGATCGTGCTCAAGATGATGGACGCCACCTGGCTCAAGCGCACCCTGTACGGGATCGCCTTCAAGGTGGGCGCCAGGTACAACGACTGCAGGCTGGCGAAAAAACCGGTTCCGCTGCTGCTCATGATCGGCTACCGGCTCGCCTATTTCGCCGTGTTCTGGAAGCTCAAGGAGCGGCTCGGCTTCGACCGGGTGCGGATCGGGTTCTCGGGCGCAGCGCCCATATCGCACGAGGTGCTCAAGTTCTTCCAGAGCATCGGGATCCCGATCCGCGAGGGCTACGGGCTCACCGAGACCACGGGCATCACGCACATCTCGGACGCGACCAACTTCAAACTCGGCACTGTGGGCAGGTGCCTGCCCGGCACGGAGGTAAGGATCGCGGAGGACGGCGAGATCCTCATCCGGCACGGAGGCATCTTCCAGGGTTATTTCAAGGACGACGAGCACACGAAAGAGGCCATGGACGAGAACGGCTGGTTCCACACCGGCGATGTGGGCGAGGTTGATGACGAGGGCTATCTCAAGATCACTGACCGCAAAAAAGACCTCATCGTGACGGCGGGCGGCAAGAACGTGGCCCCGCAGTATATCGAGAATATGCTCAAGTTCTCCCCCTACATCAACGACGCCGTGGTCATCGGAGACCGGCGGAAGTTTATCAGCGCCATCATCGTGATCGATGAAGAGAACGTAGTGAAATGGGCTCAGGATCAGAAGGTCCAGTATACCACCTTTGCGAGCCTGACCAGGACCGGGGAGGTGAACCGGCTCATCGCAGACGAGGTGGCCAAGGTCAACAAGCAGCTCGCCCGGGTGGAAAACATCCGCAAGTTCAAGCTCCTGGACAAGAAACTCTACACCGAGGACGGCGAGGTGACTCCCACCATGAAGGTCAAGCGCGCATCCATCAACCGGCAGTACAAGGATCTCATCGAGTCCATGTACCGGGAGGGGGATTGAGAAGACGCATAAAAATCGGCCGGGCCCCTTTATTCCCTGCACTGTGTCACTATAGTATTCACATGCTCAAATGAGCGCAGCAAAACCAGCAAGGAGGTCAAAGGCCATGAAGAGACTCATCGTTCTCGGAATAGCGATGCTGGCATTCATGTTCACCTTCGGCGGCATGGCTCATGGAGATTATTATCCATGGGGGAAGGGATCAGCGAACGTGAATACCGCGACACAGGAAGAACTGGAGTGGTTCCTTGGGAGAAGCAATATAGCCAATCCTGATCAGGTAGCGAGAAACATTCTCGAATATCGGGAAGCAAGCGGCCCTTTCACGTCTGTGGATGAGTTGAAGAATGTCGAGGGCATGGAAGATATCACCGATTTCGAGGAAGCACGTTTCTGGCTGAAGACCACAGGGCCCACCGACTATGATCCCGAGAAGACCCTGCGACCCCACGGAGACCCGTTCTTCGGTTATGGGTTTCAGGGGGACCGGCGGGGAGACTAAAGACTTCTGAAAAGTAATTTCCGGGCAGGGCCCTGGTCTTGTTTCCCACCGATGACATGGACCTTAGGAGCGGGCCCTTCGGCCCCTTGGAAGCCGGAATTGCATAAACTAAGGATAGGGCCTTGCCTTCTCAAGCCCAAAAAGAAACGGGCGTGAAAAGGAAGAATCGAGGGAAAAACAGAACCGTGCCTTGGCACCAGCGAGGAGCGCCGCCGGTGCGGATACAAGGGCCAGGCACCCCTTACAAGGGTCAGGAACCCCTCAAAACAGGCAGGCCTAGGCCCACCTTTTCTTTCACCGTGTTCAGGGTGCCTTCCGCAACCGGTCGTATCCGGTCGGCCCCTTCCTCGAGGAGCCTGCCGATGTATCCTTGGTCCTTCATCAGTTCACAAAAGCGCGCCTGCAGCGGTCTCAATCCCTCGATAACCATCTCCGCGAGTTCGGCCTTGAATTGCGCATATCCCTTCCCGGCAAAGCGCTGCTCGATTGCCTGCCTGCCCTCTGCGCTGAACAGCTCGTAGATGACCAGCAGGTTGTGGATACCGGGGCGCTCCGGGTCAAAGCGTATCTCCCTCAAGGGATCAGTGACTGCCTTCATGATCTTTGCGCGGATCTGATCGGGTGGATCAAGCACGCCCAGAACATTGTCCTTATCGTCCCCTGTCTTGCTCATCTTTTTCGTCGGATCTTTGAGGCCCATGATCCGGGAGCCCACTTCGGGTATGACCGCCTCGGGCAGCTCGAAGGTGGGACCGTAGCGCGAGTTGAACCGCTCGGCAACATCCCGGGCAAGCTCCACGTGCTGCCTTTGGTCTTCGCCCACGGGCACGAGGCCGGTCCGATACAGGAGAATGTCCGCAGCCATGAGGGCCGGGTAGTCGAAGAGTCCGGTGCTGGCCTGTTCCTTATGCCTCTGCGACTTTTCCTTGAACTGGATCATGCGGAGCATCCAACCCATGGGAATGATGCAGTTGAGGATCCAGGCAAGCTCGGCGTGGGCACTGACCCGTGACTGAACAAAGATCACGGACACCTCGGGGTCGATTCCCGCGGCCAGGAGCATGCCCGCCATCTCGAGATTCTTTGCCTTGAGCAGCTTCGGCTCCTGGGGGACCGTGATGGCGTGAAGATCGACAATGCAGAATATCGACTCGTGCTCTGCCTGTGTTATGGCCCAGCGCCTGATCGCGGCGAGATAATTGCCGATATGGATTGTTCCGGTAGGCTGTATTCCTGAGAATACCCGTTTCTTCATGGCCATTCTCCAATTCTGAAGGTCATCGGATTCCGGCTGCAAAAGGCATATACAGTTTGTGATAGGTCCTCAGCGAGGCGGTCTCAATGCTATTTGTCCGGCCCCGGGCGTGCACCCGCGCGGGGACCGATCTCGACAAAAGTCCCCCGCCTTACTGCCCGTCGAGGATCTCCCTGATCTTTTCCGCGAGATCGCCCAAGCTGAACGGTTTCTGGATGAAACCTCTGCACCCCTTGTCCATGATCTCCCTGGCCTGACCGTCGAGGCTGTATCCGCTCGACAGCAGGACGTTCACATCCGGTCTGATTTCTTTGAGGCCCTCAAAGGTGTCTTTGCCGCCCAGATCGGGCATGATGATATCGAGCACCACCAGGTCTATGGAATCCCGGTGTTTGCAGTACGCCTTGATCCCGGCCCTCCCTCCCGCAGCGGTGATCACGGCATATCCGAGCCTCTTGAGCATCTCGGAGCCAACGTCCAGAATGACTTCCTCATCGTCGATGAGCAGGATGGTCCCCTGGCCCTTTCTGATCTCTGCGCATACCTGCCGTTCTTCCAGAACAGGTTTATCGGATGCAGGAAGATAGAGGGCGAACGTGGAGCCCGCACCCTTCTCGCTCTCCACGGTGATGAACCCCTTGTGGTTTCTCATGATGCCATACACTGAGGCAAGGCCGAGCCCGGTCCCCCCCCTCCCCTTGCCCTTGGTCGTGAAAAAGGGCTCGAATATCCGCAACTTGACCTCCTCGTCCATTCCGATGCCCGTATCAGTCACTGAAACCCGGACATACCTGCCCGGTCCGGCCCCGAAGGGCGCGGCCTCGGACTCGTCGAGCTCCATGTTCTGGATGGAGATATAGAGATCTCCTCCTTCGGGCATGGCCTGCCATGCATTCACGAAGAGGTTGAGCATGACCTGCTCCATCTGGTTCCGGTCCACCTCCACGATCCACAACTCTTGCTGCGCGCTCTGGTGTATCCGGATCTCCTTCTTGGTCCTCCCGAACATCTCGGCGCTCTTGCGGACGAATTCACCCAGTTGGGTGGGCCTGACCTCGTACTTGCCTCCGCGGGCAAACCCGAGAAACTGTTTGGTAAGCTCGGATCCCTGGCGCACATATTCCTCCACGTTTTTCAGGCGGTCGAAAAACGGATGGGACTTGTCCGTGCTCAGGAGCATGAGAGAGACATTGCCGAGAACGCCCATGAGCAGGTTGTTGAAATCATGGGCGATCCCTCCTGCCATGGTCCCGATGGCCTCCATCTTCTGAGCGCGTATGAACTGTTCCTCGAGGATCTTCTTTTCGCTGATGTCGATCAGGAATCCGCGGGCGCCCATAGGCCTCCCGTTCTTCATGATCGGGGCGGCATGTACCAAGGCGGGAAATGTGGTGCCGTCTTTGCGCCGGGCCAGATACTCGTTCAGCCCGATCCGCTCTCCGGCCAGGACCCTGCCGATGCCTTGGGTTGCCCGTGTCCGGTCTTCGGGTGCCACCACCGCGGTTATGGGCAGCCCCTTGTCCAGATCTTCAGGATCATACTGGAACTTATCAAATGCGGTTTCATTGGCAAAGGTGAGGATGCCGCGTTCGTCTATTTCGAACACGGTTTCCGGCATGAGCCTCGCCATGTCACGGAACCTCTCCTCGCTCTGCCGCAGAGCTTCTTCCGCTTTTTTCCGGTCCGTCATATCGATGATCGAGGCAACGCTCTCAGTCGTGCCTGGGATCATGGTCACGCTCATGAAAAGGTCCCGCGTCTCTCCCGACCCGACAATGCACCGGAGCTCATAGGAATCAGGGGCCGCACCCCCCTTTTTGCGGCGCTGCCTGTGATAGGCCTTCATCCGATCGAGGTCCTCCTCCACCACAAAGGAGGTCCAGGCGATCTTTCCTTCAAGCTCCTCCTTGGTATATCCTGCGAGCTTTTCAAACTTGGAGTTGGCCAGGCGGATGATATAATTCTCGTCCACGATGATATTTGCGGTGGCCGTGTGCTCGAAGATGGTCCGATACTGCTCCTCGCTGTGGCGCAGGGCCTCCTCGGCCCACTTCCTCTCGGTGATGTCCGCCTGGGTCCCGATGATGCGCAGCGGCGTGCCGTCGTGATTCCACTGGATCACCTTGCCGCGGTCGAGAATCCACTTGTACGATCCGTCCTTGCACAGAATGCGGTGTTCGCTCGCGTAAACAGGCGACTCGCCCCTCAGGTGCCGGTCCAGTTTCCTGTCGCTCGACTCCCGGTCATCGGGATGCACATGGTTTGTCCACTCATCCACGCTGTCGGTGATCTCGTGTTCGGCATAGCCAAGCATCTCCTTCCAGCGCAGGGATCGGAATACCTTGCCGGTCTTCAGGTTCAGGTCCCACACCCCGTCTCCGGCGCCTTCCAGTGCAAACTGCCAGCGTTCCTCGCTCCTTTGCAGGGCCTCCTGGGCGCGCTTGCGCTCGGTCATGTCCCTGACCACGCCCCGGAAACCGGCCGGAGAGCCCGAGGCGTCCCGCATGAGCGATGCGGACATCTCATGGATCCTCTTCACGCCGTCCTTGCGTATCACCTCATAGTCCAGCATCAAGTCCGGCTCTCCGGTCAGGTATATGTCATGGAAGACCTGGTACATCCGCTTGGCCGTATCGGCCGAGGTAAATATCCAGTAGCCCATCCCCTGCATCTCGGCAGGCGGATATCCCAGCATCTTGCATATGGAATCGTTGAAAAAGGTGATATTGCCCGAAAGATCGAGTTCGAGATAGCCCTCCTGGATGCTCTGGAGGATGGTCCGGTACTTTTCCTCGCTTCGGCGAAGGGCGTCCTGGGCCTTTCTTTGTTCGGTCACGTCGCGGACGATCCCCCTGAACCCGGCCGGGTTTCCCGCCTCATCATATTTCAGGGAAACAGATGCCTCCACCGGAATCTTCTCGCCATACTTGTTGATCACTTCCCACTCGACGCCGGTGACGGGCCTGCCCGTCAGGTACACGCCATGATATGCCTCGTACAGCTTCCGGATACTCTCTTCGTCCGTGAACCTCTGGTAGTTCATGTTCTTCATTTCTTCCCCGGTATATCCAAGCCTGGTTGCGGCGGGGAGGTTGAAGAAGGTGAAGGTTCCTTTCAGGTCTACCTCGTAGTAGGCCTCCTGCATGTTGTCGAGGATATTCCGGTAGCGCTCCTCGCTCCTCTGCAGGGCCTCCTCGGTCTTCTTCCGTTCCGTGATATCGCGGACAATACCCCTGAACCCGGCCGGAGCGCCCTGGTCATCTCGCATCAACGAAACAGATGCAGCCACCCAGATTCTTTCTCCTGTCTTGCTGATGGCCTCCCAGTCGAATCCCCCCACAGGCTCTCCTGTCAGGAACACCTTGTGATAGGTCGTGAATATGCTCCTGGCGTTTTTCTGATCAACGAACCTCCGGAAGTTCATGCCCCGCATCTCTTCGTCCGTATATCCGAGCCTAGTTACCGCGCAGGCATTGAAGTAGGCGAAGTTTCCTTCCAGGTCCACCTCGTAGTAGGCCTCCTGCATGTTGTCGAGGATGTTCCGGTAGCGCTCCTCGCTCCTGTGCAGGGCCTCCTCGGTCTTCTTCCGCTCCGTGATATCGCGGGCCGTGATCACGACCCCGCCTATCCCCGGATAATGGATGAGATTTGTTCCGATGGCCTCCAGGTACACCCAGGCGTTGTCAGACCTTTTCACCCTGAACTCCAGGGGCTGCTCGTCGCCCTCCATGCGGTATATCTCGCCCAGCCCCTTCTCGACTAAGGGGATATCATCGGGATGAATGAAATCCATGGGCGATCTCCCGATCAGGTATCCGGGTGAATATTGGAGGATCCTCTCGACCGAAGGCGTCTCGTAGATGAAAAGTCTGTCGCGGTCCAATATCATGACGATATCGGACAAGTTCTGGATCAGGGATCTGAACCTGCCCTCCCGTATGCTGAGCTCCCGCTCCGCGCGCTTGCGTTCGGTGATATCCAGGCAGGAGGCAATGCTCTCTTTTGTTCCCGGAATGAGTGCCACGGTGAGGAAGATGTCTCGGTGCTCGCCGGAGCGGGCGATGAAGCTGAACTCGTAGGATCCCGGGGCGGAAGAAAGGCTCCGCCTGCGGAGAAAGTGATAGTGCTTCATCCGCTCGAGATCTTTTGGCTCGATGAACGAGGTCCAGCTCATCTTCCCCTCGATCTCTTCCCGTCTGTATCCCGTGAGCCGGGCGAAATTTGCGTTTGCCAGCAGGATAGTGGTGTCCTCGGCAATGAGAATGGATGCATTGCCGGTGTTCTCGAATATGGTCCGGTAGAATCTCTCGCTCTGTCTGAGGCTTTCTTCGGCCTTTGTGCGCTCGCTGATATTCCGGACAATGCCCTGGACCGCATAGGGCCGTCCTTCCCGGTAAAGCACCGCCGAGGTGGTTTCCACCAGGACAAGGCTTCCATCCCTGTGCTTGAACCGCAGTTCCAGAGGTTTTTCCTGAACCCCGATCCGGAGCAGATCTTCGGAGGCAACCATTGCCTGGGCCACCTGTTCTTCGGACAAGATGTTCCAGAAATTCAGTTCCTGCAGATGCTCCCTGCCATACCCCAGCATATCCAGGCCAACGTCATTGGCATCAAGCACATTTCCCTGAAGGTCCAGGATGAAGACGCCGTAGAAAGACCGGTCGAACAGCGCACGATAGCGCTCCTCGCTCTCCCTGGCCGACGCCCTGGCCGCAAGAAGTTCCTGGGTAAGATCTTTTCTCGGTTTCACGATGCCCGTGTTCCCATTGGATTTTCCACCGCACGCTCCTCGACCTTAAAAAAACACACAGCCATAACCGGCGACTGCCGCCTGCATGAAGCAGCGCCCCTTCCGCGGGGAAAACAGGACCCTCCGAATCCCCCTTTTGCCGTTATCGGAATATCACTGGCAAAAGTTCATTGCATTCATTTTCATAGCACCATCCAATGCTTGCATTGAGAC
>JALNWY010000018.1 GCA_023230665.1 Deltaproteobacteria bacterium
AGGGTCACGGGCCTGCCGACCAGAGAGCTCATCGTTTCCTCCAGGCGCCCCCGGAAGGTATCGTAAGGAAAGCGCACCAGGATAAAGAGCATCAGGCAGAAAAGGAGGTACAGTCCAATGCCTGCCTTTGCCAGCCTCGGGGAAAACGTCTTCTCATCAGCCATAGTGGACCACCTGGAAGGTCACGTCGAGACAGCTGTCTCTTTCCACACGCCGGATGTTCAGACGCTTGATCTTCAGGGAATGAGGGCTGTGCTCGATGTCGTACAGGAGGCTGATGAGATCGTCCTGGAACACGGAGCGGATCTTCACCTCCACGGCTTCCCGGGCCGCACCGCCCGACTCGCTGATAGGCTTCATGTATTCGATGCGGTCGTTCACCTTGACCCTGGCCGCCAGCTCCTCAAGGAACCCGAAAAGCGTGAAGTCCGCAGGCTGCGCGGCCCCGGCGGCCCTGGGCACACTGCCTGCGGCCCTGATCCGGGAGGACAGTTCGTATATCCTCTTGAGCTCACTGTCATGGGCCTTTACCGAGGAGGTCAGCCGGGCTTTGTACTCAATGACCGGAGAGACCACGCCTACCATGAGGATGAACGCCCCCAGCACGACCCCTGCGGCAAGGAGAATCAGCCTTTCCCGTTTTGAGAGACCCTTCAGGTAGCGCTCGATTTTCTGGTACATACCAGCTTCAACCTCACCCGCTGATCAAGTTTGTCCACGTTGGCCGATACGATCTTCACCTCGGCCACATAGGGGAGAGACGACAGACTCGCCTTTATCCGTTCCACATTCTCGTATGACTTGGTCGTGCCCGATATCATGATGGAGTTCTCGTCGATGAGGATGTTGTCTACAAGCACGTCGATGCTCTTGGGGATGCCCGCGCTGATGTCCCGGATGATCTCCAGCGGCGTGTCCTTGCCGCCCGGGCCGCCGTTCTTGGACGTGATCCTGGACAGGTGCTGCTCCAGCTGCCTCACCGGGTCCACCATAGGGGTGCCGGCGGGCATGACCGCACTGAACTCTGCCTGTATCCGCCGGGTGAGTTCGCCGTTTATCCGGGCCCTGGTAAAAAGGTCGACCCCGAGCCCGAGAACGAACAGAACCACGAACGCAACCGCAATCTTGCCCCATGCCCCGGTATAGCCCTTGAGCCACTCGATCTTCCGGGTGTAGGCGAGCTCTCCTTTCCGGAAATTGATCCTGTCGGTGCTGTCGATCCCGCGCAGGGCGAGCGATACGGGCAGAAAATGGGCCAGCACCTCGTCCATGGAAATACCGCCTTTATCCTCGCCCCTCTCCGGCACTCCGGGAAGGATGTTTGCCGAGGCCTTGAACCTCTGCGCGAGGTCGGTGATGAAGCAGGCATACCCGGTGGGAACCAGGGCATAGCTCTGACCTGGAGAATCGATCCGGGACAGGGCGATGAGCACTTCCCGGACGCAGGTATCCAGCAGCTCGCCCGCCTCGATCCCCTGCTCGAGTCTTTCCTCCAGCTCACGGGCCAAAACGGCCGGGCTCCCGAGCAGGCGGGGCGCGATCTTGCCGAACCCGTAGGGAAAGGCCCCCACATATTTGACCGCCGCGCCCTGCAGCACGGCCAGTGATGTGTCGTCCCACCCCATGTGCAGGAAGAGGTAGGCGGTGTCATCGGCGAGGTTGAATATGTTCCTGGCCCCTGCAAGGAGGGCTGCGGACGGAGAGTCCACGATCTCCGGATCGATGCCCGCCTTTTCATTGAGGCCCGAGATCAGGGCCTGCACCGAGGCATGCCGCGACGAGAGCGTCTCGATATGATGGAGCCCGGCATCGTCCCGGCCCAGGAGCACATAGTCCACGATGATCTGTCCGTCCAGGACCGGAAGGAGCGTCTCCACCTCGGGCGCTATGGTCTGCGCGATCTTCTTCCGGTCGCCAAAGGGCCTCATGAGAGAGCGGTGCATGATCTCCCGCTCGGACATGCCCACGGCCACCGAACCGAGTACATCTGGGGGCAGATCTTTGAGCAGCGCGGCAATGTCCTCTTCTGCGGGGTGCAGGGGCTCGTAGTGCTCGTCGTACTCCCGGGGCATGCCGATGATCTTCTCCAGGGAGAACTCCGCGGCAATGCCCGTCCTGATCAGACAGGCGTGCACCGAGACATTATCCCAATAAATTCCCAAGGTATATCGAGCCATGTTCCATCCTGTTTCTTCAATGAAGGTTCAATATATTTTATAATACACTATCCGCACGTCGTTTTGAAAGCGTTGAAGGACGGTTTTTATATTGATCCTGGCGCCCGACGGCATATTGCCGTTGATATCGGCGCTGAACAGGCCGCTTTTCACGCCCAGGGTATTTTTGATCCATTTCATCTCATCTGCGGGATCATTCAGGTCCAGCCCCTGGATGCGGCTGCGGTCCTGCTCGTTCAGAAAGGGCCTGCCGTCTTCGATGGCGTCTGCCACATCCTCGGTGAGATACGTTCGGGACATGCTCAGGAGCACGGTCCGGGAGGCGGTGTTGATGTTGATCTTCCCGCCCGTGCCCACGGTTACGTAATCCTTGATCCCGTGATAATTTTCCGTGCCGTAAAAGTATTCCGGCTTCATCCCTTTCACCAGAAGGATCTCCTCTGGGGTGTCGAGGGGGCCGTTCTTGCAAATATAGGGAGGATCCAGCGACAGGTAGTACTCGCTCTCCGCGCCGCCGAACTCGGGCTCGTCGTTCGGATCCAGCCAGTCCCTGAGCGACTTCATGAGCTCGTCGAGATCGTCGTCCGTGATGTCGATCTCCAGGAGCTCGAAGAGATACTTGAGCTGGGTCTCCCGGTAGATCTGCTCGCCCTCGGTCACGAGGCTGTTCAGGTCGATCTTGCCGCACTCGTCCGCCAAGGTGCCGCTGAAGGAAGGCCCCTCGAGATATGCGGAAGCGCCCATGGCATACTCGCTGAAGCTCCCCCACTCCTCGTCGTCTGAGTCGTAGGCGGGATCGTCCTCTTTGAGCATCGCCCGGGCGGCCTCGATCCCTGCCCGGGCGATCTGCTGGGCCTGTACCGAATCGCGGAAGTTGTAGGCGAGCTCCATGTCGAGGCCCTGGTCCGCGCTGAAACTGACCACCAAGACGGTGAAAAAGGCAATGGTTGCGAGCACCATCAGGAGCACGACGCCCCGGTTGTCCCTCACTATCTTTCTCACTCAAGGGCCCCCCTCGCTCACGGTGAGTTTCAGTTCGGACAAGGGCAGGTGGGCCGTCCCGGTGAAGCTCAGCGGCTCGCCCCCGCAGGCAAAGGTCACACTCACCTTCACCTGTCTGGGCAGGGACAGCTTCTGATCAAGGTCCCAATCGTCTTTTTCGTCGTCGTTGTGATCCAGGTACACGATGTTCAGCGAGGTGATGTCCTCGGCTACCTCCATCTCGCGCGCTGACTTGCTCACCCCGTAATGCGGCAGGGGATCCTCCGAGCGTATCAGGATGTAGCGGCCCGGGAGATCCTCCATCTCTTTGAGGAAATAGCCTACCTCAGCCAGGCCGCCCATGACCCCGGGCAGACCCAGTTCTGCCGCAGTGGTGAAATGAATGCTGTCGAGGTCGACATCTCCGTCGGAGTCGTCTTTCCCCACGAAACGGTACAGGGAGATGTCCTCCTCACCCAGGGTGCGGCCGGTTCCCTCGGTGGCCGGGACATAGGCGCAGCTCAAGTCCTTCATCATGCGGTCCATCACGACCCTCACCATCTGATAGGTCTCTCTCTGAGAGCCTACCGACTCGATTGCACGATGGGCCTGGAAAAAAGCCAGGTTCACCACGGTCATGACAATGGCCGCGATGGCGATGGCCATGAGCAGTTCGATGAGGGTGAACCCGCTATCTCGATGAGAGGAACGCGATAAAATCCGTCTCAAGGCTTCCTTTCTCTCCCCACCTGATGGTGAGCGTGTACTTGTAGTATCCCTCCAGGGGCGTGGGCTCGATCTCCTCGGTGTATCGGTACCCGGGGAAATCTTTGCCGAAATCGCCCTCGCCGTTTCCGGAATGCACGGCTTTCTCTCCCGTCACCTCGGCGACCCTCTGCTGGGCGAGCAGGGTGGAGGTGGTCACGAACTTCGCCCGGGAGGCCATGTCGATGGACTGGTTGGCCGATTTGAGAAGCCACACAAAGGTGATGCCCAGGAGCGTGATGGCGATGAGGACCTCCAGGAGGGTGAAGCCCTTCCTACCCATAGGTGATCTCCACGTAGTGATCGTGTATGGTGAGCATGCCGGAAAAGGGCTTGACGACCAGGGTATAGATCTTCCCGAATTCCCCCTCCAGGTAGATCACGCCCTGCTCGATAACCCCTTCGGGGGTCACCAGGATGTCCAGGCGGCCCTGGAGCTTTTCGCTCTGGTACGGGCTCTTGACGCTCTTGAGCTTCACGCCTCTGGGGAGTTCCTTTTCACTGAGCATGGCCGGGGTCTCGCCGGAGCTCTCGGGCTTGGGGAAAACGCCGATCCTGGAGTTGTCGATATCGAACCGGACATAATAGGGCTTGTGCCGGGTGACGGCAGTAGACCTGGCATACTGGAGCACCGTGAGAACCTCCCGGGTGGCCTTGTCCATGCTCGAAGTCGAGATGCCGGTGTAGAGCCTGGGGCCGATGTAGCCCACTACGATCCCCAGAAGGGCGATGACGATGATCAGCTCCAGGAGGGTGAATGCCCTAGTATCGGCTGTCCGTCTCGGCTTCCCAGTTTCCGATGTCCGCATCCTTGCCCTCTCCTCCAGGCTGGCCGTCCGCTCCATACGAAAACAGATCAAAGCCATTTGAATTCCTCACCCCGGGATAGAGGTATGCATAATCATAGCCCCAGGGGTCTTTGGGCACCCTCGACTTGTCCAGGTATCCGCCCTCCCGCCAGTTCCTGGGCACGTTCCCTGAGACGGGCTTCTCCACCAGCGATTTGAGCCCCTGCTCCGTGGACGGATAGTCGCCGCTGTCCAGCCGGTACATGTTGAGCGCGTTCTCCAGGGCCTGGATCTGTATCCGCGCCTGGGTCTGCCGGGCCTCGTCGGGCTTGCCCATGATCTTGGTCCCCACGTATGTCGCCAGAATGCCGAGTATGACGATAACCACCAGCAGCTCCAGCAGGGTAAAACCCCGATTCTTCATGATATGTTCCTCCATTCTATCGGACTATGGTGCTCATTTCGAGCATGGGCAGAAGGATGGCCAGCACGATGGAACCCACGATCAGCCCCATCACCACGATCATGACCGGTTCGAGGATCGATGTCAACCCCGCCACCGATGTCTCGACATCCTCTTCGTACGCGTCCGCCGCCTTGACGAGCATCTCTTCCAAGGTCCCGCTCTTTTCTCCGATGCTGATCATGTGGACGATGATGGGGGGAAATACGCCGGACTTTTTCAACGGCGCCGCGATGCTGGATCCTTCCATGACCTCGCCGATGGAATCCTCGATGCAGGCCTCCATGACCTTGTTCTGCACCACGGTCTTGACGATCCTCATGGATTCGATGATGGGCACTCCCGACGAGAGCAGGGTGCCCAGGGTCCGCGCGAACCTGGCCACTGAAATCTTCCGGTAGATGGCGCCGTAGACCGGCATGTTCATCCTGAACCGGTCGAATTTTTCCGCCCCCTGCCCGGTCTGTCTCCATCTGACGAAGAAGACGGCCGCGATCACGGCCACCGCGGCAAAGGCCCACCAGGTCGCGCCCAAAAAATCGCTCATCCCGATAAGGATGCGGGTGGGCAGAGGCAGAACCTGCTCCATGCTCTCGAACATGCCCACCATCTTGGGCACCACCGAGGTGAGGAGATAGAAGAGCACGACCACTGACACCGCGAACAGCACCAGGGGGTAGATGAGGGCAGCCCCCACCTTTGACCTGAGCCGGTGCTGGCCTTCGAGAAATTCGGCCAGCCTCAGCAGCACCACGTCAAGGGCCCCGCTGGCCTCTCCGGAGCGGACCATGTTCACGTAGAGGTCGGAGAAGACCCGCCTGTGCTGGGAGAGGGCGTCGGCAAAGGACAGACCTTCGTTCACCGCGTCCCTGACCTGGGCCACGGTCTTTTTCATGGCGGGCGAGTCGGTCTGCTCGTAGAGCGCGCTCAAGGACTCCACCAAGGGGATGGACGCCCCCACCAGGGTCGAGAGCTGCCTGGTCATGACCGTGACATCCTCGAGCTTGACCCTGCCGAGAAACCGCTTGAGCGAGATATCTTTCACGCTGGGGGCGGGCGTGGAGGACTCCTCGGCAATGGAACTCACGAACACGCCCTGGGAGCGAAGCTTGAGCTTGGCCTCCCGGGTGGATGTGGCATCGATCATACCCTGGGTGACCTTGCCCTTTTCCGTAAAACCGCTCCAGGTGTATAACGCCATGATCCGCTCCCTATTCCTCTTCCGGCCCTGCGAGCTCCCGGACCTTTTCCACGTCGTGCCTGCCCAGCGCCGGGAACCTGCTGAAATACCCGTCGTTCACGGTCACGCCCGCCTTTTTGCTGATCTCGTCCTTGAGCTCGGCCATCCGCGCCTCCGCCTGTTTTTTCCGGAGGGTTCGCTCAATGGACTTCCTCACCTGATCCAGGGTTTTGGTTTTGGACTCCCGCTTGTCCTCCAGCCGGATGACATGATACCCGAAGGACGATTTCACCACATCGCCGAGCTCGCCCTTGTTCAGGGCGAACACCGCTTTCTCGAATTCCGGCGCCATCTTGCCCCTGCCGAACCATCCGAGGTCTCCGCCCTTGTCTGCGGACGGGCAGGTGGAATGTTTCTTGGCCAGGGCCTGAAAGTCGGCCCCTTTCTTGAGCCTGCTCAGAAGATCGTCGGCCAGTCCCTGCTTTTCCACCAGGATGTGCCTGGCCTTCACACGCTCCGGGGTGACATACCTGTCGAGATGCTCGCGGTAGTAGCCCTCGATGTCCGTCTCACTCACCTTCACGGATTTCTTCAGGCCGTTCTCCAGTTCTTTTGCCAGGATCTGGTCGATGGCGTAACCGATCTTCGCCTTCACGGATTCCTGTGTATCAATGCCTTTCCTGCGCGCTTCCCAGGCGAGCATCTTCATCTCGACGAGCCCGTCGACGATCTCTTTTCGGCCCTGCAGAGAAGAGTATTTCGCCCGGTACTGGGCAGGAATGTGAGATATGATCTCCTCGATGTCTCCTTCCGTGATGCTCTCGCCTGCGACCTGTGCGATGACATCCTCATCCGGCCGGGCGTTCCCGCCGGATTCTCCCGCATCCTGCGCGCATCCGACAAGCCCGAAACAGATCAGGACAGCTAGGACCAGATATCGCTTCAATTCATTCCTCCTTTATGATCCGAATATGTATTGAAGGGCCACGCCATTATCACCAGAACAACAAACCGATTCCATGGGTCCTAGCATCCCGGGACAGGTTCTGTCACATGCCGTTTCCCGTCCGATGCCTCCGGGAAGAAGAGCACGGCCGCGAGCACCCCTTCCCGTACGCATATCCGCGCCTGCTCCGATACGACCCTGTTGCTGATTCCATAGGGGTTCCCCATCTCCATGACAGCGTCTTTGAGAGGCCACTGAAACCCTGAGAGACACACCCCCCTCACCTCCAGGGAGAGCGGGAGCAAAGACAGGAGCGCGCCTTTCATTCCCTCTATCCCGGCAGCGGAATCAACCAGGAAAATCCGGTGGGAAGGGGTGAGGATCGCTGCATCCACGCCCGCCTTCAGCGCGGCATAGAGCAGGTGAACGTTTGCGAGGCTGTGATCGAACCTGTCTCCGATACAGGCGAGCATCTCGATGCATGAAGCGCCGCGATCAAGGGCGATATCCAGCGCAAGCTGGGTGTCGGTCTTGTCCTTCTCGGTGCTGTGCCGTATGAAGGGGATTCCCGACCTCTCCGCTTCCCGGCGGGCGGCCGGAGATATGGAGTCCATATCCCCCACCACGACATCGGGCCTGACTCCGGCGCGCAGGCAATACCCGGCGCCTCTGTCGGCGGCTATGATCATCCTGGCCTTTTCCGCCCTTGCCTGAAGGAAGGCGGGATCAGGCGCATCTCCCCCGGATACGATCAGAAACATAAGGCGAATTAACAACGAATGACAGGCGAAGTCAAGCGAGAGCTTTCTAGCGCCGATTTACCCCGTTTTTCGTACAATCACCTCGCCCGGGCGATCCCTTGTGGAAAAAGGTGCGGTCGAGAAAGTCAGCCCAAGGGAAACGCGCCTCAGCCTCCTGGGCCGAGAAGCAGGATGAACGACTTGAACATCTCGGCATCGAACTCCGCGGCCATTTCCTGCTGCATGATCTTCAATGCGTGGAAAGGCTTCACGCTTTCCCGGTAGGGTCTGGGCGCGGTGAGCGATTCAAAGGTGTCGACAATGGCGCAGATCTTTGCATAGGCGGGAATCCCGTCGCCTTCCCGGGCAAAGGGGTACCCGCTGCCGTCGTGCCGTTCGTGATGAGACAGGACAATGGCGGCAGCCTCGGGGGTGAGATGTCCGGTCTCCAGGAGACGGTCATACCCCCACATGGGGTGCATTCTGATGAGACCCCATTCACTCGGGGTCAGAGGACTGCTTTTCTCCAGGATCCTCATGGGGATCTGGGCCATACCGATATCGTGGAGGAAATAGCCCGCGCTCAACGCCGCCATTCCCTGCTTTGTCAGTTTGTCGCTGAAGAGCTTGATGGTCAGTGCCGTGGCATAGATACCGACCCTGACGGAGTGCTGGTACGTGAAGTGATCGTGGCTCTCGATCCAGATGAGGTTCTCCATCACCTCTTCTTCCGACAGGATGAGACGGACCATTTCCTCGGCGTTTTTCTCCACGTCCCGTATCGTTCTCGGCTCGACCGACCGGAAGATTTCCCGGATCGATCTCATGGAGGCGGTAAAGGCCACACTGGCCTTGTCGCGGGAGTCCACCGCAGGGTCCGCGAGAATGCGGCTCAGATAGCTGGTCTGGTACTCCTCTACCCTGTCCCACTCGTCGTCCTTGACATAGAGCCTGATGCTTCCGTCCGTCAGGAGCTTGCTGTGCTGATCGGTGAAAAGAGCCCCCCTTGCGGCAAAGAGCCGGTAGTCTCCCCTGATCTGCAGGTAGATATCGAAGTCGTAGCGCTCGTTGATCCTCATCATGGACAGGGGGAGATCCCGAAAGACTATTCCCTGGTCCTGTCCGGTGTGCTTGGCGCGAGGCGACACGCTCAGCCCCCTTTTCTTTTTCTCCAAGCAGAGTTCCGAAGCCCTGCATTCATGGAAAGACCCTCTTCCCCCTTGGGTACATGCTCATCCTTTGCCCCTGCTGTGAAAGAAGGGGCGCACGGTATCTGCTCTCCGTACGTTCTCCTATCGACAGGGGCAGGGGAAATAATGACATATTTGCGCACATTCGGCAACGGCTGTCTTCGAGGGACACGGGCTAAGAGGCGGGCTGCCAGGGGATCTGCCTCAGACAGGGAAGTTTCCCGTCTTTGTCCGAGAGGATCGGACGGGTGACCGGCCAAGGGATGCTCAGATCGGGATCGTCCCACCTGATGCCGCTCTCAGCGCCGGGGGAATAGGCGTTGTCCACCTTGTAGAGCACGCGGGTGTCATCGGTGAGGGTGCAGAATCCGTGGGCAAACCCCCTGGGGACATAGAGCAGCTTCATCAAAGCGCTACTCAGGTCCACGGATATCCACCTGCCGCGCGTTTCAGAGTTTTCGCGGAGATCGACGATAACATCGTATACGATTCCGGTCACCGCCCAGACGAGCTTTGCCTGTGAATGAGGCGGATACTGAAAATGCAGTCCTCTGATCACCCCTTTCTTTCGCGAAAAAGAATAGTTGTCCTGGATGAAGCGGGCCGTGATGCCAAGATTATCGAAGGATCCCAGGTTGTACGTCTCCAGGAAAAACCCTCTCTCGTCTTTGTGGACGTCAGGCTCGATCAGAAACACCCCGGCAAGCTCTGTCTCGGTTATTTTCATATATTCCCCACTGCAGATGCACGCATGTTGTCTGACTCATTACCTTATTGCCCTTCTCATGGCAAGGCGGGATGATCTTCGTACAGGCCAAAAAAACGAAAGCCGCACCGTGCTCGGCTTTCAATCCCTCTTTTTTGAAGCTCACTTCTTTAAGGACGAACAAAAGGCAGGGGCCTGATTCTCCTTCAAGCCTGCTGCGGGAAAGGGTCGAAGTGCTTGAGGGTTCATCCTCTTGATCCGCCGGGTTCTGAGGCCTCGCACCATGCTGCGTCGACCTCAGCCCGGATCTCGTCGAGCCGGTCGTGATACCGGGGGGATACGTGCATGGGAAAGACCTGCCCGGCCTCCAGCATCCCGGCTATCATGCCTGCCTGGCGAGCGGTGAGGTGCCCCCGTGCGGCTGCATGGTCTTTCAGTTCGTGAAGATAGTATGCCTCGATGAAAAGCATGTCCGTCCCGCGAGCCGGCCCCTTAAGTGCGGCAATGTTTTCCCGGGAACAGGAGATATCCGTGACAAAGGCCACTGACTGCCCGGGGGTGATGGTGACGAGCTCCTCCTTGAGCCGAGACACCCGCACCTTTTGCGTACCCGCATGGGTGTTCACGGTGATGAGCTCTTCCATCCGGCCGGCAAAGATGTGCGCTTTGAGCGTGCCCACCCAGGCACCCGGGAGATAGCCCCTGCCGGTAAACGCATTTTTCAGGATATTGAGATGGAAAGGCTCCTTGAGCACATATGCCAGGCAGGGAACGGTGTGTTCCAGGATAACCGCATCCAGGCTGTACCGGGGACTCACGTATATTCTCGCGCCCTGAAGAGGTGCGGTGCTCCGGCGGGTCACGGCGAACCCGGTATCGGCCCTGGTCCTGGTGATGTGCATACAGCCGGGAAGCACTTCACAGATAGTGATCTCCAGAGCATATCCGGAAGACAGATTCCAGGTGTAGGATCGGAGTTTGGAGAGGGTTTTCCCGGTGATGCCTTCGGGCCCGTAGATGGTCAGAGGCTGGTCCCGGTGAAGGATGGCGCGCAGGATCCTGTCCAGCCCCATGAAATGATCCATGTGAGTATGACTGATGCAGACAGCCTCCAGAGAGAGAAGCTCCCGGGGAGCAAGGCCCTCGAAATGGCCGCAGTCAAAGAGCAGGGCCTTGCGTTCATTGAGTATCCGGACATAGACCACCGGATCGAACAGGGGCCCGTTCACCAGACGGGGGAGAAACGAGGGTCTCATGAACATTCATATGCGACAAAACCTTAGAGATTGAAAGACCTCAGGAGATCGTCCACCTCGTCCTGGGACGACGCGACACCTTTGCGTTCTCCGGGAATAGCGGGACCATGGAGCCCGAGCCTGTCTTTCCCGGCGGCCCCATGCTGGACGGGATGATGATGCCCGTACCGCCTGATGAGCTCGACCAGCCGCTGCTCCATGTTGTCAACCACCCTGCTCACCTTTTTGATGATCTGGTCCACCAGATCGGCATGGATCTGCAGCTCGCTGATGCGCATGAGTTCATTGACGAGTTCGGAGTTGTGAAATTTGAGCCCTTTGAGCTTTATGAGCGCATCTTTCTTATCATCCGAGACAATGAGCCGTGCAACGGCATCAAAGGCCATGTTGTCCGCAAGGGCCACCTCCTGCCGGGAAAAGAGCAGGTCGAGAGTCCTCTCGGAAGTATCTTTCACGAGGCTGGAGACATGGGTGAGCTTGGTCGAAAGGCCCTGGATGTCGGCTTCGGTGATATTCGCGAAGATGGGCTCCAGAAAATTCTGGATATCCTGGATGGAATCATGGAGGTCCCGCGTGATCTCGCCGATTCCCAGAAAGAGATCCGCGGCTGCTATCACGTTCAGGCGCTTCATGCTTCCTGCCGCCTTTTCCAGATCCCCCTGGGTGAGCGAGATGATGGCATCCTTGAGGGTATCCATAAAAGCCATGAGCTGCTTGACGGAATCCGTACTCCCTTTTTCCAGATATAGCTTCAGGGCATCCGCCTGATCCAGGATATTCTCTACCTCGCTGCTTCTCTTCTTCGTCTTTCCGGTACTGCTGTCCCTTTTCTTCCCGGTCTTGGCCTTTGCCATCGCACGCGCCCCCTTGAATCATGCTCCTGTCCCATCGTGTTCGGCCGTCAAGGCGGGAATCTTTAAGCATGGCTGCACAATTCTCGGCAAAGGCGGCCCTGCCTGGTCTCCCTCTGCTGAGCTCGCATGTGTCAGTGCGGTCGGAAACCGAGCACTTGGGGGCTCTCCTCATGCCGATATTGCCTGAGGACGGCGGCTCACTCCTCAGGCACGGTATCCAGATCAGCCATCCAGGGGGCGTCCTCGCTGTCGCTGGGCGCGCGGTAGTCGCCGCGCGGGGAAAGCGAACCACCGGAGCCCACCTTTGGGCCGTTCGGGACGCACGACCTCTTGTACTGGCTGAGCTTGAAGAAGCGCCTGATGAAAACCCGAAGCCAGCTCTTGATCTCGGCCAGGGAATACTCGTGGCGGGCATCCTCGGGCACGTCGGGCCATGCCCCTGCCTCCCGGTCGTGCCAGGCGGACCAGGACAGGAAAGCGACCTTGGACGGCAGGTAGCCGTAACGGGTGAGGTAGAAGATGTTGAAGTCCTGGAGCTCGTAGGGGCCGATGAGCTTTTCAGTGCTCTGAGCGGGCTGGTCTTTGCTCGTTCCCGGCACGAGCTCGGGGCTGATCTCGGTAGAGAGAATATCCTTGAGCGACCGCGACACCTCGGTGCCGAAGAGCTCGCGATCGGCCACCCACCGGATAAGATACTGGATCAGGGTCTTGGGCACGCTGGCATTGACGTTGTAGTGTGACATGTGGTCCCCCACCCCGTAGGTGCTCCATCCCAGGGCGAGCTCGCTCAGGTCCCCGGTGCCCACCACCAGGGCGCCCAGGTGATTCGCCAGCCTGAAGAGCACCGATGTCCGCTGTCCGGCCTGGATGTTTTCAAAGGTTACGTCATAGATCTCCTCGCCCCCGGCATAGGGGTGGCCGATGTCCTGCATCATCTGCATGGAGCCCGGCCTGATGTCGATCTCGCCCGCCTCGACCTTAAGCGCCGCCATGAGGTCGCAGGCGTTAAGGTAGGTCTTCCGCGAGGTGGCAAAGCCGGGCATGGTAAAGGCCTTGATGTTCGTCCGGGGCAGGCCGAGCTCGTCCATGGCCCGGGCGCACACGATGAGCGCATGGGTGGAGTCGAGCCCGCCCGACACGCCGATGACAAGGTTTTGGATGCCGGTGGCCTTCATCCGCTTGGCCAGCCCCTGCACCTGGATGTTGTAGACCTCGAAGCAGCGTTTGTCTCTCATGTTCGAGCCGAGCGGGACATAGGGAAAGCGGCATATCTCCCTCTCCAGGAGAATCCGCCCCCCGGGAGGATCGAGGTCCAGGATGATATCCCTGAAGGCGGTGTGGCCTGATGTGCGGGTCCTCGCGTCGTGGAAGGTGGTCATCCTGATGCGCTCTAAGGTCAGCCGGTCCAGGTCGAGATCCGCGAACGCCACCTGAGGCTCCCAGGAAAAACGCTTTGACTCGGACACCAGGTTGCCGTTCTCATACACGAGGGCATGGCCGTCCCATGCAAGGTCGGTGGTAGACTCTCCAAATCCTGCCGCAGTATAGATGTATCCGGAAATGCACCGCGCTGACTGGCTTGCTGCAAGCTCGTGGCGGTATTCATCCTTGCCGGCGATGATGTTGGACGCCGAGAGGTTCACCATGAGAGTGGCCCCTGCCAGCGCGGCATAGCTCGACGGCGGCACCGGAGACCAGAGGTCCTCGCAGATCTCCACGAAAAACCGGAAACCGGGAACAGCAGGCACCCGGAACACGAGGTCGGCACCGATGGGGATCCCGCTCTGTGAGCACAGGTCGATGCTGTTCACGGGGAGCTCCCGGGAGGACCGGAACTGGCGGGCCTCGTAAAACTCCCGGTAATTGGGCAGGTAGCTCTTGACCGCGATGCCCATGATCCTGCCCCGGTGCATGACCACGCCGCAGTTGTAGAGCCCTCCCTCGATCCTGCACGGAGCGCCCGCCACCACCACCATGTCGAGCTCGACGGTTTCGCGCAGAATGAGAAGGAGGGCCTCCTCCACCGAGCGCAGGAGCGCCTCCTGGAAGAACAGATCTTCGTTGGAGTATGCCGAAAGACAGAGCTCCGGGAATACGGCGAGAACGGCTTTGCCTGCGTGCGCCCTCCGAACGAGGTCGAGGACCTTGCCGGCGTTGAACGCCGGATCACTCACGCGCACCTCCGGTTTACAGGCAGCGACCCGGACAAACCCGTGCCGGTAGATATTGAAGAATTCCTGCTTTCTCTTCATCAGGCATTCCTCCTGTTTCTTTTTTCCATGAGCCGCACACGGCCGATATTGCTCACCATACCTTCTTTGCCCGCCGACGGCAAGGCGCGAGCCTTGGAATCCCATTTCGCCTATCATGCATCCTCATATAGAAGCACCATCCTACCAGGATTTTACGTGTTTTCCCATTTCATACTTGAATTCGGGCTCTCCATCTTGTAAGGATTATAAAAGGTTGAAGCAGGACAGGTGATCGCTGGTGCCCGGGCAAACCACCGGGCACGAGAGGAAAGTCCGGGCTCCGCAGGGCAGGGATGGTCGTTAACGGCGACCGGGGGTGACCCCAGGGAAAGTGCCACAGAAAACAGACCGCTTTCCTTCTACAGTGGGAGTAAGGGTGAAACGGTGAGGTAAGAGCTCACCAGTTCCCCGGGTGACCGGGGAAGCTTGGTAAACCCCATCTGGAGCAAGACCAAAAGAGGGGCCGAAAACAAAAGGGATTGCCCGTCCCGCCCCTGGGTAGGTCGCTTGAGGCGGCAGGCAACTGCCGTCCTAGATGAATGATCGCCGCCTGTTCCGGGGTAACCCGGCTCAGGACACAGAACCCGGCTTATGGACTGCTTCATGCCTTGTTTTTTCATAGTGATTACTGAGAAATAACGGAGCATATCGGTTTTTCCATGGAAAAGAATTCGCGATTCGAGCTGGGACACACCGAGAAAATACGGCGTTCGATCTATGTGTTCCTGCGGGACGAGCTCGAGCGCAAGCTCAAGACCATCGCCCTCGAAGAGCCCTACCAGCGGTGCCAGGCCAGGAAGGTCCCCTATCCTTACGTCGATTCAAGCGAGCTCAGGCCCAAAAAAAAGGAGTTCTCCAAAGAGTCGTCCGAGACGCGCCCCTTCTTTCTTGTCTTCTACGAAGACACCCTGGAGGAGATCCATCAGAAGTACATCCGGTTCTCCGACAGCAACCGGGTGCGCAAGGACACGATCTCTCTGGTGCCCGACATCAAGTTTCACCGCCCCTTTTCCTCCACGATCCGGTTCTTCGAGCGCGACTCCTTCTTCGAGCTTCTGGAAAAGCTCATCGACGTGGACTATTGCCTGCTCATCCAGCGGGACAACCGTTACAAGAAACGCAACCGCTTTTCTCTGACGCACTTCCACGTCAAGATGGACTGGCCCATCGCGGAGGCTGCCGAGAGCCTGGCAAAAGAGCTGCGCTATGTGTCCAAGAGCTTGTATGAAAAAGGCGACCGCTACGCGGAGATCCTCCAGCAGAAGCTCTTCGAGTATTACGGCTGCCATCACCAGGCCACGGGAGGCCGCAGGACCGGAGCGCTCAGCGCGGCCCAGTACCTCAAATCCGTGCCCGGGCTCGCCACCGTATATGTGTCCAGCGCCGAGACCAAGACGCTCACCCGCTACTCTGAAAAGGGTGTGGCCCGCTATGCGGTCATCCAGTTCGACAAGGCCCTGGTCAAACAGCTCATTGAAACCTACAACATCACCGAGGAGAGCTTCCGGCAGGGATATGCCCTGGGTGAATCCGAGCAGTTTTTTGACGTGATCCTCTTCGTGACCTACAAACACACTGAATGGGGAACCCCGCCTGCGGACGGCAAGCTCAGGATCTTGAAGCCGGACTACAGCTGGCTTGCCATAGACATGGAGATGATCCTGCCCATGCCCCACGCGGTGAGCTTCCGTCCGCTCCCGGTCAAGTGGGTCTACAAGACTTAGATTAATGAGATAACCAAGGAGAACGTAGTGGGAAACATCATTGACGGAAAAGAGCTTTCCCGCAGAAAACGCGAGGAAATAACGCAGCAGGCCAAAGATTTCTCCCGCAGATACGGCAGGCCCCCAGGGCTTGCTGTGGTACTCGTGGGACAGGACCCCGCCTCTGCCATCTATGTACGGAACAAAAAGGCCGGCTGCCAGCAGTGCGGCATCAGATCCTTTGAATACCTGCTGAACGAGAACGCGACCCAGAAAGAGCTCCTGGCCCTGATCGACCGTCTCAATGCCGACAACGAAGTGGACGGCATCCTGGTCCAGCTCCCCCTCCCCTCTCACCTTGAGGAACGGGAGGTGCTCCTGCGGATCAATCCGTCCAAGGATGTGGACGGGTTCCACCCCTACAGCATGGGCAGGCTCCTCATGGGTGAGCCCACCCTGGTCCCGTGCACGCCCCGGGGCATCATCTACATGCTCGACGAGCACGGGGTGGACCCCAAAGGAAAAGACGCGGTGATCATCGGCAGGAGCAACATCGTGGGCAAACCTGCTGCGCTCCTGCTCATGATGCGCCACGCCACCATCACCATCTGCCACTCGCGCACCCAAAACCTCGCCGGCAAGGTGGCTGCGGCCGACATCGTGGTGGCGGCCATCGGCAAGGCCGAGTTTGTCAGGGGCGAATGGATCAAGGATGGAGCGGTGGTGATCGATGTGGGAATGAACCGGACCGAGACCGGGCTCAAGGGTGACGTTCAGTTCGGCGAGGCCAAGAAGCGCGCATCGCTCATCACCCCGGTTCCCGGCGGCGTCGGCCCCATGACGATCACTATGCTGCTGGACAACACCCTGGTCGCGGCAAGGGCCCGTGTGTCCTGACCCGTTCCCTCGGCACTGCGGCATGTGATCGGCGGGTGCATAAGAAGCGCCCGTGTCTTGAAAAAAGGAGGCGCATTCCCTGTGTATGCATACATGTGCGCGCGAACATAAGAGGGAGGGGTACGCTCGAATACATTTTCATACACTTTAAAGAAAGGATGGGGAGTAATGAGAACTCCACTGTATCACGAACATGAAAGACTCGGGGCCAGAATCGTGGATTTCCATGGGTGGGAGATGCCCGTCTGGTACACCGGGATCAGGGAAGAGCACCTGGCGGTACGAAACTCGGCAGGCCTTTTCGATGCGAGCCACATGGGAGAGATCCGGGTCAGCGGCAAAGAGAGCGCCCCATTCCTGAACCGGGTCCTCACCAGGGATATCCCGGCCATGCCGAAGAACCGGGTGCTCTACAGCTTTTTCCTCAACGAACAGGGCGGCATCATCGACGACCTCACCGTGTACTGCGTGGAGCCCGGAGAGTCCTACATGCTCTGCGTCAATGCATCCAACACCGAAAATGACCTTCGCTGGGTCATCGGGCAGAACCGCGAGGGCGCCGTCATTGAAGACAGGAGCGCAGAAACGGCCCTGATCGCTCTGCAGGGCCCGGATGCAGACCCCATCTTCAAGGATTGTCTGAATTTCGACCCGGGCACCCTGAAGAATTACACGTTCACCGCCCTTGCCACTGTGCAGTATGGTGATATCATGATATCAAAGACCGGCTATACCGGTGCGGGCGGGGTGGAGATCTTCCTCCCTTCGGAGAAGGCGTCTGGCCTCTGGTCGAGTCTGGTGGAGCAAGGGGCACGCCCGTGCGGGCTGGGCGCGCGCGACACCCTGAGACTCGAGATGGGGTACCCCCTGCACGGCAATGACATCGACGAGACCACCACGCCCCTCGAGGCCGGCCTGAGCTTTGCCGTGGACCTGAACAAGCCCGGCTTCATCGGTTGCGAAGCCCTGAGGCGGCAGTCCGAGCAGGGCGTATCCCGGCGGCTGCGCGGGCTGGTTCTCAAGGAACGGGGTGTCCCCCGGCAGGGGTTTGCGTGTATGAAAAACGGGCAAAAGGTGGGTGTCATCACATCGGGAAGCGTCTCTCCGCTCCTGGGCACCGGGATCGCGCTGGCCTACCTCGACAGGACCATAGAGGAAAAGGAGGAGGTCGAGATCGTCGTGAGGGACAGGCATCTGAAATCAACCGTGGTGCGGCCGCCGTTTGTGAAAGCGGCCGGAAAATGAACGATAGAGAGGAGGAAGTCCCATGGAAATACCCGAGCAGCTTTATTATACTGAAGATCATGAGTGGGGCGAACTGGAAGATGACTTGATGAGGGTCGGCATCACGGACTATGCCCAGCATGAGCTGGGAGACATCGTGTTCGTCGAGCTCGTGGAAGCGGGCACTGTGGTTGCCAAGGGAGACCCGATCGGGACCGTGGAATCGGTCAAGGCGGTATCCGAGATCTATGCGCCGGTGGACGGCGAGGTCTTCGAGGTGAACGGGGCCCTCACGGACACGCCCGAACTCGTGAATCAGGACTGCTATGGAGAGGCATGGATGGTGGTCCTGAAAGTCAACGACCCGGCCCAGGCCGACACGCTCATGGATGCGCGGGCCTACCAGGCCTATGTCGAGGCAGAGGCGAAATAGATGTCGTATATCTCCCACAATGGCGAGGATCTCGGGAAAATTCTGGCAGCCATTGGGATCGAGCGCCCCGAGGAGGTCTTCTCCTCCATCCCCCCTGCCCTGCGCTGCGATGCCGATCTCGCCCTGGAAGGCCCGAAGGACGAAGAATCACTCCGCAGGGACCTGGATTTCCGTGCTTCCCGGGTGGCCTTTGCCGGGGGCGGGATCTACCGCCACCACATCCCTGCAATCGTGGACGCACTGGCCTCGCGCCAGGAGTTTGTCACCGCCTACACCCCGTACCAGCCCGAGATCAGCCAGGGGACCCTCCAGGCGATCTTCGAATACCAGAGCATGATGGCCGGCCTCACCGGCATGGAGGTGTCCAACGCGTCCATGTACGACGGGGCCACGGCCCTGGCCGAGGCGGCGCTCATGGCCCTGAGGATCAAAGGCATCCGGCGGGTGGCGGTCACGCGGGCCATGCAGCCTTCCTATCGCAGAGTGCTCAGGACTTACCTCGCTCATGCGGAAGTTGAAGCGATCGTAGAGGTCCCTTTTGACCCGGTTACGGGCCAGACCGATCTTGTGGCCCTGGAAAAATCGATCGGCCCGGACACGGCCCTGTTCATCCAGAGCCCGAACTACTTCGGCGTGATCGAACCCATGGAGCAGGTGACCCGGATCGTCTCGAACACGGCGGGGTTTTGGGGGATCGTGGTCACTGAGGCGCTCTCTCTGGGCATCCTGAAGGCCCCCGGAGAGTATGGCCCCGATGTGGTTGTGGGCGAGGCTCAGTCCTTCGGCAATCCGGCCGGCGCAGGAGGCCCCCTGCTGGGCTTTTTCTGCACCCGGAAAGAACATGTCCGCCGGATGCCCGGCAGGGTGGCGGGCCTCACGAAAGACCGTGAGGGTTCCCAGGCCTTCTGCCTCACCCTCTCAACCCGCGAGCAGCACATCCGCAGGGAAAAAGCCACTTCCAACATCTGTACGAACCAGGGCCTCTGCGCCCTGAGGGCCGCAATCTACTTAAGCGCCATGGGCCCAGAGGGACTTAAAAAAACGGCGCTTCAGTGCGCGGCCGGGGCACGCTTTCTCAAGGGCCTGCTCATGGATAAGGGCATCGCGCCGGTCTTCTCGGCCCCGGTCTTCCACGAGTTCGTGATCCCCATGCTAGAGGACAGGCTCAATGAACTCAAGAGCACCGGGATCGTTCCGGGCGTCCTGGTTTCAGAGCAGTATCCGGAGATTCCCGGTTCTGTGCTCGTCACTGTAACCGAGATGAACACCCAGGAGGAATGCAGATGGCTGGCAGCGAATATGTAACGTGTTTCCCGGAGGTGCGGGAACCTCTGCTCAATCTGAAAGGCGGGCCCGGAAAGAACAAGCGTCTGCTCCCCGCTCCCTTTGACACATCCGGGGCCCACGATCTGCCCGGCACAAGAGACCTGCCGGATCTTCCCGATGTCTCCGAGGTGGAGACGGTCAGGCACTTCACCCGGCTCTCGCGCCTGAACTACGGCATCGATCACGGCATGTACCCGCTGGGGTCGTGCACCATGAAGTATAATCCCAAGATCACCGAGGAGATTGCCGCCAGGCTCGCACCGATCCATCCCGCTGACACCGAGGCCATGGAGCCTGTGCTGAAGCGGCTCGCCCAGCTCCAGGATCACCTCGGGAAGATCTGCGGCATGGACGCCTGCTCGCTCTGGCCCGCGGCAGGCGCTCATGGCGAGCTCACCGGCATGATGGTCATCAGCAGTGCCCTGAAGAGCCGGGGCGAACATCGGCGCACAGTGCTCATCCCGGACACGGCCCATGGAACCAACCCGGCATCCTGCACCATCGCCGGCTTCGCCACCAAGGCCATCCCCTCGGGAGAGAAAGGATACCTGGAGGCGTCCATCCTGAGACAGCATCTCGACCAGGACACGGCCGCGCTCATGATCACCAATCCCAACACCTTAGGGATCTTCGAGCAGGAGATCAGTGCCATCGCCGGGCTCCTGCACGAGAACGGGTCATACCTCTACATGGACGGAGCCAATCTCAACGCGATCATGGGCATAACACGGCCCGGAGACATGGGGGTCGACTGCATGCACGTCAACCTGCACAAGTCCTTCGGCACCCCGCACGGAGGCGGCGGCCCGGGCAGCGGGCCCGTGCTGGTCAGGAAGGACCTGGAACCCTTTCTTCCCACCCCCCGGATCGTCTGCAACGGTTCAGGGGCGTATGTCCTTGAAGAAGAACCATATCCGGAGAGCATCGGCAAGGTGCACTCCTGCCTGGGAAACGTGAGCGTGTGTATCAAGGCGCTCGCGTATATCCTGAGCCTGGGGCCCCGGGGCCTGCGGGAGGCGGCGACCACCGCGAGCCTCAATGCGCTCTACCTCAAGAACAGGCTGAAAAAACTCTTTGACCTCGCATACGAGACACCCACGCTCCATGAGTTTGTCTTGAGCGACACGCTGCAGAAGGAGGGCGGTGTGACGACAATGGACCTGGCAAAGGCCCTCATGGACTTCGGGTTCCACCCGCCTACCGTCTATTTCCCCCTGGTGGTGGCCGGCGCGCTCATGATCGAACCCACGGAGACAGAGCCTCTTGAGGAGCTGGACCGGTTCGTCCGGGCCATGGAAAACATCGCGGCCATGAGCCGGGAAGAGCCGGAAAAGACCCATGAATCGCCTCTGGCCGCCCCTGTCTTTCGAGTGGATGAGGTGTGGGCTGCGAGGAATCTCACACTTACCTGGCCTGACAAGCGAATCCAACCCGAAGAAAAAGGTATCTAAATGGGTAAGAAAAGAGATATACAGACCGACGCGGATCTGGTGCGTGAAGTCAAGCAGGGCGATCCCGCGGCCATGGAGGAAATCGTGAAGCGCTACTCGAACAAGGTATATAACCTTGCCTATCACCTTACTCGAGATGCCCATGCCGCTGAAGAGATCATGCAGGACGTGTTTCTGACCGTCATCGCCAAGATCGGCACCCTGACCACCGAGGCGTATTTCTCCACCTGGCTCTACCGGGTGACCACCAATGCTGCGTACGGTTATTTGAGGAAAGAGAAGAAGTTTTCCGAACAGACTCCTGTAGAAGATATTGATCAGGAGCAGTACTTGGAGTATGATTGGACCAATCTTCCGGATGACGTGCTCCTCTCCGAGGAGAGCAAGGAGGTCTTGAGGAAGTCCATCGACTCGCTGCCCGAGGCAATGAGGACGGTGGTAGTACTCAAGGATGTGGAAGGGCTCAAGAATGAGGAGATCGCCCAGACTCTCGGTATCAGCGTCCCGGCAGTCAAATCCAGGTTGCACAGAGGCAGGCTCATTCTGAGGCAGCTCCTTTCAGAGTACTTCAGCAAGTACACCAAGCCTTCAAAGGAGGAAGAATGAACTGCAAGCTCTGTTCGGCCCTGTTTCAGGAGTTTCTGGAGAACTCGCTGTCCGAGGAACTCATTGTCGAGGTTCAGGACCACGTCCGAGCCTGCAGCAGATGCAGGGTGTCGCTGCGCACCTACACCGTGACCGTCACCCTCTCCCGGAAGGTCGATCCGCCCTGCTGCGTGAGCCGGGAGACGCTCGACCGGCTCAGAAAGGCCATTCGAGAGAACTTATCAAAATCGCGCGGAGCCGTGGTTTGAAAGATCGCGGATCCGCTCCGGGGTGAGGAGAGCCTGGGGTCATACAGATCTTCTCGTCCGGCGAAAAGGCTCTCATGGCTATCTTTCCTCTCCTGTGAAATCCCGCACCCTCCCGACCTTGCCCGCCATCAAGAGAGATTGGTCTTATTCTGGTGATTTTCATTGATTTTTCCGTATGCAGCTGGTAGTGTGAAATGCTGCTGTCTGTGGCATAAGGCTGCAGTAATTTCATTGAAAAGGATGTTAATTCCATGGCAGGGAGTACTCAGGGCAGAAGGTCTGCTATCGCACCAGGCGCATCCACCGGTTCCGGATCTCCTTTGAGGATCTGTCTTTTCACCTACCGCGGGAACCCCACCTGCGGCGGCCAGGGGGTATATACCAAGAGGCTCAGCAGGGCCCTGGCGGATCTGGGCCACAAGGTCGACGTGGTATCCGGGCCGCCCTATCCTGTTCTCGACAGCGACATCACCCTCCACAAGCTGCCGAGCCTCGACCTCTACAACCCGGACGAGCTCTTCCGGGTCCCGAGCCTCAAAGAGTTGACCTCGCCGGTCAATCTCATCGAATGGCTCGGCGTATCCAGCGGCGGATTCCCCGAGCCTTTTACGTCGGGAATCCGTGTGTGGAACTTCATGAGAAAAAACGCCCGGAACTACGATGTCTTCCACGACAACCAGTGCCTCGCCTACGGCCTTCTGGGCATTCAGGCCATCGGCGTACCCACTGTGGCCACCATCCACCATCCCATGACCGTGGACCGGGACGTGGAGGTGGGCTCGGAAAAAATCTGGTGGCGAAAGCTCAAGGTGAGGCGGTGGTACTCCTTCATCAACATGCAGAAACGCGTGTCCCGGCGCCTCTCCCACATCATCACCGTGTCCGAGGCCTCAAAAGACGACATCAGCAGGCAGTTCGCGATCCCGCCCTACCGGTTCCGCGTGGTGGCCAACGGCATCAACACCGACATCTTCCACCCTGTAGACGGCGTCCGGCGCAAGGAGAACCAGATCATGGCGACCAACAGCGCGGACACTCCCTTGAAAGGGCTGCGCTATCTCATCGAGGCGGTCGCATCCATCCGGCGGTATCGCGACGTCACGCTTACGGTCATTGGCAAACCAAAGAAGGACGGTGTCATAGACCGGCTTGTGAACAGCCTGGACGCCCACGGCTTCATCACCTTTACCGGACGCATCCCGGACGAGGACTTCGCCCGTTACTATGCCGGGACCACCATGGCGGTCGTTCCTTCCCTGTACGAGGGGTTCGGCCTGCCTGCGGGAGAGGCCATGGCGTGCCGGGTGCCGGTGATCAGCACCACGGGAGGGGCCCTGCCCGAGGTGGTGGGAGATGCGGGCGTGCTGGTGGAACCGGGCAATGCCCGCGCACTGGAAAAGGCCATCGTGGACCTGCTGGAGAATCCCGAAAAGCGCGGCACCTTGGCCAAGGCCGGGTATGAACGAGTGAAACGGCATTTCACATGGTCGAACACGGCGCAGAATGTCGTGGATGTTTACCGGGAGGCCATCAGTGCTCACGGTTGATTTCTCACGCCTGCACCTGCCGAAGGGCTCCTGGGTGCTCGATGCCGGGTGCGGCTCGGGTCGCCACCTGAGCGAGGCCTTCCGCCGCCGCGACGTCAACGTGGTGGGCATCGACATGAGCAGAAAAGACGCTGACACCGCCAACCGCACACTCAACACCATGATCGGCGCGGCACAGGACGGCGGCGGGATCAAGCTGGTGAGCATGAGCGACATCACCAGGCTGCCCTTTCAGGACGAGTCATTCGACGTGGTCATCTGCTCGGAGGTGCTCGAGCACATCCCTGACCACGTGCAGGCGGTCCGGGAGATCGTCCGGGTGCTCAAGCCCGGGAAGTCGCTGGTGGTGAGCGTGCCCCGGTATATGCCCGAGCGGATCTGCTGGGCGCTTTCCTCTGATTACCACCATGAGGAGGGCGGCCACATCCGCATTTTCCGGAAGAAAAAACTCCGGGGGCTGCTGGAGAATGCCGGGACCCGGTGCATCGGCACCGCATGGGCGCATTCGCTGCACAGTCCCTACTGGTGGCTGAAGTGCCTGGTGGGGCACAAGAACGACGAATCCCCCCTGGTCAGGCTCTATCACCGGTTTCTCGTATGGGACATCATGAAAAAACCCTTTTTGACCCGGCTCCTTGACCGGGTGTTGAATCCTGTTATTTCGAAGAGCATCGTACTCTACTTGAGGAAAGGTGATCCTTATGGAGCGTGAATTTCAGTATCACAGGTTGTCCCATCCGGTGGAGATCGACATCCTGGCCGCATCAATAGCCGATGTTCAGCTCAAAACCGGTGAAATACCCTGGCACGCCGGGGGAAAGACCGATCCCTGGGACCATGTGGAGGCGGCCATCGGGCTGTCCATCGGCGGCTACCTGGAGCAGGCGAGGCGCGCCTTTGAGTGGCTCGCGTCCACGCAGCTCCCGGACGGAAGCTGGTATTCCGCCTACCGGCAGAACAAGGCCGAGGATACGACCCGGGAGTCAAACCACTCGTCCTACATCGCGGTGGGGGTTTTTCACTACTACCTCATCACCCAGGACCGGGCATTCCTGGAGTACATCTGGCCCTCGGTGTCCGCGGGCATCGACTATGCTGTTGCGCTGCAGGGACCGGGCGGGGAGATCTACTGGGCCAGGAGCCCCGAGGGCAGCATCGACCCCATGAGCCTGCTTACGGGCTCGTGCTCGGTGTACATGAGCCTCAAGTGCGCCCTGGTTCTGGCCCTGCTCCTGGGTGAAAGCAGGCCCGGCTGGCAGATGGCCTTGAGAAGGCTTGAGGATACCATCCGCTACCGCAGGTATCTCTTCAACAAGACCAAGTCGCGCTACTCCATGGACTGGTTCTACCCCGTGCTCTGTGGCGCGCTGACGGACGGCGATGCAAAAAAGAGAATTGACAGGTACTGGAACAAGTTTGTAGTGGAGGGTCTGGGCGTCAGGTGTGTATGCGACAGCCCGTGGGTCACCATGGCCGAATCGTCCGAGCTCATTATCGCGCTGGCGGCCATGGGAGAGACCGAGTCGGCGGAGACACTCCTTATGTGGATATTGAACAAGAGGCACGACAATGGAAGCTACTACTGCGGGGTTACCTTCCCCGACATGGTGATCTGGCCGGAAGGGATGTTCACCTGGACCAATGCAGCGGTCATGATGGCGGCCGACGCCCTGTATCACATCACCCCTGCATCCCAGCTCTTCAATCATTCCTTCTGGCAGGAGGGGCAGAAGTCCCACATGTACCGCTTCCTCAAGAAAAGGCATCCGGTGTTCAGCATCAAGGAGGCCTTCTGCTCGCACATGCAGGATATGAGGGCTTAGGCTCATTGATCAGGGATTACAGACCGTACTACATCAAAAAGCTCGATCTGCTTTTCAGAGATTGGTATGCCGGGCATTTCCTGAGGCCGCAGTTCAGGCATCTCGGAAAGAACTGCACCTTCATGAAGCCGTGGCATGTCTGCGTCTTCGGGGCGCCCATCGACCTGGGCGATTATGCGAACGTCATCACGACCCCGGAACACAAGGTGAGGCTCACGGTCTGGTCCGCGGAAAAGGGCAAGGGATTCATCACGATCGGAAACTACTGCCTTATCTGCCCCGGGGTGCGCATCAGCTCGGCCACCGGCGTCACGATCGGCGAGAGCACCATGATTGCAAGCGGGGTGTACATCACCGACGCTGACTGGCATGGAATCTACGACCGGACCGATTACATCGGGGGCACGGCGCCCGTGGTCATCGGCAGCAATGTCTGGCTTGGCGACAGCAGCATCGTGTGCAAGGGAGTCGCCATCGGGGACAACAGCATCATCGGCGCAGGCTCGGTGGTCACTCGGGACATCCCGCCCAATGTGATCGCGGCCGGGAGCCCGGCCGTGCCTCTGCGCGAGCTGGACGCAGGCCGCCCCATGAAAACCCGGGAGCACTGGTTCGCCGATGCGGCCAAGCTCGAGCAGGATATCGACGCAATCGACCGGGACATGCTGAAAGGAAACACGCTCCTGGGGTGGCTCAAGTCCATTGCCTTTCCCAGGAGAGAGACGGAGGAAACCCCATGAGAATCGCACTCATCGCCTCGCCCTATCCCCTGGAAGAAGCCCCCTCTCCCCCGCTCGGCCTGTCATACGTGGCCGCAGCATGCGAGGCTGCAGGCGCCACGGTGAGGATCTTTGACTACATCGTGAGCAGGTACACCCCGGAAAAGCTCGCCCAGGCCCTGGATGCTTTCAGACCCGACGCGGTGGGGGTGAACTCGGTCACCATGAACTTTCTCCAGGCTGCGGCCATTATCCGGGATGTCAAGCACTACGACCCGGACATCGTCACCCTGATGGGCGGCCCTCACGTCTCCTTCGACATCGAGAACACCCTGCGCACGTATCCGGAGCTCGACCTCATCGTGGCAGGCGAGGGGGAACAGACCCTGTCCGAGCTCGTGCCCGTTCTCACCTCGCCTGAAGAATGGGAACATATCGCCGGGATTGCCTTTCGCAAAGACGGCGAACCCTTCATCACCCCTGCCCGGCCCCTGATCCAAGACCTGGATGCTCTCCCGTTTCCCGCCCGCCATCTGCTGCCTGTGTCCCGCTACCTTGCCCTGGGCTATCCGGTGAGCATCATCACGAGCAGGGGGTGCCCCAACAAGTGCATCTTCTGCCTGGGCCGGCGCATGGTGGGGCACAAAGGAAGGTTCAGGGACCCGAAGCTGGTGGTGGACGAGATCGAGCAGATCCTGGCCTTGGGCTTCACCCGGATCAACATCGCCGACGACCTGTTCACGGCCAGCAAACAGCGGGTCAACGCCCTGTGCGAGGAGATCCTCG
>JALNWY010000019.1 GCA_023230665.1 Deltaproteobacteria bacterium
TCCTCCTCTTCGAACGGCTCGCGGGTCACGATGTGCAGCGGCAACTTGCTTTCTTCGAGTTTCTTGTGGAGAGCCGGCTCCTGATCCCGCGGAATCCAACCCTGCAGCCCGAAAAGATAGGGATCCCGGTGCAGGGTGGCCATGGTCCCGGTAAAGGCCACCTCATTGAGGGCCGCGATCCACTGCTTTTTGATGGTCTCGGCGCGTCCGGCGAGATCGGCCAATTCCGCAAAGAGCGACTCCATCTGCTCCTGGTATCTGCCGAGTTCCACCTCAGCCTCGTCGAGTCCTTTCTCGGTCCAGCTCAGCATGACGGCATTGGGTATTTCCGGCGGCTCAGCAAAGCTCAGCGTATAAAACAGCACCTCTTTTGTGCGATCAACCACTTCAACCAGCACATTTTCAGGCGCTTCGAACTCTTCAAACTTCTTCGCGTCCATGCGATACCTGCGGATGTGGACGCCCGAAGCCTCCAAGGCACGGATATGGGCCGGATCGAAGTTCCCCCATGGCCTCAGATCGGCTATCATCCTTTGGAGAGATTGAACCCGCAGCTCCTTGTCCTGAAACGCCAGAACCTTCTCTTCCGCACAGGCTGTCAGCTCTTCATCCGTGACCGTGATCGGGGCCGCGGCCGCCCGGCCCTTGAAGCGGGCCAAATCCCCCATAATCCTGTCAAGCCTCTGGACCCGTGAAAGCACTTCGCTGTTTTTCTTCTCGTATTCACCTGCCATGGCTGAAGCAGGCTCCACGTGCACCACGCCCAGTGTCTGGAGAAGGTGGATGGTTTCCACCTGATCATCGACAGGTCCGACAATGAATATCTTGGTCATTTTAGCTATGGCCACGTCCCTGCTCCTTCTCAATGCCCGATCGCATGCATACCGGCATTGCCCTAAGCGCCCGCCTCTTCGAGCATTGCCGCCTCGGCCAGGCGCTTGGCCACCTTGGCCACCCCAACGCCCGCCGCCTGCTGGTCCTGAAGATAGACCACGATCTTGCGGATCGCCTCCCGGCATTCGGGAATCAGGCGCTGCTCATACAGATTGATGCGCTGACTCGTCTTGCGGAACCCCTCAAATAGGACCTTTTCTCCCTCGCCGAGCATGCGAATCGCCTCGCGGCACTCGATTGCCTCGCGGCTCCGCCGCAGGACCTGTTCGAAACTCGGTGGCGTGGCGAAATAGCTGTACGATGGATCGCTGAATGTGATGCCGTGGAATTTCGGTACCTTGAGTCCGGCTACATTCACAACCGATGATCTGATCTCTCTGATCTCGATGAAATATTTCAGCAGCGGACCCATGACCCCGTACAGGGCCCCCCACACCCTGATCTCGTCCAGGATCTCCTGCAGCCTGGCTTTCTGTTCCGCAATCTGGGCGCGCACTGCGGCCAGCTGCATCATGAGCTGCTGTTTTCTGGCCTCCAGCGCCGGAAGAAACCGCTGATACAGGGCAAGCTTCTGCTTCTCGCTCCGAAGCGATATCTTGTTCAGTTTGATACGTTCCGCCATGGTCGTTCCCCCCGGTCAGTTAGGCCGGCCAGTACTGGTCTATGAACTCCTGCTTGATCTCCACCTCGTCAGGCCGGAAGCACTCTGCCAGTGTCTTCCATCCAAGGTCGAGAGCGTCATTGATGCCCAGATCGACGCGGAGATCCATGAAGCGATCATAGAACAGACGCCCATATTTAAGATAGCGTTCATCCTCGGACGTCTTGTCGAAACCCATGGCCAGCTTCTGCTCCACCTCGCGGCTGCGGGCGAACAGGCGGATCATGCTGTTCATGATGTAGCCGTGGTCGCCCCTCGTGACCTTGCCGATGACGAGCTGTTTGAGGCGCGACAGTGAACCAAAGGGCTCGATGACCCCGTTGCGGAGATAAAACTGACCTTCGGTGATGTACCCCGTGTTGTCGGGAACAGGGTGCGTCACATCGTCGCCCG
Source organism: Deltaproteobacteria bacterium (assembly GCA_023230665.1). Taxonomy (GTDB): domain Bacteria; phylum Desulfobacterota; class Desulfomonilia; order UBA1062; family UBA1062; genus Phosphitivorax. The sequence goes on from JALNWY010000019.1 coordinate 1,949, forward strand.
GCATCGAGGTAACGGCCAGGATCGTGATGCTTCCCGCCCCATCGAAGTCAACGGCCTTTTCGTAACGCGATGCAAGATCGCTGTACAGTGATCCCGGATAGCCGAGGTTCGAAGGAACCTGGTCCATGGAGATAGCGATCTCCTTCATGGCATCGGCAAAGGATGTCATGTCCGTAAGCAGGACCAGCACGCGCTTGCCCTGCACGCCGAACTGCTCCGCCACTGCAAGCGCCATATCAGGAACCAGCAGTCGCTCCACAACAGGGTCGGATGCAGTGTGAACGAACATGATCGTGCGGGACAGCACGCCGGCCTGTTCGAAGGCGATGCGGAATTTCAGGTATTCGTCGTGTTTGAGACCGATGCCGCCCAGGATAACCACATCGGCATTGGCGCGCATGCCGATTCTGGCGAGAAGATCGTTATAGGGCTCGCCTGCTGCAGAAAATATGGGCAGTTTCTGGCTTTCCACGAGCGGATTGAAGACATCGACCATGGGAACCCGTGTCTCGATGAATCCCCGGGGAATTACACGCCTTACCGGGTTGACCGATGGGCCGCCAATGCTTATGCGAGGCAATGCATGGAGGTTGGGGCCCTTGTCGATGGGTTCACCCGATCCATTGAAGATCCGCCCCAGCAGTGCATCGCCGAATGCCACCTGCATGGGGTGGCCGAGGAACCGGACCGTATCGCCGGTGGAAATACCGCGAGATCCGGCGAATACCTGCAGAAAGACTTCTTCTCCCCGCAGGCGTATGACCTGAGCCAAGGATGTGCCCCTGCGGCTCTTGACGGTAGCCAGTTCGCCGTAGGCGATGTCGGTTGCGGGAACCGCGATGATATCCCCCTGAACGCGGACAATGCGGGAATGTTCGATGATCATGGATGGCTCACTCCTTTGCCATTAAGAATGGACTCTATCTCCGACCGGTAACGCCGGTAGTCATCACCTTCAAAGGGGCAGTATTTCAACTGGAAGAACAGGTTCTGCAGGCGGGTCATCTGGGCTTTTGCCTGATCCTTGGACTCAAACACGAACGAATGGTCCGTCATCTCCATGAGCAGCATAAAGTCGGATATCTGGCGTTGCCTCGACGTGGCCTGATCGACCTTGTCGAAAGAATCCTGCTGAAGGCAGACGGCATCGATGATCTCCGACTTGAGATAGACGACCAGGTCGTCCAGACCCATGCCCTCTTCGCCGACGACCAGCATCATCTGACGGACCTCATCGCCCCTGAAGATCGTGTTGTGGGCCTTTTGCACGAGCTCGACCCAGTTCTCGTGGCGCGTGTTGAGCGATTCCTGCATCTGCTCTATGTAGAGGCTCCAGGATATCATCGGGTCGATGGCTGGATACCTGCGCTGGTCGGACCGGGTCCGGGACAGGCCATAGAAGGCTCCCACCACTTTGAGCGTGTTCTGCGTCACGGGCTCCTCAAAGTTGCCGCCTGCCGGAGAAACCGTTCCGATCAAGGTCAGCGAACCGGTCTCGCCGGTGTTCAGGCGGACCTTCCCGGCGCGCTCATAGACGGCGGCGATACGGCTTTCCAGATAGGCCGGGAAAGCCTCTTCGCCGGGAATCTCTTCCATTCTGGCCGAGGTCTCACGCAGGGCCTGGGCCCACCGGGAGGTGCTGTCCGCCAGCAGCAGCACTTTGAGCCCGAGTTGCCGGTAGTATTCTCCGAGTGTTATGCCCGTGTAGATGGAGGCCTCGCGGGCAGCCACGGGCATGGACGAGGTATTGCAGATTATGACGGTGCGGTCCATCAGCGACTTGCCCGTTTTCGGGTCTTCCAGCAGCGGGAACTCGCGGATCGTTTCCACAACCTCTCCGGCCCGCTCACCGCAGGCCACGATGATCACGACGTCTGTCTCGGCATACCGGGAAATAATCTGCTGCAAGACAGTCTTTCCGGCGCCAAAGGGGCCGGGAATGCAGGAAGTTCCGCCCTCGGCCAGGGGAAAGAAGATGTCGATCAGGCGGCATTGCGTCAGAAGCTGAGTGTCCGGAAGCAGGCGCTCCTCGTAAACGCGCATGGGCCGCTTGACGGGCCACTCCTGCTTGAGCATCACGTTGACTTTCTCTTGGGCCTGCGAATCGGTGCTTTTGAGGATCGCCACGGTGTCGTTCACTGTATACTTGCCAGCGGGCTTGATCTCCTCCACCTCCCAGGTACCCAGAAGAACAAGCGGCGCCATGATGGGGTGAGGGAAGAGACCTTCCGTCACCTTGCCCAAGTACTGCCCTGCCCGTACCTGTGTCCCGACCTGAACCATCGGCTCGAAATCCCAGAGCCTTGTCTGATCCAGAGAAGGAAGATACTGGCCGCGCCTCAGGAAGAATTTCTGGTCGTTTTCCAGTTCTGCGAGAGGGTTTTGCAGACCGTCGTAGATCATGCCCAGCATACCGGGACCCAGTGTGGCCGCGAGCAGCTCACCGGAAAATTCGGCGCTGTCGCCGACCTTCAACCCTGTCGTGTTTTCGAAAACCTGCAGATCGATCTGCCTGCCGCGGATCCGGATGACCTCCGATTTGAGGCGCACATCGCCGATCATCACATAGGCAACCTCGTTCTGGAGAACCTCTCTACCCTCATCCACCTCGCAGGTAACGAGAGGACCATTCACCGCTACAATCCGACCGTGTGTTGGACTGTTCACATTGAGCCTCCGTGCCACAAATATGTCTCTATATCGAATTCCTGGGTGATCGCTTCCCATCGGGAGTAGATCCCCGCACGCGCAACGTACGCAAGCAGGGCATCGATGGAGAAGGACTCTATCCCCTCGCATCGAGTGATCTGCCGTAGACGTTCCTCATTCAGGTATTGTTCCGCCTCAAGAGGGTCCCTCTGATTCTTGATCTGTGTTATGAGATTGGAGAAGTCACGGGGACGGAAGGTATCCAGAATAGCGTGATCCTCCAGTACGCCGCCTTCTTCTCTGATCCGCATGGCTGTCAGGCTCGAGTTGAGCTCTATCTCCCAGGACAGGTAGTCTATGAGAAAACGGCTCTCGGAACGTTGCGCGACGTCATACGCATAGCCGTAATAGAGCTCCCAGAGCCTATCGTAGATATATGGGCGATAGATGCCCCGCTCCCTTTCTTCGCGAAAGACCCGGATATAATTGGGAAGGTTGTGGTTGTCGATGATGTCCTGCCGGGACAGAAGCCCCCCTTCCAGGAAAATATCACGCCCCTGATCCATCTGCTCCCAGTTGAAGACATCCGTGCCATGGAGAAGCGCACAGGCTACCTCGTGATCTTCCGGATGAACATTTCTCCTGATGATGCCCGTTATTTCACCAAATTTCATCGGCATTTTCTCGCCCAGCGTTTCAGGCAGGGCAGGGAGCAGACACATGAGGAAATAGTAATTGCTCATGTGTCCTATGACTCCTCACCGGCAAAGAAATGTTTGCGAAAACGCGGCGAGCAGAAAATCGAAAAGGCCTCCACGAGACCGGAGTTGAAGTTGAAATAGGCGCCCTTACCTTTCACGCCCACATGGAAGCCGAAAGTCATCTTATCGGTAAACTGCACAACCAAGGACCCTGCGGCCTTCTCCTTGAATTTCTCGTTGAACCAGGCTTCCAGCGAGGCCTGCTCCTTCTTGGGCAGGAGGATCTCCAGTGGCTGTTCGCGGCCCTGACTCTTGACGAATTCGGTCAGAAGGATCTCGATCATGCGCTTGAGGAAATCCGTATCGTCAATCGCGGCCTTTATTTCATGCTCTACTACGGGTGTCACAATGGCGGCCTGGAGTTTTTCCTTGACCATGATGATGAAGTTCCGGGCAGCCGTGTCCATGTCCACATGCATCTGCTTCTGGACATTCTCCGCATCGGCCTTGGCGGTTGCCCTGATCTTCTCAGCTTCGGCCTTAGCCTCGGCCACCAAGGCATCCGCCTGCTCCCTGGCGCTTCGAACAAGCTCATCAGCTTCGGTCCTGGCCGGCGCCAATACCTTTTCACTAAGTTCCTGCGTGATATCCCCTAAAGTCTTCACCATGTTCATCCCCTTGTGTCACGTTTGATACGTACGGCCAACCCTTCGTGAACCTTTTACAAAGATTTTTGCCTTTACAATTCGCTATGGATTATGGTTATCGATCTGCCCCTGATGGTATCAAGAGGTGCTCCTTTGAGATAGCATTCTTTGAAGTATTTTTGATGCGAGATACTGTAAAACACGTTGCATCTCCATTCTTGTTGTTTCTGAAAGTGTTCATACTCTAAAATTAAATATGATTCAAGAGGAAATTACTTATATAGAAAGACTTTATGAGAGGAAAAATTGAATAGCCAATTTTTAAGGCCTTAGAATTAGGTGAAAAAAGTGCACGGTCGGGGCAGGATGATTTTCCATGAAATATTCATAAGATTAACGTGCGCCCAGCAGGATTCGAACCTGCGACCTTTGGATTCGTAGTCCAACGCTCTATCCAACTGAGCTATGGGCGCATGGAAACGATTGTGTGGTTATAGAGTGATTCGGTTTTCGAGTCAATATCGCAGAGCAAGAAAAAGGGGGACTCTTTGTTCGTCCCCCTTTTTATCTCACGATAATGAACCTTTTTTCTTTAAGACCTGCTCCGCCAGTTCTCTACGACCTTGAGCTTGAGTTCGGCCTCCCTGGCCTTGCTGTCCCACCTGGAGAAATCGGGGTCTTCCTTGTTCAGGCCCCTGAGCTTGTCCTGGGCCTGGTCGAGGTCGGCCTTGACCGTCTTCTCGTCGATGTCGTCGGCGAGAACGGCCGACTCGGCCAGGATGATCACACGGTCAGAGGTGACTTCGGCAAATCCGCCGCCCACGGCCAGGAAGATGTCTCTGTCCTCTGTTTTGGCGACCACCTGGCCTGATTTGAGCGTCGTGAGGAACGGCGTGTGCCCGATCAGCACCCCGAACTCGCCTGCGCTCCCCGGAGCGATGACCTCGGTCACCTTGCGGCTGAGCACCGACTTCTCCGGTGTGACGACATCGAGCTGCATGTACAGTTCTTCAGACATGATTATCGACTCCCTTAGTCTTCAGCGAGCTTCTTCGCCTTCTCGATTGCCTCTTCAATGCCTCCCACCATGTAGAACGCCTGCTCGGGGAGATCGTCCATCTCGCCGTCAACGATCTTCTTGAAGCCGTCGATGGTGTCCTTGAGCTCGACATACTTGCCCGGCATACCGGTGAACTGCTCGGCAACGCTGAATGACTGCGACAGGAACCTCTGGATCTTCCGCGCGCGGGAAACCGTGAGCTTGTCGTCCTCGGAAAGCTCGTCCATACCGAGAATGGCGATGATGTCCTGGAGTTCCTTGTACTTCTGCAGGATCTGCTGCACGTTCCGTGCGACCTGATAGTGCTCTTCGCCCACGATCTTGGGGTCGAGGATTCGCGAGGTGGAGTCGAGCGGGTCCACTGCAGGGTAGATGCCCAGCTCCACGATCTGCCGGGAAAGCACCGTGGTGGCGTCGAGATGGCTGAAGGTGGTGGCCGGAGCAGGGTCGGTGAGGTCGTCGGCAGGCACGTAAATGGCCTGAACCGAGGTGATCGATCCCTTGGTGGTGGTGGTGATGCGCTCCTGGAGTTCGCCCATGTCGGTGCCGAGCGTGGGCTGGTATCCCACGGCCGACGGCATGCGGCCCAGCAGAGCGGAAACCTCCATGCCTGCCTGGGTGAACCGGAAGATGTTGTCGATGAAGAGCAGCACGTCCTGGTTCTGCTCGTCACGGAAGTATTCCGCAGCTGCCAGTCCGGAGAGTCCCACCCGCGCACGGGCTCCCGGAGGCTCGTTCATCTGGCCGTAAATAAGGGCCGCCTTGTTGATAACCCCGGACTCCTTCATCTCGAGCCAGAGGTCGTTGCCTTCTCTGGTACGCTCGCCCACGCCGCAGAAGACCGAGTAGCCGCCGTGCTTCATGGCCACGTTGTGGATGAGCTCCATGATGAACACGGTCTTGCCCACGCCGGCTCCGCCGAACAGGCCGATCTTGCCGCCCCTCATGTAGGGCGTGAGCAGGTCGATGACCTTGATGCCGGTCTCGAAGGACTCGATCGAGGTGCTCTGTTCAGTGAACTTCGGGGGCTCGCGGTGAATGGGATAGCGCTTGTCGGTATCGACCGGGCCGGCCTCGTCCACGGGCTTGCCCACCACGTTGAGGATCCGGCCGAGAACAGCGTCGCCCACCGGGACAGAGATCGGGGCTCCGGTATCCTTGACCGGCATGCCCCTGACCAGGCCGTCGGTGGAGTCCATGGCAATGCAGCGCACGGTCCTGTCGCCCAGATGCTGCGCCACCTCGAGCACGAGGTTGTCTTCCTCCTCGGAGAGGAAAGGATTCGATACGTACAAGGCATTATATATGTCAGGCATGTCACCCTGATCAAAGGTGACGTCGACAACTGCGCCAATAACCTGTGATACTCTTCCCATATCCATAGGTTCGCTCCTTCTCAAAGATAATCTGTTAACCCTTCAAGGCCTCTGCGCCGCCCACAACCTCCATGAGTTCGGTCGTGATGGCGGCCTGTCTGGCCCGGTTATACTGAATGCTCAGTTTCTCGATCATATCCGCGGCATTGCCCGACGCGCTCTCCATTGCGGTCATGCGCGCCCCATGCTCAGAGGCTGCGGATTCCAGCAGGGCCCTGTAGAAGAATATCTTCAGGCTCATGGGTAGCAGTGCATCCAGGAGCACATCCTCCGTGGGCTCGCAGAGATATTCCACCTTCACCATCTCGTCGTCCGACTCGATCTGCTCCACGGGCAGAATCCGGTCCTCGTGGAGTATCTGGGCCATGGCCGACTTGAACTCGTTGAAGATGATGTAGAGCTCATCGAAATCTCCGTTGATGTATCCTCCAATGAGGTCGTCCCCGATCTCTGATGCAAGTTCGTAAGAAGGATTGCCGATCACTACGGATTTTCTGATCTTCACTGGTTTGCGTTTGAAGAAGTCTCTCGACCTCTTCCCGATGAGGACCAGGGAAAGCTCTTCATACTTGTCCTTGTTTTCCTTGATAAAGGCGTCCGCCCTTCTGAAGACGTTCTGGTTGAACGAACCGCACAGCCCCCGGTCGGAAGCCACCACCACGAGTACGCATTTTTTCGGTTCGCGTACCCGAAGCAGCGGGTGCATGTCCGGGTTCGTCCTCGTCACCAGGGAGACCAGGACCTCGTTGGTCTTGATGGCATAGGGACGGGCCGCGGTGATATCGCTCTGGGCTCTCCTGAGCTTCGCAGCCGCCACCATGCGCATGGCCGAGGTTATCTGCTCCGTCTTCTGGACCGAGCCGATCCGGTTTTTTAAGTCCTTGAGACTAGCCATGCCAGCACCCTACTCTTCTACGACGAAGATCTTCTTGAACTCGGCTATTGCATCCTTGAGTTTCTTTTCCGTCTCCGCATCCAGCTGGCCCGATTCTCTCACGCTCTGGAGAATATCGGCGTGCTTGTTGTCCAGGAAGGCATAGAACTGCTCTTCGAAGCTCTTGATGGCCGAGGTCGGATACTCGTCCAGAAAGCCGTTGGTGCCGACATAGATCATGGCAACCTGCTTCTCGACCGGCAACGGGGTGTACTGAGGCTGCTTGAGCATCTCCATGAGGCGTTCGCCCCGGTTGAGCTGTGCCTGGGTGGCCTTGTCGAGGTCGGAACCGAACTGGGAGAACGCCGCCAGCTCACGGTACTGGGCCAGGTCGAGGCGCAAGGTACCGGCAACCTTCTTCATGGCCTTGATCTGGGCGTTGCCGCCCACGCGGGAAACCGAGATGCCCACGTTGATGGCGGGACGGAAGCCCGAGTAGAACAGGTCAGTGTCCAGGAAGATCTGGCCGTCGGTAATCGAGATGACGTTCGTGGGGATGTATGCAGACACGTCGCCTGCCTGGGTCTCGACAATGGGCAGTGCGGTCAGCGATCCGCCGCCCATGGCGTCGCTGTATTTCGCCGCGCGCTCCAGCAGCCGGGAGTGGAGGTAGAACACGTCGCCGGGAAACGCCTCGCGCCCCGGAGGCCTTCTCAGAAGCAGGGAAAGCTGACGGTATGCCTGGGCCTGCTTGGTGAGGTCGTCATAGATGCACAGCGCGTGGCCGCCCTTGTTCATGTAGAACTCGCCGATGGCCGCGCCGCAGTAGGGTGCAATGTACTGCAGCGGCGCCGGGTCGGAGGCGGTTGCCGCCACCACCACCGTGTATTCCATGGCGCCGAACTGCTCGAGGGTGGCGACCACCTGGGCCACTGTGGACTTCTTCTGTCCGATGGCCACGTAGATGCAGATGACCCCGGTGCCCTTCTGGTTGATGATGGTGTCGATGGCCAGAGCGGTCTTTCCGGTCTGGCGGTCGCCGATGATGAGTTCGCGCTGCCCGCGTCCGATGGGGGTCATGGCGTCGATCGACTTCAGGCCCGTCTGAAGCGGCTCTTTCACCGGCTGCCTCTTGACGATGCCCGGGGCCTTGATGTCTACGACCCGGGTCTCGGTCGACTCGATGGGGCCCTTGCCGTCGATGGGCTCGCCGATCGCGTTGACGACGCGGCCGAGGGTGCCCTCGCCCACGGGGATCTCCACGATCCTCTTGGTCCTGCGGACCTGGTCGCCCTCTTTGATGCCCGCGCTCTCGCCGAAGAGCACGCAGCCCACGTTATCCTCTTCCAGATTCAGGGCCATTCCCATGACGTTGTGCGGAAACTCGATGAGCTCGCTGGCCATGACGTTCCTGAGACCATAAATACGGGCGATACCGTCGCCGACGCTCAGAATGGTCCCGGTCTCGGCGACATCGATCTCTTTCTCATAACCCTTGATCTGGTCCTTAATGATCTTGCTTATCTCTTCTGCCCTTATCTGCATCCTAGATCTCCCCTTTTAAGCTCTGTTTTAATTTCATTATCTGCGTCTTCACGCTTCCGTCATAGATCATACCCTCGACCTCGGCGATCATGCCGCCGATCAGGGAAGGCTCAACAATGACATCCACGTCGACCTCCTTTTTCACCACCTTGGAGAGCGTCTGAGCTATCTGTTTCAATTGATCCCCGTTCAAAGACGCGGCACAGGTGACCCGGGCCCTGACCCTTCCCGTCAGCTTGTCGAGGATCTCTTTGTACGCATCCAGAATTTCAGCCAAGACCGTAAATCTCTCTTTGTCCAGCAATATATTCAAAAAGTTGGACATGTACTGTGATAGAGATATCTTGGACGCCACTTCCTTGAGGACACGCCGCTTCAGGGTGATATCGTACAGCGGACTTTCAAGAAGGGACCTGAAGTCGTCGCTGATACGCACGAGCTGAGCAATATTCTGCAATTCCTCAAGAAACTGCTTTTCCTTGCCCTCATCCCGGCCCAGATCGAACAGGGCCCTCGCATATCTTTTTGCCACCACGTCGCTTTTCACTGCTCTTTCCCCACTTTATCCAGATATTCCTCGATCAGCCGCTTCTGGTCTTCCGGGGTCATGGAATTGGTCACCAGACCCGAGGCCATATCGCCGGCCATGTCAACCACCTGGTTTCTCAAGGAATTCTTAGCCTTGATGATTTCCTGCTCGGCGGACCACTTCGCCTGCTCGATGATCCGCTCGGCCACGGCCTTGCCTTCCTTAATGATGCGCTGCTTCTCACCCTCGAGCTCGCCCATGATCGCATCGCGTATTTCCTGAATGTCTCTGTCGATGTTCTGAAGTCTCGACCGGTAGTCGGCAAACTGCTTTTCGGCTTCGGTCCGTGCCTTGTCCGCGGTGTCGATCATCTCCGCGATTTCAATGCGCCGGTCACTGAAATACTTCTTGATCTTGTCGGCGAGCAGTTTCCAGAGAATCGCAAAGAGTATAATGAAGTTTACGATTCTCCACACCATGTCCCAGATCCGGCTGCTCCCGCCCTCACCGCCTTCCGCAGCCATACAGACCGTGGCGACGGCAAGCACAAGGACCGCCAGGAGGGGCGCAATCCTGTTCAGTCTCTTCATCACGCAACCTTCCTCCCCAGAATCTGCTGGGCAATGGTTCCGGCCATGACGCCGATCTCCGGCTCCAGCTCGCTCTTTACCCGCGCGATCTCCTCGGCCATCTCCTTCTGGACATCGAGAACAATGGTCTCGGCATTGCGCCTTGCATTCTCGATGATCTCGTTGGCCTCATCAACCGCCTGCTTGCGGGAAGAATTCTTCACAGTCATTGCATCGATCTTGGCGCCGTAGAGTTTCTCGTTATAGCTCTTGAGGATGCTCTGGCTTTCATCCAGGAGTTCCTTGGCCTTTTCCTGCCCGCCGGCGATCCTCGCCTCCCTCTCGTCAAGCACCTTGAGGATAGGCTTGTAGAGAATCTTGTTCAGGATGAACATGAGGAGCAGGAAGTTGAAGATCTGCACAAAAAAGGTCCAGTTGAGTTCTATCAAAACAGTCCTCCTTATACGACGAAGGCCAGAAGCGGCTCCACGAGCATGCTTCTTCTCAGCAGGCCGGCTTTGTCCGGATTCCGTCCGATCGCCTCGCACGCCTTTCCGCCGGTATACCCCTCGCCGACACCGGGGCCGATGGCACAGGGCCCCATCGCACTCCCTGCGCCAATAAAGGCAGCCGCCCTCACCAGATCCGTACCGGGTAAATTCTCCATAATAGATTGCCCCTCCTATCTTTTCTTCGTAGAATCCCCAGAAGGATAAAGACGCCAAACACGAGGCCGTGCGCATTCAACCGCTCGTCCAGCTCATAGCCCAGCCAGAAACTCAGGCCTGTCGTCCCCGCCATGATGAAACCCAGCAGGGTTACGATGGCAAGATCTTTTACGAGCTGTGTATCGTTCCGGGACCTTTTAAAGATCCCCCTTCTCGGCCTTTTAATGAATGGCGATTCACTCATTAATTATTCTTTTCCCTAGCATTTCCAATTATGGGGTGTCAACATTTATCATTGCCGGGCTCAAGAGAAACGTCCCTGCCGACTTTCCTTCCTGACAAGGCCGGTATTCCCATGAACGAAACAGTTGTCCGGTGGTCCCTGCACGATTGTACCGCAGTCAGGGACCGGTGAAAAAACACTTTACATATTCCCGGATGCTTCCTTATGCCTCGTTCCCGCAGTATTGCTCGCGACGCAGTGTTTTATACAATACAAAGACGGCTTTTTCAAACCCCCCTTTTTTCTCCCCCTATCAGGATGGATCACCTTCTTGCACCCGGGAATCTTGTATGATATTCATTTTTTTAAGACATGTGGAAAACAGGACAGATAGAGATTCGGGTGGACCGGGATAACATATCATACTTGCGATTCATTTTCGAGGGTTATGACGGGCTCGGCATCGTCTCGACCAGAGACCCTGTTGCCGCACAGGTAGTGATAACCTACCCGTTGAGCAGAAAGGCGCTGCTTGCACGGCTGATCCACGCGCTGCACCGGGAAGGCGTGATAAAGGAGGATATGGCATGCTGAAACAGCACGGTATTGGTTCTGCGATGGTGATTGTCGCCTGTTCACTGGTATTCATGGGCATGTCGGGCCTGGGAACGGTCACCCCCCAGAACGGCGCTGCTTCTTCATTCAATGCAAGGATCATGGACACGGTGAACAACGAAGTGGAGATCACCGCGGTGACCATTGACGGGAAACCCCTGTTTCAGGCGTCTCTGGGGAAAGGCAAGGTGAGAATCCCCTTCGAGAACATTTCCCGGATCACCATCAAGGACAAGAGCGCCTGCGTCACCCTCAAGGGCTCCAAGGACATGCGCGATCTGAAGGTCAACCAGCTCTCCAGGGTATACGGGAACACCCCGTTCGGGACCTATCAGATCTCCCTGAAGGACGTGGCCTGGATCGAGTTCTCAAGCGCAAAGAAGTGAACGCCCTTGACTACGTCTCCTTACTCCTGTGCGCGGGGTTCCTGGCACTGGGAGCGCATCAGGGGCTGATCAGGAGCGTCTCGTCACTGGCTGCGCTCCTGACGGCTTTATACTCGGCAAAAAAGATCGAGCCGCTGCTTTCCAAGCTGCTGGCGGCTGCGCACGTTCCGAATCCCCGGGGGGTGCTGGGCTATCTTATCGTTTTCTTCTGCATCTTCTTCACTATGAAGATACTCCTGTTCTTCCTGCAGAAGCTGCTCAAGGCATCGGGCATCTCGGTTCTCGACAGGGCGTTCGGCGCTGTTCTCGGGCTGACCAAGGGGATTATCATCGCGGTTTTTGCCTGCACGATCCTGCAGCTGGCTCTTCCGAAGGACTCGGCGATCCTGAAGAACTCCGAACTCCTGCCCTACGCGAACAAGATCGTGTCCTCGGCAAGGGGCTTCCTGCCCGGCGTCGTATACCACCACATCAAAAAGACCTGACGCTCATTTTTTTAGCAGAGTCTTCCCCATCGGGGCCCGCCGGCTGCCGATGACCCGGAGCCGCCCGTCACCAGACGAGGAGACTATTCGTCTTTCTCCTTGTAGTCGGTGCTCTCCTCCAGGACGATGTCCTCCACATCGAGCACATATTCCTCGACATCCTCATCCCCTTCGGCGGTTCCTTCCGTTTCTTCGGGAACGGTCCTGGCATCGGACTTCGCCTTGGCGATGGGCCTGCGTTTCTTGCGCTTGAGCATTTTTTTGGTTTCTTCGTTATTCTGATCCTCGCCGCAGGCAGGGCACACCGGAGCGGGCTTATTCAAATCATAGAATTTGGTGCCGCACTTGTAGCACTTATATCGTTTTCCTAGATCTGCCACCAAATATCTCCTTTACTCTCGCAGAATTTTCCCTGTATAGTTCAGTAGTGTCAATCGGTTTGTCAAGACAAAAAAACATTGTAAGAGACTTTATTCGTTCAATGATTTCTTCTAGTTGTTGACTTGTGTGAGAGAGGCCGATACAATGGGCGGTAGCATGAGGCATTTTCCGCTGCTGAAGATCATACTCCTTTTAGGCGCCTGTTCACTGGCGTTTGCCTGCGCCGCACCGGTACAGAAGGCTGCCGGGCCCCAGGATCCCAAGTCATTGTATGACAGGGCACTGGTCCAGGAAAAATCCGGCAACGCCCAGAACGCGTACCAGTCGTACATCTCGATATGGAAGCTTTTTCCTCATCACGAGCTCGCTCCACAGGCACTTTACCGGGCAGGTTCCCTCATCTCGGAGAGCAACCCCTCAAGGGCGAGCGAGCTGTATCGGGCGTTTCTGGGATCGTACGCGCGTTCCCCGCTGAAGCCGCAGGTCCTCGGAGACCTTCTGGAGGCAGAGGTCCGGCTCGGTCGATTTTCGCAGTCGGTCGATCTCTTCACCGAGTTTTACGGTGAAAGCCATGATCCCGATCTCGTCCAGCCGGGCATCAGGCTCGTCCGGGAGCTCTCCGGTGCACGGAGATACCAGGAATCACTCGATCTCATCAGCATGATGTTCCCTTATGTGGACAAACCTTCGCAGGAATCGCTCCTTCCCTCCTGGAAGACCGGTGTGGAGAATACGGGCCGGGTGGAGCAGCTCCAGAAGATCGAACAGGGCGTCCACGACGATCGCCTGCTGAACGTGCTCCTTGCCCGGCAGGTGGACCTCTACATCGAGCAGGGCAAAAACGACCTGGCCCGCAGCATCATATCCCGGCTCGGGCCCGGAAGAGGCCTTTCCCAGTGGACCCAGAGCAGCTCCTCCGGAGCCAGGAAAACCATCGGCGTGCTCGTTCCCTTGAGCGGCAAGTGGGAGACAGTGGGGCAGAAGGTGCTCAAGGGCGTCCAGTTCGCTTCCCGGGTGTTCAGCACGGATGACTCACCACAGGTGGAATATATCATCCGCGACTATGGCAACAACGAGCAGTCGATCCCGTCCATCATCGAAGAACTCGATACCAGGGAAGACATTATTGCTCTCATCGGCCCGGTGGGTGAGTCCGCAGGCAGCATCGCCTGCGCAGAGGCGCGCAAAAGAGGGATCCCGTCCTTTCTCTTCACCCGTGCCGATGTGGTCCCGGACCAGATATCCTATTGCTTCAGCAACTTCATATCCATCGACGTCCAGGCCGAGGCCCTTCTCAGGGCGGCCGCCGACATGAACGTATCGCGCTTCGCCGTCTTCTCGCCCAGCGATCACTTCGGGAACTCCTTTACCCGGATCTTCTGCGACAAGGCGCCCAAGTTCGGCATCAGCGTGGTCCGCACGGTCGGGTATTCATCGGATCTGGTCGATTTCAAGGGAGCCGTGAAGAAACTCGTCGAACATCTGTCCGAAAACGATCCCCCGGATTTCGATGCACTCCTCATCCCGGACACTGCCATCAACTCCGCAATGGTCGCTTCATACCTTCCCTATCTCAACATCAAGGGCGTGCGGCTGTTCGGTCCCGCCCTCTGGGACTCTCCCGACTTCATCCGGGTGGGAGGCAGGTACGTCGATGGTTCGGTGTTCGTGAGCGGTTTCTTCGCCAACTCGCAGCTTGAGTATGTGCAGGAGTTCAATGACCAGTTTTACTACACCTTCGGCTACAATCCTTCTGTGTGGGAGGCGAGCGCATATGACACGGCAACCATTCTCCAGAACCTCCTGAGCGGCTCCCCTGCTTCGCGCGAGGCCCTGCAGGGCCTCATCGCCTCGCTTCAGGACTATCCCGGGCTCACCGGCTCCACGTCTTTTTCCCCTGACGGGTCGGTGGAAAAGATCATTTATGTCCTGAGCGTCAAGAACTCGGCTGTGTACGAAATCGCCCCTTGATGTTCGCGCTGTTTTATCATAAGGATCACCTGCTATGAAGAACGTTGTTCGCGCCTTTCTCTTATTGGCCCTGGTGTTCATCCTGGAAGGTTGCGCCCATGACGAGACAAAAATCCGTTCGGCCCAGGAGCTGTTCCAGGAGGCCACTGAGCTTGCCGATAAGGGCAAGGTGGAAAAGGCTGTGGAGAAGTTTATGGAGGTCCGCACCTACTACCCCGGCGATGAGCTCGCCCGAAAGGCTCTCCTGGCCACGGCCGACCTCCATTATGACGAGGAGGACCATGCCTCGGCGCTCCAGAGCTACGAGGAGTTCCGGCTGCTCTATCCCACCGATTACGAGGCCGGGTACTGCCTCTATCGGATCGCCATGACCCATTTCAAGCAGATCGGCACCCTCGATAGGGATCAGACCGAGACCGTGCGCTCGATTCAGACCTTTGAGAACTTCCTCTCGTCCTACCCGGACTCTCCGCATGCGGAAGACGCGAAGGCCCGGCTGGCTGAGGCAAAGAGCGTGCTTGCAAAGCACTATGTGTATATCGGAAAGTTCTATCTGAAGAAAAAAGTGCACGAAGCCGCGTGCAAGCGTTTCCAGTATGTGCGGGAGCATTATCCCGCCGTGCCCCTGGACGACGACCTGGACGAACTCATTTCCCGTTCGTGCCAAACCCCGGGACAGGCGAACCAGTAAACACATCCTGTCTAATACAGCGGGTTCCCGGGCATGGAGCGCGCCTGTTGCACTTTTCCTTCATACCCTGTCACATAACGCAACAGTCTCTTCCGGCCCTGGCTGAGGATGCCCATACGGCCTTTCCAGCAAGATCTGGATATCGCTTCTCTTTCTCGATATGGCATGCTTATAGCATCTCCCGCCAGGCATAATCTGTGGCAAGGACGCGGCATATGACAAAGAGGGAGATCATTCGAGCGCTTATTTTGAGCCCGCTCTACTTCAGCCTCAAGCTCAGAGAACGGGTGAAGCTGATTCGTACGTTGAGACCGACACAGTGACCCGGTGATGCAATCTGGGCCTGGACCCTGTTCATGCCCCCACGCCCAGCTTGCGGACATTGTCCACACGTACCGTGAAGTGGACGCGGTCGAGGTACTCCAGAAAAGGAATGGCATACTTGCGGCTGACGCCTAAGATCTGCTTCATATCCGCGGGCCCAAGCGAATCATGCTCGCGAATGAACTGGCGGACCTTTTCCTTGAGTCTGGAGACTGCAGACTCGGTGAGATATACATCGTCCTTGATCTTGGTGAGTCTTCCCTGCCGGGTGAGGAAACCGAGCACCTCCTCCATCTGCTTTGAGCCTATGGAGAGGCGTTCTGCGAGTTCCTGAACGCGCGGCGGCTCGAAGCAACTGGCGAAAAGCACGGCATAGGCCTTCTCCCCTACGGCGCCCATGGCGTCGCCGAGCGAGGGGCTGAAACCCTTCTCCCTGATATCGGGGCCGACTTCCTCGATTTCACCCCTTTTCATGAGATCGGTCAGCAGCTTGTGAAAGAGCTTGGGATCCACGCTCCCCTTGATCGCCGAGCGCAGGTGCTCGCGGGAGATTCCCGGAGAGGAGGCATGGCCCTTATGGAATTCCTTCACCTTCTCCAGGATGAGGCCTTTGAGCGAGAGCGCATAAGACTCGAAGACATAGAGATCGTTGTTGGGATCGAAGCGGATGATCTGCCCTGAGGACAGAAGCTCGGCCAAAGCCTTGTCCAGGGACGGCCCCCCATCGGCAAAGACCGCGGCAAGCTCTTTTTTCGATATGCCCCGGACCCCCGCATCCCTGACAATGCCCGCTACCTGAGACACCCCCTCCGAACTCAGCAGATCCCGGGCGATATCCTCGGAAAACCTCCGGTGGGGCGAGGGATTGAGCACCGTGCCCCCTGCGAGCGTGCGGGAGGGAGAGATGCTCCGGATGATGAACCGGTCGCCGAACGCCGCGATGACCGGCTCCTTGAGCCGTATCCTCGCCACATCGAGCCCGTCCACGTCGTGGATGCTCATCTCGCCGGTGAGCTCGGACGTGCCGAAGTGGATCTTGACTTCGCCCTTCCTGGGCTTGGCCATCAGATCCAGCCGGGCATCCAGGAGCCTCGTGGGCTTGAACACGCCTGCCGGCACCACCCACTGGCCCCGTTCGATATCTTCCCGGGAAAAGCCCTGGAGGTTGATCGCCGTGCGCATGCCGGCCATAGCCCTGTCCGCATCATGTCCGTGGACCTGGATGTTGCGCACCCGGGCCTTGCGTCCGGCAGGCAGGACATCGACCTCCTGATCCTCCTCGAACACGCCCTGCTTCATGGTTCCGGTGACCACGGTCCCGAAGCCCTTGATGGTGAACACCCGGTCCACGGGCAGGACCGGGATGCCGGTGATCCGCCTCTCTTCCAGAGATCGGACCTGCTCGTCGAGGACCTGTCTGAGCTCGTCGATCCCCTTGCCGGTCACCGAGCTCACGGCCACGATAGGCGCATCCTTGAGAAAGGTGTGCGATATGAAATCCTGGATGTCCGCATACGCCAGCTCCAGGAGGTCGTCGTCCACCGTGTCGATCTTGGTGAGCACGACCACGCCCCGCTGGATGCCCAGGAGGCTGCAGATCTGGATGTGCTCTACGGTCTGGGGCATCACTCCCTCGTCCGCGGCTACCACCAGCATGACCAGGTCGATTCCCGACGCCCCGGAGAGCATGTGCCGGATGAATCTCACGTGACCGGGCACGTCCACCATACCGACCTTCTCTCCGGAAGGAAGGTCCAGCGAGGTGAAACCGAGCTCGATGGTCAGCCCGCGCTGCTTTTCCTCTTTCAGCCGGTCGCAGTCCACGCCGGTGATTGCCTTGATGAGCGATGTCTTGCCGTGGTCCACGTGTCCTGCGGTGCCGATGACGACTCTCTTCATAATGGTTATGGTTAAATCAGATTCCCTGCCCATCGTCAATTCCCTCATGCTTTGCCTTGAGATGAAGGGCGGGCACACGTCTTGCTTATCGGGGCGAGGCGTACATTCCTAAGGCGGATGCCTGTAAGAGAGATCGCCTCGGATATTGGGCTTGTGATTCCCGGCCGGCAATCGTATAACGGTAAGCCACATATGGACAAGCGCATCGGCGTGGTCTTGGTCGTCATTCTCGTGGAGCTTGCGTTCAGGCTCGTCTACAGCACTGTTTCGCTCCCGGTGAACCCCCTGTTCTTCACCTTGCTGGTTCGGCTGGTGGAAACGCTCATCATCCTCGGACTCGCGCTTCGCCTCAGCGGGGTCTCAGCCCGATCGATACCGCGAGAGATCGCCATCGGGGCGGGAATCGCCGCTGCGCTCGGGGCAGTGGCCGTCCTGGGAGACGCAGCCTCCAGGACATTTCTCCACAGGGACGCCCTGAGACTCCTCATCGGGAGACAGGAGGTGGCGGATCCCGTCCTCTTTTTTCTGGTCGGGTGCGTGATCGCCCCCTTTGCAGAGGAGCTTTTTTTCCGCGGCATTCTCTATTCGTGGCTCAGGCAGAGGATGCGCATGATCGCATCCATTGTAGTCTCGGCCCTGTTCTTTGCCGGCATGCATGGTTTCATCGCGCCGGTACAGCTTGTCGGAGGGCTGATCTTTGCGGGTCTCTATGAATGGCGGGGCAATATCTGGGCCCCCTATACGGTCCACGCGGCGGCGAACTTCGGGATATGGGTGCTCCCCTGGCTCTATCCCTCGTGGTGAGGCTGCGGCACCAAACGCATCGAAGGGGCGGGTGCCCT
The DNA here is from genome assembly GCA_023230665.1 of Deltaproteobacteria bacterium. GTDB lineage: Bacteria > Desulfobacterota > Desulfomonilia > UBA1062 > UBA1062 > Phosphitivorax. The sequence continues at coordinate 20,384 of JALNWY010000019.1, forward strand.
ATTGCCTCAGCCCCTGATTTTTATCGGATGTTGAAATATTCAACGAGCATGAGGCTCAGCTGGGGCACGTAGGTGATGACGGCAAGGCCCACGAGGAGGATCACGAGAAAGGGCACCGAGGCCTTGTACAGGGTTATCACCGGCTTGTTGAACCGGAAGCACGAAATGAAGAGGTTCATCCCCACCGGCGGTGTCGAGTACCCGATCTCCAGATTTGTCAGAAAGATGATGCCCAGATGAACGGGGTTGATGTCATAGCTCATGGCAATAGGGATGATCAGCGGAACCACCACCACGAGCGCTGAATAGATGTCCATGACGCACCCGACCAAGAGCAGCACCACGTTGAGCGCGATGAGAAACACGATCTTGGAAGAGATGTGCCGCTGGATGAACTCGAGCATGGCATAGGGGATCTCTGCGTCGATCATGTAGGTGGTGAGTGCCAGAGCCGAGCCGAAGATGATGAAGATCCCGCCCACGAGCACCATGCTCTCGTTCATGACACCCGGGATCCTCCTGAGGGGAATGTCCCGGTGGATCAGGGTTTCCACGGCCAGGACATAGGCCACGGTGATGGACGCCACCTCGCCCAGGGTGACAAACCCGCCGAAGATCCCCACCACGAGCATGATCGGGATAAACAGCTCCCATTTTGCCCTGCCCGCGCTCCTGATTGCCTCGCGCAGGGAGAACTTCGCGGTCTTCACCATGGTCGTGCGGCCCCTGAATATGGAATAGAGCGAGAGGAGCACGACCAGAAGCACACCCGGTATGAACCCGGCTGCAAAAAGCTGGGGAATGCTGACCTCGGCCACCACCCCGTAGATGATGATGGGCAGGCTCGGGAAAAAGAGCAGGCCCAGGCTGCCCGAAGAGGTCAGCAGTCCCAGCGAGAATCGCTCGGGATAAAGCCCCTTGACCAGCGCCGGGTAGAGAAGACCGCCCAGCGCAATGATGGTGACGCCCGATGCGCCGGTAAAGGCGGTGAAGAACGCGCAGGCCACCAGGGACACGATGGCGAGCCCGCCCGGCATCCAGCCGAAGAGGGCCTGGGATAGGTCAACGATCCTTATCGAGGCCTTGCTTTCAGCGAGTATGTAGCCGGCAAAGGTGAAGATGGGAATGGTGTAGAGCACCGGGCTGTTGGAAAACTTCGAGTAGATGTCCACGATCAGGGCCGCGAACTGGATGTCGGAGAAATAGAAACCCAGGATGGCGAACGATGACAGCACCACGAACACCGGCGCACCGAGAAAGGCCATGAGGATGATGAGGGCTATCAGCGCTCCGGTCACAGATTGTCCCCCTGGATAAACCAGACCAGAGAGCGCGCGGTCCTGAGGCCGAACCTTGCTGCTATCACGAGATATCCGATAGGGATGATGAGCTCGAGCACCCATATGGGCAGGCCGAAAAAGGGTATGGACATCTGGGCGTCATAGTCCACCAGGAGAAAGTTGACCGACGCATAGGCGAGGATCGCGCATATCGCCACCGAGAAGAGGCCGGTGAGAACATCGGCCCCGCACTTGGATCGGGGGCTCAGAAGCCTGCCGGCGATGTCGATCCGGATGTGCTTCCCCTCACGGGCCGCCACCCCTGCCCCGAGAAATGCAACCCAGAGGACAAGGTGCCGCACGATCTCGGCCCCGCCCATGATCCCGGTGGAGAAGAAATTCCTCATCACGATCTGAACCAGGACCAGCAACACCATGAGCCCGAGAAAGACGGCCAGCAGGTTTTCCTCGGCCTTCTGGAGAACCGATATGACCGCATGGGGAGCAGGGTATGGGGTGCTGCAGTCGGGACATTCCTTCAGATGGTCATAGCGTCTCAGCCCGCAGACCTTGCAGCGCATGAAGACTCCTCCATGTCTTTTTTTCTATTCGATCCGGATCACGCCGGTATCTTCGGGGTGCGTGCGTCTATACTCCTCGAGGAGGGCCAGAGTCCGGTCGAGAAGCTCCTGAGAGTAGAGCTCTCCCACGAGATTGTTCCGGGTCTTTTCTGCGGCGTCGAAGATGAACCGGGCTTCCTCTTCTTCGATATTTTCTCCCAGGCGGTACACCTGGATGCCTGCGTCGAGGAGTATCTTCAGGCATTTCTCATCCTCTATACGCGCTGCCTCTGCGATCTTTTCCTGCGATTCGCTGGCCAGCCCGAGCATGATCTGCCTGCTCTCGGGCGAGATCCTGTCCCAGATCTTCTTGGATATCACCATAGCGCCCAGGAGGTTTGATGACGGGAACTCATTGATGTATTTGAACCTCGTGTACCACTGGAACGCAACCGCCATGTAGGGGGTGGCGTTTGCACAGTCGATGAGGTTGGTGGAAAGGGATGTGGCCACGTCGGTCACGGACAGGGATATGGGGGAAATCCCCAGGGCCTTGTAAATCTCGCGGCCGATCGGCTCGCCCTCGAGCGTCCACCACTTCTGCTGCCGCGCCACCTCCATGGAGGTAAGGGGCACCTTGGAAAAGGTGTAGAGAAACCCGATGTCGCCCCATCCGAGAACGATAAAGCCCTTTTCCTCGAAGAGCTTCTCCATGGTGTCCTGCAGCCCTTTCCGCACGTAGTTGACCTCGTTATGGTTTCTGAACACATAGGGGATCTCGGTCACCCGGACCTCGGGCACGATATCCCCCAGGCCGGAACCTGAGAATGCGCCGCCGTGGAGCTGGCCCAGCTTGATCTTGCGGATCATGTCCTTTTCATCACCCTGAACGCCTCCCCAGTAGATCTTGAACCTCACCTCGCCTCCTGTCTTGGCGGTGATCTCTTGGGCAAGCTTTTCATAGGTGTTCACCAGGGCGGAGCCCTTGGGGGCCAGGGTGGCCATCTTGATCGTGATCCTGGCCTCATCGGCTGCGGCGGCCCCGGAGCAGAGGAGTCCCATGGTTAGAAAAACAGCCGGAATAATACGTACAAAACGCTTCATAACGGTTCCCTCCTCTTTGGTTCTCACAGGATTGCATGCCATCAGAAATACGAGTCCACATCGTCCAGCAATATCCGGGCTTTTCTCTTTGCCACCTCGTTGGCGAAATTCTTCTGGGGGAAGGAATCCACCGGGGTGTCTATCACCTGCTGAAGGGTCTGCACGAAGAGCGCCCTGTCCTGGATCTGATAGGCATAATACTTCGCATAGAGCAGGTGTATGAAGAGAAGCCTTGACTGTGAGATCGCGAACGCACGGTCGAAGTGGTACCTCGCCTTGTCCGGGTCTCCGCCGATGACCTTGGAGCGGGATGCGTAGTAGGCCCCCAGGGTGGCGTGGGCGCTCCCGTGGTAGTAGCCTTCATCGAGTTCGATCACTCTGAGCAGCATGGCTTCGATCTTGGGGATGTCCATGAGCACCTCGGTCTTATCGAGATTGAGCGATATCCATGCCATCCAGGAGCTTGCGGCCCAGTAGAGCGCGGGCACCTCGCCCTTTCCGAACTCGTTGAGAGAGGCGCTGAACGCGTCCACGGGCCGGTGCAGCACGGTGCGGAAGTCGTCGTTGAGGAGCAGGGGCTGCAGGGCATAGTCTCGGGCCTTGAGGTAAAGGTAGCTCGCCCGTCCTTTGTCGACATCCTCGATAAAGGCGAACGAGTACCCGAAATTTACCTCCGCGGCCCGTAAATAGAGCTTGGCGCTCGGTGCGATGTCGATGAACCCGTCCAGCTGGACGATGGCGGCGGGAAGAGAATCGCGGATCGTGTCCACATCGGGGCACCGGTTCACCGAGGCATCCATCCTGTCCATGAGCGGATCCATGGACTTGACCATGAACTCGGGAGAAGCGCACCCCGAGAGAAGCAACATCAGAGGAACAAAGCCTGTAAGGACCGCCAGGCGTTTCCGTTTCGACGCCATATCCCCTCCTCTCAATTCTCAGATCCCCTGCTTTTAAGGGGTCATCCATGGCCCTGGTTCCCGATACCGCAGGGATCACGATGCCGTCCGCCTCGGCCGCAGGCAAATGCGACGGCCCGCCAGCTACCGGGCCCCCTCATGCGAGTGCCCTTGAAAACAACATCACTTCAACAAAGACCGCACATTAACAGTAAGATGAAGGATCCCCCCACAGAACAGACGCTTAGAACAGATCAAAGTCTGCGACCCTGCGCTCACCCAGATTCGGAAACCCCGCTCTCTTCAGAAAATCCTGCACCTCGGGCGCGGCATAGACCTCTTTGCGGGTTTTTTCTCCCTGGATTACGAACAACCCTGTGTCCATGATCAGCTCCGTGATCTCCCGCTCGTTCAAGTCCCGGATGATTGAATTGTTCAGCAGCACGGCAAGTCCGTGGGTAAAGACCCACATCCGGTTGATGAGGTCTCTTTTCTGCTCCTGGGAAAAACCGTTGAGAGGCTCGAACCCGCCGAGCTTTTCCAGAAGGGCGTCCATCACATAGTCGTTGAAGCGCTTCCGGGTGTCCCCGGAGGGACCCTTCCTCTCGGAGAGAAACAGCATCCTGAACAGGTGCTTCTCGGTCTTGGCGAACATGATGTACCCGATGCCCATATCCAGAAACAAATCGCCTGTCCTCACCTTGGTCTCGCAGCTGATCAGCAGGTCCAAGGCCTTTTTGATCACCGCCTTCTCCAGCTCTTTCATGGAGCTCATGCATGAGTAGATGGGCATGGTCGACGAGTTCAGCTCATTCGCTATGGACCGGGCGGAACATTTGTCGAACCCCTCTCTTCGGACGATGCGAAACGCCGCGTCAACGATGTCTTCAACAGCGAACCTGCTCTTTACCGGCATGGAAACCCCACTACATGATCTATAACATTGGTTATTAATAAAAATCAATCACCTCCCTCTGCCGCACACAATCGGCGAGGGAGGGAAATTCGCACCGCAACCTGTCGGGACATGCCCTGCCCGCGAAGTACCCCAGCGAGATTACACCTGCCGTTCCTTAGAGAAGCCGGGCGGATCGAGCAGCGCACCATCCGGCCCAGGTTCTATGAATGGAGTTTCTCGAACTCCGCCATGAAATCGGCAAGCTTCTGCACGCCTTCGAGCGGCAGGGCGTTGTAGAGGGATGCACGCATGCCGCCCACGGACCGGTGGCCCTTGAGACCCTTGAGGTCCCTCTTGTTCGCCCCGGCAAGAAACTCGGCCTCCAGCTCTTCGGTGGGAAGCCGGAAGGGAACGTTCATCCTGGAGCGTGAGTCTTTCTGCACTGTGCCGCGATAGAAGGAGCTGCTGTCAAGAACGTCGTATAAGACGGCGGCCTTCTTGTTGTTCAGCTTCTCCATCTCGGGAACGCCGCCCATGTTCTTGAGCCACTTCAGGACCTCGTGGACCACGAATATGGCCAGCACCGGACAGGTATTGAAGGTGGAGCTGTTCTCTACGTGGGTGGAGTATTTGAGCATGGTGGGAAGATCTTCGGGAACATCGCCTGCAAGGTCCTTGCGGATGACCACCACTGTGACCCCTGCAGGCCCCATGTTCTTCTGGGCCCCGGCGTAGATGATTCCGAACTTGCTCACGTCGAACTGCCTGGAGAGGATATCCGATGACATGTCGGCCACCAGGGGCACATTCCCCGTATCGGGAAAGGTCTGCCACTGGGTTCCGTAGATGGTGTTGTTGGAAGTGATGTGGCAATAGACCGCTCCCGGGGTGAGCTTGAGTTCGGAGGGCGAGGGTATCCGGGTATATTTGTCATCCTTGGTCGACGCGGCCACATTGACCTTGCCCACCTTCCGCGCCTCTTTGATGGCCTTGGAAGACCAGGAACCGGTGTCGATATAATCAGCGGTCTTGCCGCCCGACAGAAGATTCATGGGCACCATGGAAAACTGGAGACTCGCCCCTCCCTGAAGGAAGAGAACCTTGTAGTTCTCGGGAATCCCCATGACCTCGGCAACCAGAGATTCGGTCTCTACGAGCAGTGCATCGAACTCCTTGGACCGGTGGCTTACCTCCATGATGGACATGCCGGTATTCGCAAAGTTCAGAACAGCCTTGCTCGTGCTCTCGAGAACCGGCTCCGGCAATACTGCGGGCCCGGGATTGAAATTGAATACGTCTCTCATATAAACCTTTTGCCTCCTAGACAGATATTGGGTGAAAAATATATACCAGAATGCCTGTTCATGGAAAAGGTAATTATTCGCGATTGGAGTCATAGACGATCATATTGACAGAAAGAACAGATAAGGATTATAGAAAATGAATATTCATTCAGCTTCGGCCTCGTTACCGCCTGCGGATGCGGCCCGGAAGCATAGGATCCGCAACTGAACAAGTGTCACTAACAATAGGAGGATATATATGGATTTTTCTTTGAGCGAAGAGCACAAGATGGTTCAGGACATGGCCCGGAGGTTTGCGGACCAGGAGCTCAAGCCGATAGCGGCCCGGATTGACCAGGAGCACCGTCACGACGATGGGGTATTGCGGAAGATGGCGGAGAATGGTTTCATGGGGGTGGCGATCCCTGCGGAGTACGGTGGGGCGGGCATGGACTATGTGGCATACGCCCTGATCCTGACCGAGATTTCGCGGGCCTGTGCGAGCACCGGGGTCATCATGTCGGTTAACAACTCGCTCTACGGCTTTCCGGTCAATGCCTTTGGCACCGAGGATCAGAAGATCAGGTTCAACA
>JALNWY010000020.1 GCA_023230665.1 Deltaproteobacteria bacterium
ACGTCGATCCCGAACTTGTTCTCTTTGAGGCCGGTGGAGATGTAGGGATGGGTCATGGGGTCCACGTCGGGGTTGACCCGGATGGAGACCGGCGCCTTCTTGCCGAGCACCCCGGCACGCTCGTTGATCACCTCGAGCTCCTGGGCGCTCTCGATGTTGAACATCATGATCCCGGCCTGAATGGCCATGTCGATCTCTTCTGCTGTCTTGCCCACGCCGGAGTACACGATCTTCTCTCCCGGAATGCCCGCCTTGAGAGCCCGGTAGAGATCGCCGCCCGAGACCACGTCGGCACCCAGGCCCCGGCGGGCCATGTAGCTCAAGATAGCGAGGTTGGCGTTGGCCTTCATGGCAAAGCAGGTCTGGTGATCCACTCCGGAAAGGGGCTCCTCGAAGGCATCGATGTGACGGCGGAGCGTGGGGAGACTGTAGCAGTAGAAAGGGGTGCCCTCCTTCTCTGCAATCTCCTCCAGCGATACCTCGCTGCAGTGGAGTTTTCCCTGCCGGTACTCGAAATCATGCATTCCTTCTCTCTCCTCGTTTTTTTGAGCCGTGCGCCCTCTTGAGCGCCCCGGCATCCTCATTGCCTCACGACCTGCGCATCGGTCATCCAGACGAGAGTGCCTTTGCTAAATGCCAGCCGGTAGACCATATAGGCTGCATCCGGTTCGGCATCCCTCAGGCGGACGGTCCCCGCCTCTTCCACGAATGTCTCGTCCTTGCGCACCAGGTCGTCGGTGCAGGAAGGGCAGAGGCCCTTGGGCTTTCCCAGAAGGATGACCGTGCTCCCGGGCACGTTGCACCGGGCCTTCACGACCACTGCATTATCCTCGAAAGCCGCCGAGACCAGTTCCACGGGGTCGGCAGGGCCCGGGGGAAGCGGCGGAAGCTTTCTGCCGCATCCCGCGCACAGCGTCAGGGCAAGGACAAGCACGCAGGCCGCCGGAATAGCACGCCTAGACTTCAAGACTCTCCACCCGCATGCGCGCGTCTTCGACCATGGCCTTCACGTTCGCCCGGGCCGTGCCGCCGAAGCTTGTGCGGCGATCGACCGAGCTCTCGGGCCTGATCACGGAGACGATGTCGGGACCGAAGGCATGGTTGAATCTCCTGAAATCCTCTGCACTCAGATCATCGAATGTCTTTCCTTCAAGGCAGAGGTGCGATACGATCTCTCCGGTAATGCGGTGTGCCTCCCGAAAGGGCACGCCCTTTTCCACCAGATAGTCCGCCACGTCTGTGGCGGTGATGAATCCCGCCTTCAAGGAACCACCAAGCGCCCCCTGGTTCACCTCCAGGCCCTGCACGAGCCCGTTCATGGTTTCCAGACAGGCGCACACCGTATCCAGACTCTCCATCACGGGCCGCTTGTCTTCCTGCATGTCGCGGTTGTATGCCAGGGGCAGGGCCTTCATCATGGTGAGCAAGGCCACCAGGCCGCCGTAGACGCTGCCGGTCTTCCCCCGCACCAGCTCGGCCACGTCCGGGTTCTTTTTCTGGGGCATGATGGAGCTCCCGGTGCAGAAGGCATCGGGCAGCACGACCCAGGAAAAGGGCTGCGAGTTCCAGATGACGATCTCCTCGGCAAGCCGGCTCAGGTGCATCATGATCACAGACGCGCAGAACACGGCCTCGAGCGCGAAGTCCCGGTCGCTCACGCCGTCGATGGAGTTGCGCCCGGGCTCGTCGAACTGTAAAGCCGCAGCGGTCATGAACCGGTCGATGGGATGCGGGGTGCCGGCAAGGGCCGCGCTCCCCAATGGGGAGACATTGAGCCGCCTTGCCGCATCTCCCGCGCGGTCGAAATCCCGCATGAACATCTCGAAGTAGGCGAGCAGGTGGTGGGCCAGGGACACGGGCTGGGCATGCTGCAGGTGCGTCATGCCAGGGATGATCGTGTCCACGTGGCAAGAGGCCTTCTCGACAAGGGACGCCATGAACCTCCCGAGCAGGGAACGGACCTCGCCCAGCCTGTCCCTGGTATAGAGCCTCAAATCGGTCGCCACCTGGTCGTTGCGGCTCCGGGCCGTGTGCAGCTTCTGGCCCGGCTCGCCGATCCTCTTGGTGAGCTCCACCTCGATGTTCATGTGCACGTCTTCCAGGACCGGGTCAAAGACGAAGGCCCCGCTCTCGATGTCGCGGGCGATCCCGCGCAGGCCCTGCGTGATGGCCCGGGCCTCATCCTCACTCAGCAGGCCTGCGGCCCGGAGCATCTGTGCGTGGGCCATGCTCCCCTCGATATCCTGGGTAAAGAGACGCCCGTCCATGCTCACCGACTCGGTGAACCGCTCCACCAGGCCGCTGGTGTCCTGGCTGAACCTGCCCGACCACGGTTTCTTCTTCATTTCATCAACTGGTTCCTGATCCTAAGCCTCAGCGAGTTGAGCCGGATGAACCCGCCGGCGTCCTTCTGGTCATAGACCTCGTCCTCATCGAAGGTGGCGACCTCGGGGCTGTAGAGCGACTTCTCGGCCCTTCTGCCCGTTACCATGCAGTTGCCCTTGTAGAGTTTCACGCGCACGTCTCCGGTGACCCCCTTCTGGGAATAATCGATGAGTGCCTGCAGGGCCTCGCGCTCAGGGGCGAACCAATAGCCGTTGTAGATCAGGGTGGCATAGCGCGGCATGAGCTCGTCGCGCAGATGCATGACCTCGCGGTCCATGGTGATCTGCTCGATGGCCCTGTGTGCGATCTTCATGATGGTGCCGCCCGGGGTCTCGTAGACGCCCCGCGACTTCATGCCCACATAACGATTCTCCACGATGTCGATCCGGCCGATGCCGTTTCTGCCGCCCAGCTCGTTGAGCCTGGCCAGCAGTGCGGCCGGGCGCAGCTCCTCGCCGTCCACGGCAACGGGGTCGCCGTTGACAAAGGAGATGACCACGCTGGTAGGGGTGTCGGGCGCACTCTGAGGCGAGCACGAGAGCACGAACATGTCCTCCTGGGGCTCATTCCACAGGTCTTCCAGCACGCCGCCTTCGAAGCTGATGTGCAGGAGGTTCCGGTCCATGCTGTAAGGCTTTTTCTTGGAGACCGGCACGGGAATATTGTTTGCCTTGGCGTAGTCGATCATCTTGTCGCGGGACCTTAAGCTCCATTCGTCCATCTTCCAGGGCGCGATGACCTTGATCGAAGGGTTGAGCGCCCAGAAGGTGAGTTCGAAGCGCACCTGGTCGTTGCCTTTGCCCGTTGCGCCGTGGGCCACGGCACCGGCGCCCTCTTTTGCCGCCAGCTCGATCATCTTCTTGGCGATCAGCGGCCTGCCCAGGGTGGTGCCCAGGAGGTACACGCCCTCGTACGCCACGTCGGCCCGATATGCCGGAAACACATAGTCGCGCACGAACTCCTCCCGGAGATCGTCGATATAGATCTTGGACGCCCCGGTGTTGAGCGCCTTTTCTTCCAGGCCCGTAAGCTCCTCGGCCTGGCCCAGATCCGCTGCATAGCAGATCACCTCATATCCGAACTCGTCCTGGAGCCACTTGAGAATGACCGAGGTGTCGAGCCCGCCCGAATATGCCAGTACGACTTTTTTTGCATCCATGTATGCGTCTCCTCTCATTGCTGTAGCAGGAAAGCCATGACGGCTTCCTGGACATAGAGTCTGTTTTTCGCCTGCTCCCAGATGATGGATCGTGCGCTCTCCAGGACCTCTTCCGTGACCTCTTCGCCCCGGTGGGCGGGAAGGCAGTGCATGAACACGGCATCCCCGGCGGCCCGGTCCATGAGCGTTTCCGTGACTGCATAGCCCCTGAAGGCCTCCATTCTCAGCTTTGCCTCTTCCTCCTGGCCCATGCTCGCCCACACGTCGGTGTTGACCGCCAGGGCCCCCTGCACCGCCTCTGCCGGGTCCCGCACCAGCACGACCCTGGCCCCGCCCGCCCGGGCCGTGTCCATGACACCCGCATCGGGCTCATACCCCTCCGGACACGCAAGCGCCAGCTCGAAATCCAGGAGAGACGCGGCGTTGATCCATGAGTTGGCCATGTTGTTCCCATCGCCGATCCAGGCGACTCTCTTTCCCTCCAGGGACCCGAACCGGCTTTGGAGCGTGAAGCAGTCGGCAAGGACCTGGCAGGGGTGCAGCAGGTCGGTCAGGGCGTTGATTACCGGGACATCCGCCCAGTGGGCCATCTCCTGAACGCGCTCGTGCCCGTGGGTGCGCATGACGATACAGTCGCAGTACCCGGACAGGATGCGCGCGGTGTCCTGGAGCGGCTCTCCCCTGGCTATCTGCGAGCCTGCAGGCGTGAGCACGATGGGGTGGCCCCCCATCCGGGCAACGCCCACCTCGAACGAAACACGGGTCCGGGTGGATGCCTTCTCGAAGAGCAGCACCACCGACCTCCCGGCGAGAACCGCCTCCGGCCGCCTTTCCTGGTGGAGGCGGGCCCGGGAGAATATCGCCTGTGTTTCTTCACGGCTCAAGTCGGTTATGGCGAGAAAATCCCTGTGTCCCATCACACTCCCTTTTCTCTAAGCAATGCATCGATCTTTTCCACTGCCTCGTCGCACTCCTGGCGCGCGATGATCAGCGGTGGGACAAGCCTGAGCACGCTGCCCTGGATCACGTTGAGCATGATACCCTTTTCAAGGGCATCCCTGGGGATCGAGGAGATATCCGCATCGCACTGGATGCCGATCATGAGCCCCCGGGCGCGAATCTCCCGGATGCCGGAATGCAGGCTCATCATCTCATTGAGCCCCTGGGTGAGATAGGCCCCGGTCTCTCGACACCTGCCCGGGATATCCTGCTCAATCATGATGCCGAGCGTGGCCGATGCCGCTGCCATGGCAAGAGGGTTGCCCCCGAAGGTCGAGGCGTGGCTTCCGGGATCAAAGGCCTCGGCAACATCCGGCCGGGCCGCCACCGCTCCCACGGGAAACCCGTTCGCCAGGGCCTTGGCCAGGGTCATGATATCGGGCCGGATCTCCTCGTGCAGGTAGCCGAAGAGCTCGCCGGTCCTTCCCATCCCGGTCTGGACCTCGTCGAGCACGAGCAGCAGGCCGTACTCGTCACAGAGCTCGCGTATGTTCTTCAGATATCCTTTGGGCGGAATCCGGACACCTCCCTCCCCCTGGACAGGCTCGATCATGATTGCGCCAATGGAGTCGTCCACGGCCTCTCGCAGGGCATCCATGTCTCCGAACTCCATGGTCCTGAAACCCTCGGGAAGCGGGGCAAAGCCCTTCTTGAACTTTTCCTGTCCGGTAGCGGTGAGCGTGGCCAGGGTCCTTCCGTGGAACGAGCCGGTGAAGGTGATGATGCCCGGCCCCCGGCGGGAATAGCCGTGGCAGTAGCGCCTGACCAGCTTGATGGCCCCCTCGTTTGCCTCGGCGCCTGAGTTGGAAAAGAAGACCCGGGACTCGAAGCTGTTTTCCGAGATCATCCGCGCCACGTCGTCCTGCAGGGGGATGCGGTAGAGGTTCGAGCAGTGAAACAGCTCGTCCGCCTGTTGTTTCAGGGCCTGGGCCACCTGAGGATGGGCGTGGCCGAGGTTGCACACCGCAATCCCCGCCACCATGTCCAGATAGGAGCGGCCCCGGTCGTCCCACACCCGGCAGCCGCTGCCCCTGACCAGGGTTACGGGCAGCCGGGAATAGGTGTTCATGACATGCTTCATGGTGTTTTACTCCTTGACGATCTGCGTGCCGATGCCCGAGTCAGTGAACAGCTCCAGGAGAATGGAATACGGGACCCGGCCGTCGATGATATGGGCCTTGGTCACCCCGCCCTCGAGCGCCCGCATGCAGCACTCCATCTTGGGGATCATCCCGCCTGTGACCACGCCCGTGGAGACGAGCTTTTGGATCTGGGAGTACTTCATGCTGGAGACGAGCTTGCCCTCTGCATCCAGAACTCCCTGTTCGTCGGTGAGGATGATGAGCTTCTCCACCTTGAGCTGCCGGGCTATCTCCGCGGCAACGGTATCTGCGTTGATGTTGTAGGTGAGCCCGTCGTCGCCCACGCCCGAAGGGGCGATGACCGCGACAAAGCCGGCCTTTTCCACTACGTCGATGATGTCGGTGTCTACTCCGGTCACCTCGCCCACATGGCCCATGTCAATGTCGGTGAGGTTGCCCGTGTCGTCCTTGTGGGAAAAGAGCAGCCTCCGTGCCCGGATGAGTCCGCCGTCCTTGCCGGAAAGGCCAACGGCCCTGCCGCCGGCTGCGTTGATGAGCTGGACGATCTCCTTGTTGATGCCTCCCGCGAGCACCATCTCCACCACGTCCATGGTGCGGGCGTCGGTGACGCGCTTGCCCTCGATGAAGCTCGACTCGATGCCCATGCTGTCGAGGGTCCGGCTGATCTGGGGCCCTCCCCCGTGGACCACCACCACCTGGATACCCACGAGATGAAAGAGCACGATCTGCTTTGCAAAGAGGTTTTTCAGCTCGGGATTCACCATGGCATGACCGCCATACTTGACCACGATCTTTTTTCCCCGGAAATCCCTGATATAGGGCAGTGCCTCCATGAGCACCTTTGCCCTGCCTATCGCTTGCTCCATGGCTGTACCTTCTTCCTGTGCGAACTGTTCCCCTTCTTAGCACCGACCCTGGAAATATTCCAGTATTATTGCGCCTGGCAAGAAAGAGGAAGTGTTACCGAAATCTGCGCGAAAAGGGAAGGGGAAAATGGGGCTTAAAACCGCTGAAAAGGCTTTAAATTCCCGTATGCGATTATATTTATGACCTTATAGTACCTTTCTATAAGAGGAGGCGATCTCATGCGCCCTGTCAGAATCAATCAATATGCGGTATTTCTTGCCATCTTCATGATCGTTTTGGTAGCGGGCCTGCCTGGCTGCGGCGGAGGCAGCGGGAACGGAAGCGGAAGCGGCGAGGCCGCACTGGCCGTAACATCCACGGTGCCAAAAAACGGTGCCGTGGACGTGCCCACTGATACCATCATAGAGATCGAGTTCAGCGAGAACATCCAGCCGGGAACAGTGACCCTTTCAACCATTGTCCTGCTCTCGGGAAGTGCGGCCGTCCCCGGGGAGGTAAGCTGCTCGGAATCCCACGCAGTCTACACCCCTGTGCATCCCCTTTCTCAGAGCGCTGTGTATACCGCCAGGGTGACCACCGGGGTGAAAGGCACGACAGGCATTCCGCTTGCCTCGGACTACACCTGGGAATTCACCACCCTGGGACAGGCAGATCCGTCGGCTCAATCGCCATGGGATGCTGTAGCCGCGGGTGGATCCCATGTCCTGGCCATCAGGGGGGACGGTACGCTCTGGGCATGGGGAGACAACTCCTCCGGTCAGCTGGGCCACGGCACCACGACTTCCCGGAACGTCCCTGTTCAGGTGGGAAGAGGCGCCGACTGGGACGTTGTCTCAGCCGGGCGGATTGCCTCCCTGGCCATCAGGACCAACGGCACGCTCTGGGCATGGGGGCAGGGCATGCTGGGAGATGGGTTATCGACCAGGGTAAGCGCTCTGCCCGTTCAGATCGGAAGCGGAGATGACTGGCTCTATGTTGACATCGGCCCGATGTATAACTTTGTCATGGCCCTTCGGGAACATGGCGCGATCTGGGCATGGGGAGAAAACAGAAGCAGCCTGCTGGGCGACCCCGGCTTGATCCAGAACAGCCTGGTCCCTATCCCTATCGGAGACGATGACGACTGGGAGATGCTTTCGGCAGGCAAAGACCACGTCACTGCAGTCAAGGCGGATGGATCGCTCTGGGCGTGGGGATGCAATATTCACGGTCAGCTGGGCGACGGGAAGGGAGGAGATCCGGAAGATGACCATCAGGTGAGCCTTCCGGAACAGATCGGCACAGACAGCGACTGGAGCTTCATCTCCAACGGAGATCAGTACAGTCTGGCCATCAAGACGGACGGATCGCTCTGGGCATGGGGGCACAACAATTACGGGCAGCTCGGCGACGGCACTCAGACCTCCCGGAATATTCCTGTCAGAGCACTCGACAGCGCCGGGTGGGAGATCGTATCCGCCGGGCGGGATCATTCTGCGGGCATCCGTAAAGACGGCACGCTCTTTACCTGGGGCGCCAACAGGCATGGGCAGCTCGGCGACGGCACCACGACACTGAAGACCTCGCCGGTACAGGTGGGCATCGGGAAACGCTGGATGGATGTAGCGACCGGGACATATTTCACCCTTGCCATCGAGCAAGGCGGCACGCTCTGGGCATGGGGGATCAACGATGTCGGGCAACTCGGCGACGGCACCCTGGAGAAAAGGCTCACGCCCGTAAAGGTACAGTAGTCCGGGGGATGTGCAGGAATTCTCGATTCCCTCATCAGATTCAGAGATCATCCCTGATCAGTACCGTCATCTCGCCGCAACCGTGAAGGCAGGCCGAGGCACTTAAGGGGTAAGCCCTGTCCCCCTCCTTACGCCCTTCTGCCCCTCCTTGTTGCCATTGAGGTGAATCCGGCGCTGACTATTAATAATGGTAGTGCAGTCGAGTGATAAGACAGGAAGCAGCCCTGCAATCAGAAGACCGGCCTTAAAAACGTGCCCTTTGTGCCGCCTTGTGCCGGTCGCGCTTCCCAATAACGCATGTCAGAAAAGGAGACCACAATGAATCCTATGAGACTGGTAACCCTGGTAATCGGTGCTCTCTTTGCAATCTTTCTGGTCATCCTGCCGGTTGCCCTCATGAGGCGCTCAGCGGCCGACCGGTCTGCCCGGCGCGTCAGAAAGCAGTTCGGCAAGGCCGCGGAGGCGCTCAAGGATTATTCGTCCGAACAGAGGGACAAGGCTCTGGACAAGGCGAAGAAATCGCTGAATGAGCTGGATTCCCGTATCGCAGACATGGAGGAGCGGCTCTTCGATACCTGGGACCAGATGGACCAAGAGGGCCGTGCCGCATACCGGAGTAACTTGGCCGGGATCAGGGATCAGCGAAACCGGATGGGTGAGTGGTTCGGCGCCATGAGCCACAGCTCTGAAGACGCCTGGGAGAACATCAAGGAGGGGTTCATCAACAGCTATCGGGATCTGAAGAGCTCCTTTGAAAAGGCGCAGAGCAAAGGCGGGAGAGAATGACGAGCATCCCTCTCCCGGAAACCCGCACACCCGGTCATGGCTTCTCCTCTCGCCCGGAAACCCTTTGCTTCGGGAAGACGGCATGAATGACCGTACGTTGTGGGCTGTCACATTCGGAGTCATTTTCACCGTGCTGTTGATCGCGGCCCCAGTCTCCTGCGCAAACCGCAGCAGCCCTGAACCATCCGAGGATGTGACGCAGGAAGTGGAAGAGGCGGCAAAGGCCATTCGGGATTACTCCATAGAACAGAGGGACGAGGCCCTCCGGCAGGGACGGGAGGCGCTGGATAACATCGATTCCTGGATCCGGAGCTTTCGGGGGCGCATCAGCAAACAGTGGGACGAGATGGAGCCCGAGGCGAGATCCCAGGCAAGGGAAACACTCAAGGCGCTTCAGAGACAGCGAAGCGAAACGGCCCGGCGGCTCGACGAGCTACGGACCAGCTCGGCAGAGGCGTGGGACGAAGTGAAGCGCGGGTTTATCCGAAGCTACGAGGATCTGCAGCGGTCATTTGAGAGAGCCGGAGAAAAGTACTGAGAGCCTGTCTCCGTAATGCCGGTTGTCGGGCCTTTTCCGTAGCGGTCCTCCTAGAAGATCCGGCCGGGGTACAAAACGGCGGACGCCTGGTGACCCGGAAGCCCCCACACGGGGCGTCCTTTCGTCAGGCACGCAAGGCCCCTGCTATGCCTGCCTCCCGGTGGCCCTGCGGATGACAGCGTCCAGGTCTTTCGTGGTAGCGGGCTTCATAAGCAGGTCCCGAACGCCCATGGCCTTGGCCTCCTGCTCGCTGATGGTCTCGCTGAAACCCGTGGAGAGGATAACCGGGATGTCCGGCCGGATGTGCAGGAGTTCTTCGGCAAGCTCTGCGCCCGTCATCTTGGGCATGGTCTGGTCGGTGATGACCACGTCGAAGGAATCCGGATCCTCGCAGAAGATATCGAGGGCATCGGGCCCGTCCTTCACTGCGTCCACCTCGTATCCCATCCGCTCCAGTGCCCGCTGCACGCTCATGAGAACAAGGCTCTCATCATCCACCAGGAGAATGCGCTGTTTTTTGTCCCCTGATTTTCCTGGTCCATCCCGATCGGATGTCCGCATCCGCACCTCACTCTTGTCGGCCACCGGCATATACACGGTAAACCGGGAACCTTTGTCCTTTTTACTTTCCACTATGATGGCGCCTCCGTGACTTTTGACTATTCCGTGCACGACAGCAAGCCCCATGCCGCTGCTCCTGCTCGTGTCCTTGGTCGAGAAAAACGGCTCGAACGCCCGCTCCACCGCCTCGTCGGTCATCCCGCCGCCGGTGTCCTTGACCGCGAGCTTAAGGTACTGCCCCGGTCGCATATCCGGCAGCTTCTGCTTATCCTCCAGGCGGGTGTTCGCCAGTCTCACTTCGATGGTTCCCGGCTTCGAGCCGATGGCCTCGGCGGCATTGGTGCCCAGGTTCATGATGACCTGGTGGATCTGGGTGGGATCGCCCATGATGGTGTCGTGGGCCGCGTTGAGATGTTCCTGGATATCGATGGTGCTGGGCAACGACATCTTGAGAAAGTGGAGGGCCTCCCGCACCAGGGGCGTCACCTCAACGGGCCGGTGCTGCTGTTCGTTCCGCCGGCTGAATGCCAGGACCTGCTTCACCAGATCCCTCTGCCGGTAGGCCGCATGGAGAACCTGGTTCAGCGGCTCGTATTCGGAAGAGTCCGGCCCGGCGTCGTTTATGAGCATCTCTGTGTTGATGATGATGGGGTAGAGGATATTGTTCAGGTCGTGGGCGATCCCGCCAGCGAGCCTGCCCAGGGCCTCGATCTTCTGCATTTGCCGGACCTGCTGCTCCAGCAGCCTCTCATGGGTCATGTCGTGCTCGATGACCACATAGTTGAGGACCCTGCCCGATTCGTCATACACACTCGAAACCGTGGACTCGAACTCGAGGTCTTCGCCGTCCTTGCGTTGCCCGGACCGCCTCCCCTTCCAGACTCCGCCGGCAGCGAGGGTGCTGTGGATATTCCGGGCCCCCTCACCGCTTAGCCGGATGAAATCCAGGGGCTTGCCCACCAGCTCGCGCGGCTCGAATCCGGTGATCCGTTCCACTGCAGAATTCACGTACTGGACCGTTCCCCCGCTGTCGGTTATGATGACCACGTCGCCGGCGTGCTCCACTGCCTTGACCAGCCGCTGGCGCTCTTTTTCCAGGGCCTTGTGGACGGTCCTGTCCACCAGGGTGAGGATGAGGCCCTCGATCTCTCCTTCCGGGCCCTTGACCGGCTGCAGGTTCCAGTCCCAGTACATGTCCTGCTGCCGGTCCAGACAGCAGGAAAACAAACTCTCGTTCGCACTGTAAGGTTCCCCGGTCTCCACGGCCCTGCGGAAGATGCGACGGGTGGCGGGATCCGGATACAGACCGAAGAAGTTCTTTCCCTCGAAAAATCCCTCTGTCCTGCCGCAGACCATACAGAAGGCCCGGTTCACCCGGATGAAGTTGAACTCCCGGTCGAGGTAGATGGTGAGGACATGGGTGTTGGCAAACATCCTCTCCAGGAGCTCGTTGGTTTCCTTTACTCTTTCCTGGGCCTTCTTCTCGGAGCTCACGTCGGTGACCACGCCCAGAAAGGCGGGAACGTCCTCTATCCGGAGAGGGGAAAAGGACACCAGGGTATGGGTCTCTTCCCCTCCCGCGCGCCGGAACACGATCTCGGCCTTTTCGGGGCGGCTCCGGTCCTCCGAGATGAGGCCGGTCAGCCTGGCCCTGCTGGACGGGCTCACGTAATCGCACAGCGACGTGCCCATCAGCCTTTGCAGAGGCGTGCCCAGCATGCTGGCGAGCTGCCGGTTGCAATAGAGAATCACACCTTCTTCGCTCACTGTGACCGTTCCTTCGCTCATCTCTTCGATGATGATCCGGTAAGGCCGGCCGGCCTCTTTCAGAGTGAACACCTGCTCGCCCTGGGCGCCCGACACCACGATCGCATCGATCTCGCCCTGCCGGATGGCATCCAGGTTTTCCCGGGCCTCATGGAGGCGCCACTTCAGATCGTCGATCTCCCTGAGCAGATCGTTTCTGGTTTTCTCACCCATGATTCTTGTTCTGCGCTGCATGATGCTT
The DNA here is from genome assembly GCA_023230665.1 of Deltaproteobacteria bacterium. Lineage (GTDB taxonomy): Bacteria > Desulfobacterota > Desulfomonilia > UBA1062 > UBA1062 > Phosphitivorax. The sequence goes on from JALNWY010000020.1 coordinate 12,140, forward strand.
TTATCCATGAACTCCATGCATACTTCTTGCTAGCTCTTCGGCGAGATATTCATGCCTTTGAGGACCTGGTCCATGTCGGAGAGGTCCCCGACAAACTTCCTCAAGGGAAGCGGGAGCTTTTTCACCAGGGTTGGCGTCACAACAATGTCCGAGCCCTGCGTCAGTTCGGGCTGCTGGTAGATGTCGATCACCTCGAGCTCGTACCTGCCCTGGAGGTGCTCCTCGCAGATCTTCCGCAGGTTCCTGATCGCCCGGGCGGACCTGGGCGTTGACCCGGTGACGAACAGGCGCAGGACATATCGCTTTCCCTGCTTGTCTTTGAGGACTTTCTCAAATGCTTCGGTCTTACTGCTGCTGTCGTTCTTCTTTGTCATGGCTCCTCGCTTCTTCCCTTCCCGGGAGGCGGCTATACCTGACGCACATCCAGACCCACCAGCACCCGTTCGGTGTTGGAGAGGTCCCCGATGATCTTCGTGGTGGGAGGGGGAAGCTTGCGGACCAGGGTGGGCAGGGTCAGGATCTGGTCTCCCTGTGCGAGCTGCGGGTTTTCCATGAGGTCGACCACCTCGATGCGGTATTTCCCGGCCATATACTCCTCGCAGATCCTCTTGAGGTTTGCGAATGCCTGGATAGACTTGGGCGTCTGTCCTGCCACATAAAGTCTCAGCTCCCATACTACGCTGTTATTTTCCTCCTTCATGCGATCCCCTGCGATTTTCCCCCCGCTATCATTCATTCCATCCATGAAGACCATGCCTCTGTTCCCTCAAGCGTTCTGCCGCTTCACCCCGCCCGCCGGGACGAAGACTCGGGACAAAGGGCCGCCCAAGCGAGTGATCCCATTGACCAGAGACTCCATGGCAAACATGATCTTGCCCGTGCCCGAGCCGCCGGTCACCAGCGAGGCACGCCCCCTGGGCAGACCGCCCCGGGTGATCTCATCGAACCCGCTGATCCCGGTGGGAGATTTCTCCAGCCGGAGTTCCCCGGATGATTTGTCTCTACCCTGCTGCATGAGCGCCGCCTTTTTTGAATTGGATGAAGAAAAACCACATAAGGATGCAATTCAGAATACGAATTCATAGCATATTTTTATGGGAAAGCAAGCGGTATTTTCTTCCTGATTCGGTATGATTATCCACTCGTTATAGGTTTGCCGGGCTCGTGTTTTCAAGCCGTTGGCGGCAGGGAACATAGGGGGGTGATTGCATGACATTCTCGAGCCTTGCGGGGATGATCCGGAAGAACGAATACTTCCTGACCAGGGATATGGTAAAGGAAATCAGGCAGACGCTAAGGAATCCGGACCGTCATTTCAGGCTATCTGGAGTGCGCATCTGCCCGGAAGAAGGCCGTAAAGAAACAGCGTGCATGGATTCTCTGGCAGCACCCCTCGCGGGAGGGAACCCGCCCCTTAAAAACGGGCCGTTTCTCCCTGCAAGGGGGCAAGGATCTCATTTATCGTCCTCGATCCTGGGCTGGGGCCCGGGAACGATGCCTGCAATGTCAGGATCTTCCCAACCGGCAACGGGCTCCCTGCCGACCTTGTTCTCCTTGCGTTCGGTTCTCCTGGCTTCCTTGGCCAGTCTTTTTCTGCGCTTGGCCTCTTCGCGCTCCTTTTTCTTGAATGTAACAGCCGACTTGGTTGCCATACGCACCTCCCGGTACATGGTTGTGAAGAATATGCGGAGCGCCCCGCATGGAAATCGAAAAAAGGGCGTTTTATTCTTAAAAACCCCTTCGCCGCATCCGGAACAGCTCGATCGGCCTTTGGAAGCCGGCCGGAAGAGCGTCGTTCGAAAGAGAGGCTTCCCCGGTGCTCGTGCAGGGGATCGAATCATCAGATTGCCGGAGGAGCGGCGCACGGCTCCTCCGGCAATCTGTTTATTGCTTTGTCACGTTTGAAGCCTGCGGCCCCTTCTGTCCCTGTACCACTTCAAAGCTTACCTTGTCACCCTCTTCGAGTGAGCGGAAGCCCTGCTGGTTGATCGCCGTGTGATGGACGAAAATCTCCTCGCCGGTTTCGGAGGTGATAAAGCCATACCCCTTCTCCCTGTTAAACCACTTGACTGTTCCTGTAGCCATTGATCGGTACTCCTTTTGTTTCGAGCTCCGCCATACCGGAGCCCCGGTGTTGTATTTCTGAAAGACAAGTCATCTTCATGAATTCTCTACCTGGTGAGAAGCGGCATCGCTTCGAGTGTGTTCAGCAGGATTCAATCAAGACGTATTCTTGTTTCAGATGCTTCGGCCACTAACCCTATTTCACTGTCCTGTCAAGCTATATGTGTCCAGCTCTCGTCTTCTTTTACAGGGACATGGCGGTCAATGGATCGCTCACGGGCTTGATTTTGCTCGATTATCGACCACATTCTCAACCGTGTGAGAAACCGTTCCTGTTTTTTGCTCACTCTCCCCTCATGGTTCGCTTCAGGGGTCGAGAGGGGATCATTCTCTCAGAGCCGGCAGGGGGCAGGGCCGTTATCCCGCCCGGGCCGCGAGCTCCACCAGGGAAAACCATGCGTCCGCATCAGAGAACCAGCGTACCGGGACAAGCCCGGCCTGATCGAAACAGGCCATTGCCCGGTCCCTGCTGAACTTTCTGCTGATCTCGGTGAGGATGGTTTCCCCGGGTTTCAGGCAGACGCTTAAACCCGCCTCGGAGATATGCGTCCTGATCTGCAAGCGGGCCTTAAGATGCATTTCCACCTGTTCCTTGTTCGGATCGAAAAAGGCAAGATGCTCAAAGTCATCCGGCCGGAAATCCGCCCTGAGCTTGCTGTTGACGTGCCGCAGAATATTCCGGTTGAATTCCGCGGTCACCCCGCTTCGGTCATTATAGGCAGCCTCGATGATGCCCGGCGGCTTGAGCATGTCGATGCCCAGCAGCATCCGGTCCCGGCCGTTCATGCTCCTGGCGAATCCCTTCAGCAGATCAACGCCCTGCTCGTGGGTGAAATTTCCAAACGTGCCTCCCAAAAACGCAATGAGCTTGGGCCCATCCGGCAAGTGCCTGATACCGCGGGTAAAATCTGCAGCCACAGCATTGATGGAGAGCCAGGGAAAATCGCTCAAGAGCCGGTGGGCGGACCTGAGCAGGCTGGTCTCACTGATGTCCACCGGAACGTATCGCACCTGGCTCGCGCCCTGTCTACTCAAGCCCTTGAGAAGGCTTCTGATTTTAAGGTCCGAACCGCTTCCGATCTCCACGAGGCTTCCTTCTCCTTTGGTGAAGAACTCCATGATCCGGTGCGCGTTTCTTTCCAGGATCTCAAGCTCGGTGCGGGTGAGGTAGTACTCGGGAAGCGTGCAGATCCTGTCGAAAAGCGAGGATCCATAGGCATCGTAAAGATACTTGCTCGGGATGGATTTCACGCTCCCGGTCATACCGCTCAGCACATCCCCGGCCATCTCCTGCAGAAAGTCCGTGCCCATGCAGCTGGAAGCACTCGGAGGCCTTCCCTTGCAACAGCTCTCAGGCCCCTTGAGACCGGACGGTTTACATGGGGTATCAAAAACCTGCTGAGGGTCGATTTTTCTCATGAATATCGTCCTTTCCCTGCCGCTGGAAAACCTAGCGGCAGGATACAAAACGCACCATATTCTGTGAATCGCGCATGATCCCTCCCAACTCGGCGAGCACCCTTTCGATGTGGCTGCGGGTGTTTTCCAGGCCCAGGGAAAAGCGGAGGGCGCAGTGAGCCTGCTCCTCGGTGAGCCCCATGGCCCTCAGGGCATAAGAGGGCCCGGAATTGCCCGAGCGGCATGCAGACCCCGACGACAGCGAGACGCCCCTGGCATCGAGCGCGATGACCAGGGATTCGCCCCGGATTCCCGGCAGGGTTACGTTCAGGGTATTGGGGAGGCAATATTCGGGGTGGCCGTTGACCCAAACCCCGGGAACCAGGCTCATGAGCCCCTCCTTCAGGGCATCCCTGAGCGGACGCACCCGGCTCTCCATCTCGGGCAGCCTCTTCTGGGCCAGTTCGGCTGCCTTTCCCAGCCCGACGATGCCCGCAGTGTTCTCCGTACCCGCCCTCAGGCCGTTCTCCTGGGCTCCTCCATGGACGAGCGGCTCCAGGGACCGGCTTGAGCGCACATACAACGCTCCGACTCCTTTGGGACCGCGAAACTTGTGCGCAGACAGGCTCAGAAGATCCACCCCGAGGCTCTCGACCTTCAATTCAATCCGTCCGGCTGCCTGGACTGCATCCGTGTGGAAGAGCACCCCTTTTTCCCGTGCCGCAGCAGCGAGTTCCCTGACCGACTGAATTGTGCCGGTCTCGTTGTTTGCGGTCATGATGCTCACGAGAAAGGTGTCCGGGGTGATGGCCCGGCTCAGCTCATCGGCGTTTACCCTGCCCGAGCTGTCAACGGGCAGATATGTTACCCGGTATCCCTGCCTTTCAAGCCAGCGGCATGCCTGGAGCACCGAAGGATGCTCTACGGATGAGGTGATGAGATGCCCTTTTCTGCTCCCGCGGGCAAAGGCCGCCCCTTTGATCGCCAGATTGTTGGCCTCGCTCCCGCTTCCGGTGAACACAATCCGGCGGGCCGTGCATCCCAGGAATCCGGCTACCTTCCGTCGGGCGTTCTCGACAGCGGCCCGGGCGGATCGTCCATTGCCGTGAATGGCAGCGGCATTCCCGGAGAGGCTCCTGAGCGCGAGGTCCATCTCTTTGCACACCTCCTCATCAGGGACGGTTGTTGCGTTGTTATCCAGATAGATCCGCTCCCCGGGCTCAGGCACGATCCCGGCCCGTTCGGAGGGAGCCTGCAGCGTGGGCTCACCGGTATCGATCATGCATCTCTTTCCGGTCTCGTCCGCCTTCTCGACCTCGCACAGGAGCGACTTGAAGATGGGAAAGCCCGAGATGGGATCATACCTGAGGTCTGTCAGCTCGTTGATGTTGCAGCGCTGCCAGGCAGCCGGCCCCAGCGGGCCTCCGCCGCCCATGTTTGCGTCCACTGCCCCTTGCACGATGTCCGGGGTGACAACGGCCCGCATGCGAACACTTCCGCGCGGGTTTTTGAGCACGACTGCATCCCCGTGCCGGATCCCGCGCTCAGAGGCGTCGTGCGTATTGATCATCACTGTGGGTTCGGGCCTCTGCTTGACCAGGCCGGGGATATGATGGTGCTGGCTGCGGAAATCCGTGCTCACCCGGGCGCCCGAGTTGAATACCAGGGGATAGCGTCGCGCAAGCTCAGGGCTCGCCATAGGCCCTTCCGCAGGCTCGGTGTAGACCGGAAGCGGGTCATAGCCATGCTCGGCCAGGATGGTGGACGCAATCTCGAACCTGCCCGAGGGCGTGTCGAAGCCCGGTTTCCCGTCCCTTCTCAAATGCCCCTTTTCCCACTTCCGGTACTCCATCAGGGAAGTATCTATCCGTACTTCTCCACCCGCGGCCCGGACATCCTCCAAGGTAAAGGGAGAGCATGCAAGCGCGTGCCGCAGCAGCTCGTCCTCGTTCTGCGGATAGAGGTGCCCGTAGCCCAGCTCGTCCGCAAGGCGAGCGAGGATGAAGAAGGCGTTGCGGGACTGCCCCACGGGCTTGATCACCTGTTCCCTGATCCGGAAAAGCGATCCGTAGCGCATGTATGACTCGATTTCATACCAGGTTGCCGCTGGCAGCACGATGTCCGCGTAGGCGCAGTCGGCGGTCATGTTGACATCAATGCAGACCAGGAAGTCCAGGGACCCAAGGGTCCTGCGCCACAGATCGGGCTGGGGCCAGGAGGTGATGAGAGAGGTCCCCAGGATGATCAGTGAGCAGATGCGGTAGGGGTTGCCCTTCAGCACTGACTCGGGCAGGGCATTGGCGTGCGACTCGCCCCGGTAGGCGCTGTAGACCGGAAAGGTGTCCAGCCCCAGAGCCCTGCCCGGATCCGGGTTCTCCACGAGCCCCTGCCGGTTGACCGGAAACTGGTCTGCGGGCATGGAAAAGCACCTGCCTCCCGGCACATCCAGCTGGCCCGCCAGGGCCCAGAGCGCCATGACGGCGCGGATGGCCTGGACCCCGCTGTCGCTGTACTCCAGGCCCGTGTACATGACCGGGCACGCTCCCCGGGCCCCGGCGATCCTCTCTGCAAGGTAGTGCTGGATCTCCCGCCCTACCCCGGTGATGTTCTCGACCGCCTCCGGCCTGAAATGCCCGGCATACCGCGTAAACTCGTCGAACCCGAGAGTCCAGTCACAGACAAAGGCCTCGTCCACGAGTTCTTTTTCGATAAGGATACGGCAGAGGCTCAAGGCCAGGGCCCCGTCGGTGCCCGGTCGAATGGGGATCCAGCTCGCCCCCGGGAGCTTTGCGGTCAGGGTCCTGCGGGGGTCGATCACCACCACCTCGGCCCCACGCAGAGCGGCCTTCCGGATCCGCTCGAAGTCCAGGGGAGGGCAGTCCGTGGCCGGGTTCGCGCCCCAGACCACGATCACCTCGGCGTTTTCGATGTCGGAAAACATGTCGATATGCATGCCTCCCATGGTCACATGCGGGGCGATCATGGCATACGATACATAGCACAGGGCGCCCACGCCCATGGTGTTGGGAGATCCGAAGGGAAAGAGCACGCTCGATGCGGAAGACACAGCCACGCCGGCGGGCTGGAACACATCGCACATGGCCAGCTCGAAGCTGCCGCGTCCCGTATAGATGGCCGCAGCCTCCGGGCCTGACTCTGCCTTGATGGCCTGCAGACGCCGTGTGATTTCCTCATAGGCATCATCCCACGAAACAGCCTCGAACTCATAGGCGCCCTTAGGCCCTGTCCGCCTCAGAGGAGTGGCGAGCCGCTCTTTTGCATAAACAATCTCCGCCGAGTGCTCCCCTAAGGGGCAGATCATTCCCAGCGGGGAAGAATCATCGGCCCTGACCGCGGCAATCCGCCCCTTTTTGTCATACGATACGATCACCCAGCACCCGGCAGGGCAGATTCCGCAGATAGCTCTGCGTTCGTTCTGCATCATGGAAGGCGCGTCAGCCCTTAAGCCTGTACCTCCTCTGGCGAGGCCCCTGATCTGGCGGGCCGGATGCAGGTGATCCAAGACCGGATCGATCACCTGGGCATCAGGGTTACCAGAGCTTCCGTATTCCAACGCCTGATCAGAAGGATATTCCTTGACAAAGGTCGGGGGAAGATCAGTCTACCTGGGCCCGGCGGAGGTATCTTTTCTATGCGGGCTGCTCCACCATGAACCCGATCTTGAGCGTCACCTGATAATAAGACACCTTGTGGTTTTCGATATAGCCCCGCATCTCGGCAACCTCGAACCAGCGCATGTGCCTGACGGCCTCTCCTGTCCGCTCCAGCGCGTTGCCGATCGCTTCTTCCATGCTGTTTTTGGATGTGCCCACAACCTCTAGCTTCTTATAGACCTGATCCATTCACTCGCCTCCTGTGTCATGTATTTGTCAAACAATGTCCTTCTCCCTGGTCTGGCGAAGCGGGCCAGGCTCCGGGGCGGGTTCTGGTGTGCAGATACCCGTCTCTTTTTCCCCAGCTCCCGGAAGGCATCTCGGGGGGCAAGACAGTACGGACACTCCATGAGCGGGTCATCGCCCTGCTGCACGTCGCCGCACAGAGGGCACTTCCATGCACGTGATACTTCTCCGTATCCCTTATATCCTTCGTTCTCGTACAGCCACTTCAGAACCGGCACGATATCTCCTTTCCCTGCATCTTGAGTGTTCCATCTAGGCGAAACAACAGTGCTTTTTGCTTTTGGTGAGAGAACCCCTCTCTCCTCATGCAGGCCGGTGCCCCCGCCGTTTTTTTGCACGGGTGCAGATTTTCGGCCCCTTATCAACGGGAATGAAACGTGTTTTTTCATCAGAACAAGGTGCTCCGGTATACTCAAGATGAACTCTACAAGTAATACAAGTAATGATAGAGAATCCGGAGAGCAAATCAAGGCAGGCCCGAGGGTTGCCTGAGAGGGGTTTCCTCAAGACGCCTCGGATCGGGTGGGAGCTGCGACATCCCGGTATTGACACATATGCCCAGTCCGTGCAATATCTTCCAAGATATTCCACAAAGGGGCCTTTTAAAATGGGGTTTGGTGAAGTGAAAGGCAATATGAAGCTCATCGGCATCGCCATCGGCGTGGTGCTGCTTGTCATCTTTCTGCTGCAGAACTTCGAGATGACCTCGTTTCAGTTCCTCGTCTTCACGCTCTTTGTGGCGCCCAAATGGCTCGTTCTCACCGTGACCTTCCTCCTGGGATTTGTCCTCGGCTACCTCTATGCCAAAAAAAAGGTCTGGACCGAGGCGAAAAAGACCGAGCCCCTCGTATAGCGGCCTGCGCTGTCAGCACCACGGTCTTCTGCCATGGCGCCAGGACGGATTCCCCCATGGGTTGTCCCGCCCTGGATATCGGAGATATCTCCCGTGACCTGGTAATACTGCCACGCGTTATAGGCGGCCGCGATGCTGATGTGCCGCTGGAGATGCGCGCATCATCGGGGTCTATGTCGGAAGAGGATTCACATGCGCTCGATGATCGCGCGGGCGAAACCGGAGCATGTGAGCAGGGTGGCGCCCTTCATCTGGCGCTCGAGGTCATAGGTGACCTGTTTGTCCGAGATGGCCCGGGCAATGCCCTTTCTGATCAGATCCGCAGCTTCCCTCCAGCCGAGGTAGTCGAACATCATGGCGCCCGAGAGGATCAGCGAGCCGGGATTGACCTTGTCCAGCCCCGCATACTTGGGCGCCGTACCGTGAGTGGCCTCGAAGACCGCGGTGGGAATGCCGATATTGGCGCCCGGCGCCATGCCGAGCCCGCCCACCTGGGCTGCCAGCGCGTCGGAGATGAAATCGCCGATCAGGTTCGGGACCGCGAGCACGCTGTACTCAGAAGGCCTTAAGAGCACCTGCTGGAACATGGAGTCCGCGATCCGGTCATTCACGAGGATCTTGCCCTCGGGAAGCCTGCCGCTGTGGGTGTTCCACAACTCGTCTTCAGTGATCGCCACATCCCCGAACTCGCCTTTCACCAGCTGATACCCCCAGTCTCGGAAGGCGCCCTCGGTGAACTTCATGATATTGCCCTTGTGCACCAGGGTCACGACCTTGCTGCCGTTTGCCAGGGCGTGCTCCACGGCCATCTTCACCAGACGTCTGGTGCCGGTCATGGAGATGGGCTTGATACCGATGCCCGAGTCTGTGCGGATAGAGGTGCCCATGGTGTTGTTGAGAAAATCGATGACCTTGCCCGCCTCCTGAGTGCCCTCGCGCCATTCGATCCCGGCGTAGACGTCTTCGGTGTTTTCCCGGAACACCGTGATATCCACGAGCTCGGGCTTCTTCACCGGGGAGGGGGTCCCCTGGTAATATCTCACGGGTCTCACGCAGGCGAACAGGTCCAGGACCTGCCGCAGGGTCACGTTGAGGGAGCGTATTCCGCCGCCCACGGGTGTGGTGAGCGGGCCCTTGATGCTCACAATATATTCCTTGAGCGCATCAACTGTCTCATCGGGCAGGTAGCTGCCCACTGTGTCCCAGGCCTTCTGCCCTGCCAGGACCTCTTCCCACGCGATGCGCCTCTTGCCTTTATAGGCCTTGTTCACGGCCTCGTCGAATACAAGCTTCGATGCCTTCCAGATGTCGGGACCCGTGCCGTCGCCCTCGATGAAGGGGATAACCGGATCATGGGGGACATGGAGCTTTCCTTGAGAAAACGTTATCTTCGTGCCTTCAGCCATTCCTTCTCCTCTGCATTTGCTGTTATTGCGCCCCGCCCCGGGTGATCCGGTGGACCTCTTCCCACAACAGGTGCTGATACTTCTGCAGGTCCCGGGCGCTCATCCGCATACCTTTCGATTCATACACGCTCTGGATGACCTTCACCACGTCCTCGAACCGGATGTCGAGGCCCAGGACGCCCACCATCTCGTCATGGTCGTCGGTGATGGGAGCAGAGACGGTGATGATCAGCGCCCGAGTGATCCGCGAGGTGCACACCCCGCTCACGTAGAGCTTGCCCTCTTCGATGGTCTTGATGAACCACTCGCGGTCCGAGCAGTCCTCGTTCTCGCGCATCATGTGCCGGAACTGCCCGCGGTATTCCGGCTGCGTGATGTTCTGTGTGATCTTGACGCCGTTCATGTCCGTGACATAGGCGAACTGGATGAAGGGAAACTCCTTGATGAACTCCGTGATCACGGGCTCCTGCCGTCTGGGGTCCATGCTGCGGATGTCGGCATTGTTCATGAGCTCCACGATGAGCCGGCTCGCGTACTCGCGCGACTCAAACTTGATGAGATCGAACCCGGATAGGAAGAGCTGCGGGATAAAGCGCATGGCGAGCTTCTCCAGCTCTTCGTCGGATATGGAGGTGACCCTGCCGTCTTCGTACTCCCTGAGGACGTGCTGATGGATGCGCGAGATGCCGGGATGACGCTTGTCCACGCCGTCCGGAGGGGAGAGCTTGAAGTGACGGTTGACCCAGTGGGCGATGCCCGCCTTGCCGGACTTGTCCGTGATGGCGATCTCGATGGGCCTGCCCAGAAGGGCGCGGGTGTCGAAGATGTTGTAGATCTCCTCGTTCTTGACCAGCCCGTCGGCGTGAATGCCGGCCCGGGTGACATTGAAGTTCTCGCCTACAAAGGGATAGTTGGGGGGAACCGTGAAGCTGAACTCGGCATTGACATACTCGGCCATCTCGGTGATGGCCCGGGTGTTGATGCTGTGGTCGTGTCCCCTGAGCGAGAGGTACTCGATGACCATGGCCTCCACGGGGGTGTTGCCGGTGCGCTCGCCGAATCCCAGGATGGCGCCGTTCACTCCGCCGCACCCGTAGAGCCACGCCGTGGTCGCGTTGGTGAGCACCTTGTGGAAGTCGTTGTGCCCGTGCCACTCCAGCAGGTGCGAGGGCACGCCCGCATCGTCGATCATGGCGCGCACCAGCTTGTCCACCGCCCGGGGCAGGGCCGCGCCCGGAAACGACACTCCAAAACCCAGCGTGTCGCAGAGCCGGACCTTGATGTCGATCCCGCTCTCCTCTTTCAGCCTCATGAGCTCCCGGGCAAAGGGGATGCAGAACCCGTAGATGTCGGCCCGGGTGATGTCCTCGAAGTGGCACCTTGGCACGATATCCAAGGAAAGGGCCTCCTTGACGATCCCCAGATACTCGTCCATGACCTTTCTCCGGTCCGAGCCCAGCTTCAGGAAGATATGATAGTCGGATACGGACGTGAGCATGCCGGTCTCACGGATGCCCATCTCGCGCACGAGCTTTAAGTCTTCCTTGCTGGCCCGGATCCACGAGGTCACCTCCGGGAACTCATAGCCCTTTTCCAGGCATTTCTCCACGGCGGCCCGGTCCTTGCGGGAGTAGAGGAAAAACTCGGATGCCCGGATCAGCCCATTTTCTCCGCCGATGAGGTGGAGAAAATCATAGAGGCGCTCGATCTGCTCGACGCTGAAGGGCGTCATGGACTGCTGCCCGTCGCGGAAGGTGGTGTCGGTGATAAAGATGTCGTCCGCCGGCTGGATGGGGATCAGCCGCATGTCGAAGTCGATCTTGGGGATCTCGGTATAGGGAAAGATCGACCGGAAAAAGTTGCCGTGGTCGATGTCCTTGATCCCGGTCTCGAAATTCCGGCCAGGTGTATAGTAGAAGAGCTTCTTGCTCTCGTCCCACCTGGCCACCCTACTTGTTCCTCCTGGGAAGGTACGCCTCCTTGGGGATCTTTTCGGGTTCCGGGGCGCCTGCCTCCCGGCGGGCCTCAATGATCTCCTCCATGGTGATGTCCCGCGGGATCCGCAAGTCCTGCCCCACGTAGACCAGCTTGGGGTCTTTGATCTGATCGCGATTCGCCTTGTAGATGAGCGGCCACATGTACGAATCGTTGTAGATCTCGTGCCGGGCCGCGATGCTGGGCAGGGTATCGCTCTTCTTCACCACGTAAATGGTTGGATAGACCTCGAAGATGTCGGTCTGCGACTGCTTCTGAATCTCCTCGCGCCTCTGGGCGATCTCCTTGCCGAGCTCCTCCAGGCGCTTCTGCTTCTCGTGGACCGTTATCTCCTGAACCTTGAGCACCTTTTGGCTGAACTGCTGTTCCAGGACCGAGAGCACCTTGGGCTCGCAGTCCAGATAGGCGTTCTGCATCTTCAGATACAGGGTCAGGGCCTCAAAAGCTTCTTTCGGTGCATACACGAACCCGGATATCTCAACGACCTTTCCCAGCTCGGCAAGAGTCCGGTGCATGATGACGCGGCTCTGCTCGTCAACCTCCCTGAAATGTCTGCTGGCCTGGACAAAGGCGTTGCGCGCCTCTTCGTCATCCCCTCCGGCCTTGGCCTTCAGGCCCGTCTCCATGCTCTCGAGCCCTTGTTCAAGGGGGGTCTTCCCCGCGGCCACGGTATCCGGCCCATCGGTGATGTCCGGCGGGGGCTTCGAGGCGCACCCCAGCAGAAACGACAGGACCATGAAAGCAACGCCGAGCCTTTTCATCAGCCCTCCTTCCGGTACTTCAGCCCGAGCTCCGCGAGCTGGGCCGGACTCACTTCTGATGGGGCGTCCGTCATAATGCAGTACGCCTTCTGGGTCTTGGGAAAGGCGATGACGTCTCGAATGCTCGCGGCGCGGGTGAGAATCATGATGAGCCGGTCAAACCCGAAGGCAATGCCGCCATGAGGGGGAGCGCCGTACTGCAGGGCGTCCAGCAGGAACCCGAACTTGGTTCCCGCCTCTTCCTCGCCCAGCCCGATGGCCTCGAAAACCCTTTTCTGGACCTCGGGGGCGTGGATACGGATGCTCCCGCCTCCCACCTCGGAGCCGTTGATCACCATGTCATAGGCCTGGGACCGCACCTTCCCGGGATCACTCTGGAGCAGAGGGAGGTCCTCCGCCACAGGCGCAGTGAACGGGTGGTGGACCGAGACCAGCCGTTTGTCCTCCTCGCTCCACTGGAGCAGCGGGAAATCGGTCACCCACAGGGCGGCGAAGGCATCGGGATTGATAAGGCCGAGACGCTGCGCCACGTGGGTCCTCAGAGCGCTCAGGCTCGCGTTGGCCGTGTCTTTCGGGGCGGCGATGATCAGGGCGAGATCGCCCGGGCCCATGCCGAGTCGCCCGGCCAGGGCGTCGAGCCGGTCGGGCTGAAGAAACTTGGTCAGGGGAGATTTCCAGCCATCCGCTTCCAGTCTTGCCCAGAGCACGCCCTTTGCTCCGAAGTCGGCCGCCACATCGCCGAACGAGTCGAGGTCCTTTCGGCTGAACCCGTGGGGGCCCTTGACTGCAAAGGCCTTGATCGTCCCGCCCTCTGCAAGGGTGGAGGAAAACACTCGGAAGTCGGCCCCGGCTACGAGGTCGGATATGGTTTGCAGCTTCATGCCGAACCGGGTGTCCGGCCTGTCCGTGCCGTAGTCCTCCATGGCCTCGTCATAGGTCATGCGCCTCAAGGGCCTGGGCAGCTCGACGCCTATGGTCTCCTGGAAGAGGTTCGCGATCATGCCTTCGGTGATGTCCAGGATATCGTCCATCCCCACGAACGACATCTCGATGTCGATCTGGGTGAACTCGGGCTGCCGGTCGGCCCGCAGATCCTCGTCCCGGAAGCACTTGACGATCTGGTAATACCGGTCAAAGCCCGCGACCATGAGGAGCTGTTTGAAGAGCTGGGGCGACTGGGGCAGCGCATAGCACTTGCCCGGGAAGATCCGGCTTGGCACCAGATAGTCCCTGGCCCCTTCAGGGGTGCTCTTGGTGAGGACCGGGGTTTCCACGTCGATGAACCCTTTTGCGTCCAGATATCTCCTCACGCTTGCCCCCGCCTTGTGCCTGAGGATGATATTGCGCTGGAGCGACGGCCTCCGCAGGTCCAGATAGCGGTATTTGAGCCTCAGCGCGTCGCTTGCCTCCACCCCGTCTTCCAGCACGTAAGGGGGGGTCCCGGCCTCGTTGAGGACCTGGATCTCCTTCACCGCGATCTCCACGTTTCCGGTGGGCATGGCCTGATTGCGCATGTCCTCGGGCCGCATCCGCACCTCGCCCGTAAGTGCGATGCAATACTCGGGTTTAAGGGTATGGCCCGTGGCATGCGCCTGGGGGTCGGTCTCGGGATTGACCACGGCCTGGACGATGCCGGTGCGGTCGCGGAGATCGATGAAGATGAGCCCCCCCAGATCTCTGCGTTTCTGGACCCATCCTGTCAGCACCACGGTGCTGCCCTCGGGGGCTTGCGTCACTTCCGCGTTATAGTGGGTTCTTTTCATTTCGCGCATGGCGGCCTTCACCGGTTTTCTCCTTTTCTCTCCTTGAGAAGCGTGTGTATCTTTTCCCGCGCACTGCTGCACGGAACCTGAACCTGCGAAGAGGTTTCCAGGTTCTTGATAGTTACCAGGGACTTCTCCAGCTCGTCCTGGCCGATGATCGCGCAGAAGGGGTATCCTGACTTGCCGGCACGCCGCATCTGGGCCTTGAAGCTCTTCTCCGGAACCGCCTGGGCCGGGATACCTGCAGAGCGGAGCTCAGTGAGCAGCCCCACGGCGGCAGTCTTCACCCTCTCATCTCCCTGGGCCACCACGAAGCATCCTCCTTCCCGGGCTTCCCTCTCTTCCAGAAGCAGGATGACCCGCTCCACCCCGAAGGCGAAACCGATTCCAGGGGTGTCCGGGCCGCCCAGGACCTTCACGAGGTTGTCGTACCTCCCGCCCCCGGCAATGGCATTCTGCGAGCCGAGGCCCTTGGCCGTGA
>JALNWY010000021.1 GCA_023230665.1 Deltaproteobacteria bacterium
TCAACATCTGACATTTCGAGTTTTTTCAGCACTTTTCTCTAGTGACCACTCCGGCCGGGCGCGTAGCGCGCCGGTTGGAGTGGCTGGTTATGCCTTTTCTTCTGCCTGCTTTTGAATGAGAGCAAGACAGTGTCTAAGGTTTTCAAGCGCAAGTTCATCCTTTGGGTCCATTCCGACCGCTCTTTCCAAGACCTCTCTTGCTTCACTCAAGTTTCCTTTTTCCAGCAGACTCCATCCGAGATCATTAACAAATTTCTGGTTCTCTGGCTCCAATTCCACAGCCCGTTGAGAGGCCTGAACTGCATCATCATACAAGTCTTCATGGCCAGCGCAGCATCCTAACCCTTGATACAATCCGGCAGCATTGGGAAAGATATTGACCGCCTTCCTGTAGAGTTCGAGGCCGTCTGCATATTCATGAATTTCAATAAGAAAGCTGCCGGCTTTATCGATAATCTCACAAAGATCTCCGGTCTCAGTGGGTAGATCAAAAAGGGAAAAGAATCGCTTTTTGCCTTCCGGTCCCCTTCCCCGCTGATATTCAACCTGAGTTCCCGGAGAATTGTAACGATAAATGGTTTAACCGCATAATATGATAATACATTATGAGAAATTAGCCTCGTTATAAGATATGTTTTATAACGAGGCGTGCTTTAGATGGAAAAGGTTGTAAGCTATTAATATTGATTACAAATACCTATTCCTCGTTACAATTATCCGGGAACTCAGGATGCATCGGCAAGGCCCGGCTACCATGCCTGGCTTCCGGTCAATAACTTGTGAATACGATATCATTTTCCCTGCAACAAATCCAGATGAAAGTGAGAATGCTCATGCTGCAAGGGACTGCGTCGTTCATAGTTTCTGCTGCTCTGTACAGGCGATCGATTGGGGGAACAGACCCCAACCGGGGTGACAGGCTCTGCGCAGGGACTCGACCGCGCCTGTTCCTTTTCTTTCAATAAGACATTGGGCGTTTCGGCCCTGCCCCGTTCTGCTGTCGCGGCACGTGCAGCCCGTCTTGATAAAATCGCGGAACAGGGGGTGCGGCTGCATGGGCTTCGACTTGAACTCCGGGTGAAACTGGGGGCCCACAAACCATGGGTGATCGGGGAGCTCGATGATCTCCACGAACCCGGTCTCGGGGTTGCGGCCGCTGATGATCAAGCCCTTTTCCGCGAGCTGCTGCTGGTAGGCGTTGTTGAACTCATAGCAGTGCCTCTGGCGCTCGGAGATCTCATTGCTCTGGTAGGCGGTCATGGCGTTCGTTCCCTTGCTCAAGGCGCAGCCGTATGCACCGGGGCGTATGGTGCCGCCCTTTTTCGTGATGAGCCTCTGGTCAGGGAGATAATCGATGACCGGGTCCTTTTCCACGTTGCAAAAGAGTGCGATCTTTGCTTTGAGCTCGGTTCAGAGCCGCTTTTCGTATCGGCGCCAAGAGGATCTGCGGCTGGATGCCGATCGTGCGGGGCTTCAGGACCGAGTGCTGGGCGGGGCAGTCTCCGCTGGACAGACCCTGCCTTTGAACACGCACTGTTATGCGGTGAGCGCCGTCTCCGTGAGTGCCGGCACATCGACCTCCCTGATCCTGATGCCCCTGGCCTTCAGGGCCTGCCGGCCGGCCAGCAGGCCCCTGCCTGCTATCCGGTCGAGCACATAGATCAGGTTGCCGCCGCGCTCGGAGTAGATCTGTCCGTAGGAGATCGGGATCTCGGCAGAGGGTTTGTCGAGGATCGAGCGGGTGATCGGTTCGAGCTTGCGCTCACCGTTTGCCAGGAGCATGACGGTCTTTGCCTTGTACACGAGCTCTGCACCCATGGAGACGGCATACTGAGGATAGTCTTTTCTGGTGGCGAAATGGCCGTCGGTCACCGCATTGACAACTGTGTTGTCGTCGAGCTTGACGAGCAGGACATTGCCCCCCTTGAAGGGGATGCCCGACTCATGGAATGCCACATGGCCTCTGCCGCCCACGCCGATGATCTGCAGATCGACGCCGCCCGTCTTCTTGATCTTGCGGGCATAGCCGTCCAAGACCTCTTTCTTGATCCATCCCAGGTATGCGGAGACCGGGTTGCTCCGGATGACGATCGACTTTCCCTTATCGGACCCCTTCTCCTCCCAGTCCTGCGGATTTGCCTTGAGCTCGGCAATGAGCTTTTTCTGCTCGATCAGCGCGCCACAGGGCACATTGGTCTCGATGAACTTGCCCTTGAGGAGGCCGAAGAATTCCTGGATCATGAAGTAGGCGTAGCTCTCCGGATGCATCATGCGAAGCTGGGCATTCTCGCCCGGCAGGCCCACATATTCGTCCAGGTTGAAGCTCCGGCAGCGCGTAGAGTCGAACCCGCCCTGGTTCGCTGCCTTGGCAAGGTGTTTGTAGAGCCCGGTTGGCGAGTTACCCGTCGCAAGTCCCAGAACGATCTCCTGCTTCTGTTTGAGTATCTGCCGGATCTTTTCCTTGGCGATTTCCGCGGCGACCTCGCTCATCGAAGCAAAATCTTCTGCTACGAGAATTTCGATCCCCATGGATCTTTCTCCTCTCTCGATCTTTTCTGATGTCCGCCGGCTATGAGGCTGCGGCCTCGCTCATGCCGAGCACCTTCTCCACCAGCTCCGCCAGCTGGGTGCAGTACCTTTCCGTGACCTCGGCCGTGGGGCCCTCGACCATGACGCGGCACATGTTCTGGGTCCCGGAGTAGCGGACCAGAACGCGCCCTTGGTCGCCGAGCTCGCTTTCGGCCTGGCAGATCGCGTCTCTGAGCTCGGGCAATGTTGAGATGTCGGGCTTGGTCTTCACGTTTACGTTGATGAGTTTCTGCGGGTAGATGTCCATGAACTTGGCCAGCTCGGAGAGGGGCTTGCCGGTCCTGGCCATGGCCGCGACGAGCTGCATGGCCGTGAGAATGCCGTCGCCTGCCGTGTGGTGGTCGAGGAAGATGAGGTGTCCAGAATCCTCGCCGCCGATGACCCCGCCCATCTTGAGCATGTCCTCGAGCACGTAGCGGTCGCCAACCTTTGCCGCGTAGTGCCGGAATCCGTACTTTTTGCACGCCATTCTCAGCCCCAGATTGCTCATGACCGTGCTGACCAGGAGATCGTTCTTCAGCTTGCCCTCCTCCTTGAGTATCCGGGCGCAGATGAGCAGGATCTGATCCCCGGTGATCTCCCGGCCCTTCTCATCGACTGCGATGAGGCGGTCACCGTCACCATCGAAAGCCAGACCCACTGCCGCACCGGTCTCCAGGACCCGCTTCCTCAAGTCCGCAGTATACTGCGAGCCGCACGCATCGTTGATGTTCAGCCCGTTCGGCGAGTTGTGCAGCACCTCGACATCGGCGCCCAGCTCGACAAAGGCATCGGGAGCGACCCGGTATGTGGCGCCGTTTGCAGTGTCCATGACGATCTTCATCCCTTCCATAGAGAGGTCGCGCGGAAAGGTGTTTTTCAGGAACACCACATACCGGCCGTTCACGTCTTGCATCCGAAACGCCCTGCCCATATCCTTGGAATGGGGCAGGTGCTTTGCCAGCTTGCTGTTCAGAATGAGGTCCTCGATCGTGTCTTCCTGCTCGTCTGAGAGCTTGAACCCGTTGCCGCCGAAGATCTTGATGCCGTTGTCCTCGTAAGGATTGTGCGAGGCCGAGATCACGATACCCGCGTCGGCCCTCATGCTGTTGGTGATAAATGCGATCCCGGGCGTGGGGAGCACGCCTACCAGATAAGGGTTACCGCCCATGGAGGTGATGCCCGCCTCAAGCGAGCTCTCGAGCATGTAGCCCGAGATGCGGGTATCCTTGCCGATAATGATCCGTGCACGGTGATGCTCCTTCCTGAGGAGATAGGTCACTGCCTGGCCCACAAGGAAGGCGATCTGCGCGTTCATCGGGTATTTGTTCGCCTCCCCGCGTATTCCGTCAGTACCGAACAGCTTGCCCATCTAATCATCCTCCTTTGATCGCGTATTCAGCGAGAATTAATTCTGCCCCTCAAATAACTGCAGCCCGGACATGGCCTGGGAAACCGCCTTGGCGTGTGATGTAACGACGGTTTGCAGCCATGCCGTCCCTGTATCGGAAACATCCGCGGACAGGCCCTGGATGGTTTCGATGTAGTCGCCCCGTCCTGCCTGCATGGCCTTGTTCAACCCGCCCAGGAACGCCTCTCTCAGCCTATCCTCTTCTGGGCCTGATGTTGTATCCCTATCAAAAATCTCTTTGATTAGAGAGATGTTTTTTGTGAACCTGTCCCTGAATTGGGGGGCGCGCTCCGCCATGGCCTCGAGCCGTTTGAGGCGCTCCTTGAAGGCGAGCGAGAGCTTGTCGAGGAGGCCTGCGTGGATGAGCGGGCCGAACTCGACGGCCTCGAGGAAGGGCTTGCGTACGTGAACGTACCATTCGCGCAGGGCCGTGAGATTCGCCAGGTAGAGAATGTTGTTTTCCAGCACGCGCTTGAGGTTCAGGTACAGGGCGGGCTGGTACTCCCTTACTCCGCCTGTACGCGGCTCGACCGTGATCAGCCGGTTGTCGCCCGGGCAGTCATGCTTGAGCACCGAGCCTGCGGCCACCACGTTGCCGAACCCCATGCGCAGCGGCCCCACAATCCCTCCCTGGCCTCCCAGGAAGATGGGCGGCCGGTTCAGCATCACACCCCGGGGCACGTCGCCGAGCAGGGAGGGGGTGGTCTTGTCGCCGTCCGGGGTGAAGTTGAAGTGGATGTACGAACTCCCCACCTCGCTGTGGTCCTTGCGGCTGGTCCCACCGGCCATGAGACAGTCGCAGAAATTGATCAAACTGCCCAAGGTCACGAAAGGAAAGAGGATGGTCTGCTTGAGCCCCACACAGTGGGCGCCTCCCGCCTCTTCCTCCAGGATCGAGCACTCGCGGACATGGGCGCCCAGGCCCATGGTGGACTTGTCGAGGAACACCGACGTGCTGAAGTAGCCGCCCTTGAGCTCCACGTCGCGGCCGATCTGGCAGTTTTCGATCGTGACCGGCCCTTCGCGGCCGATCTGGGTGCCAGAGGAGATGACCGTCTTCTCGCCATAGATACGGCACCCGGGATAGATCCTGACACCCTCTCCAGATATCCGGCCGATGTCGACCTCCTCGCCGATATCGAGAGTCAGGGGGTTGGAGATGTCCATCCCCTTCTCGATCATCTGTACGATCTTCTCATGGCATCGCGGCGTTATGTCCATCTGTACCTTCTTATACAGGCCAAACAAGCATCTTTTGTCAAAGAAAAAAATCCATCCATTGCAATCTCCATTATTCGCAAAAAAACATGCAGGGCTGAACCAGAAACAAGGCAACGGACCGGCAGGGAAGTCCTGCCGGTCCGTTGCCGGCATAGAACCTCCACTGCGCAGCTTTTCTCCTCAGTGCCCGTAACGCAGCCTTCATGGTATCAAACTCCCCTGCACCGGCAGACCCTCTTAAGACCCGGTTGGATACAGTACTCCACGCTATTTATGTTAGTATGTATTTCGCAGAAAACAAAAAATCAATTTTTCCTTCTCCAGTTGCCCGGACAAGACTGGTACTCCCTGACCTCGAACCCCCACTATTTAGAGTAGCGGCAGATAGGTGTCGATCTCGTACTTGCTGACATGAGTCCTGAAGGCGTCCCACTCCTTCTTCTTGTTCTCGATGAACTTCTCGAAGATGTGATTGCCCAGGGCCTCTCTCACCAACTCGCTCTTTGACACCTCCTGGATGGCCTCGAAGAGATTGCCTGGCAGCGAGGTGATTCCCGCCTCTTCCCGCGCCTTCTCATCCATCTCGAAAATGTCGACCTCGATGGGCTCGGGCAGGGTGTATTCTTTTTCAATGCCCTCCAGCCCTGCCGCGATCTGCACCGCGAATGCCAGATAGGGGTTGCAGGCAGGGTCGGGCGCCCTGAACTCGATCCGGGTGGCCTTGGCCTTGCCCGGCTTGTACATGGGCACCCTGAGCATGGCCGAGCGGTTTCTCCTGGCCCAGGACACGTAGACCGGGGCCTCGTAGCCGGGAACGAGCCTCTTGTAAGAGTTCACCCACTGGTTGGTGACCGCGCAGATCTCCCGGGCGTGGGTGAGAATGCCAGCGATGTAGTGCTTGCCTATCTTTGAGAGGTGATACTTGTCGTCCGTGTCGAAAAAGGCATTGTCATCGCCCGTGAACAGCGACTGGTGCACATGCATGCCGCTGCCGTTCTGGTTGGCGATCGGCTTGGGCATGAAGGTGGCATACACCCCGTGCTGGCGGGCGATCTCCTTGACCGTGGTCCGGTAGGTCATGACGATGTCGGCCATAGTAAGCGCCTCTTTGTACCGCAGGTCGATCTCGTGCTGCGACGGGGCCACCTCGTGATGGCTGTACTCCACCTGGATGCCCATCTTCTGCAGGCTGAATATGGTGTCGCGCCGGATGTCGGGGCCCCGGTCGATGGGCAGGCCGTCGAAGTACCCGCCCTTGTCAAGGATGGTGGTGCACGTGTCATCGGCAAAGTAGAAATACTCCAGCTCCGGTCCGAGGAACACGGCGTATCCTTTCTGTGCCGCCCTTGCCAGCACGCGCTTGAGGGCATAGCGCGGGTCGCCCTCGTACGGGGCGCCGTCCGGGGTAAGGATGTCGCAGACCATCCGGGCCACGGGATAATCAGACGGTCTCCAGGGCAGGAGCTGGAAGGTGGAGGGATCTGGCTTGGCGATCATGTCGCTCTCGTGGACCCGGGCAAATCCCTCGATGGAGGACCCATCGAAACCCATGCCCTCCTCAATGCCTTCTTCAAGTTCCGAGGCCGTCAGATTGAAGCTCTTGAGCCTGCCCAGAACATCGGTGAACCAGAACTGTATGAAGCTGACCTTGTGTTCCTTCACAGCCTTCATAACATCTTGCTTTGTCTTGCATTGTAACATGGTTCGTCCTCCATTTCCTTCTTCTTGCATTATCAAGCGTTTCTTTGTCTCTTCCAGGGGTCTGTTTTCCCTGAGCTCCAATACCCGGCATGGTCAGGCCCCTGCACAGAAACCCGCACCCGATGCAGCAATCGTCTTCGATGCAGTACTCAAAGCCGCCTTCCCTGAGATCCTTGCGGAAGATTGCCTGCCGGGGACCGATCGCCTTGCATACACCACAGCTGCCAGGCAACCGGCCGGACCGGCTCCGGGCGGGGAGCGTGATCCAAAAGCCGCTTCCCGGTCCTTCAGAAGCCTTATCCGGGCCGGGCCGCTGTTTCCTGGACTGGCCTCACAGGGCCCCGGCAATGCGCTTAAGGACCGCAGGGACATCCTTGTCCAGGATGTGGAGGCGCAGCACCTTCCTTCCCTTTTCCTTCAGCGCGTTCCAGTCGCCCAGGGCCTGGGCGCTCTCCAGGGTCCTAAACGAGATGGCCGATTGCCATGATCCTGGCTTGTCTGGGATCGCGAGATCCCCCGAAACCTGCCGGGTGATCTGGATGAAGAGCCCCTTGCCCTCGTCGCCCTTGTGGAGCTGGCCTGTTGAGTGAAGATACCGAGGCCCGTACCCGCTCATGACCGCGATCCTGCAGGTGTTCCTGATCTTTGTGCAGAGTATGTCCAGGGCCTCGTCGATCTCGTCCGATGGCGGCAGGTACGCCTGGATCGCCACATACGAGGCCTTGTCCGCTGGGCCTAAAAACCATGCCAGGGCATCGGGCGCGGTTTTTGCCTGCGCGTCGCCGTACACGCTGATGTGCCCGTCCTGCAGCGCAGGGGCGGGCTCGGGGAGCACGCCGGTCTTCCGGAACAGCTCCACAGCCTCTGTCGCTCGTTTCTTCGCCGCCTCCACGTCGGGCTGATCAAAGGGATTGACGCCCAGAATGTGCCCTGCCACGGCAGTTGCCATCTCCCAGAGGTAGAACTGCCCGCCGATATCGCACAGATCGTGGAGCCTGATGCGCACCACGGGGTGTCCGGCCTTTTCGAGCTCGTCCAGGATCTTGTCATGGGTGTGATCGCCTTCAAGCCGCAGGTTCACGAAGAGCCGGTCGTCCCGGTATTGCCCGGGCGATCCCGGGCGTTCGCGCACGATGGGGACCATGCCCTTGCCCTGCTTGCCTGTGCTCTCGGCAATGAGCTGCTCCACCCAGTCGCCGAACGAGGCGATCCCGGGCGACAGGAAGAAGGTCACCTTGTTTCTGCCCGCCAGCGCCGCCTCACCGAGGACCGCGCCGAGAATACCGCCTGAGTTTGCACCCTCGGGGGTGCAGCTCCCGGCCCGGCAGTTTTCGGTCATGATCAGGGCCCTGTCCAGGAGCGACTTGATGTCTGCGCCCATGAGCGCGGCAGGCACGAGCCCGAAATGCGAGAGAGCCGAGTATCTGCCGCCCAGATCCGGATCATTGAGGAAGATATTTCTGAACCCGTACTTGCGGGCCGTTTCCACCAGGGGAGAGTCCGGGTCCGTGATCGCGACGAAGTGATCTCCGGCATTGCCCGCTCCCAGGGCGTCCGCAGTCACGGTATAGAAGTACTTGAAGAACGAGAGCGTCTCCACCGTGGTGCCGGATTTGGTCGACACGATAAACAGGGTCCTGGCCGGGTCGATCTTCTGAAATTCGGCAGCCAGAAAGTCGGGGTCGGTGCTGTCGATCACTACGAGATCGAGATATCCCTGGCGCACGCCAAAGATCGACCGCATCACGTCCGGGGCCAGCGAGGAGCCGCCCATGCCCAGAAGCAGCGCGCGGGTATATCCCTTCGATGCAATGTCCCGGGCGAACTGCTCCATCCCGTCGGCGCTGTCGAGGATATCTGCGGGCAGGGAGAGCCAGGCGAGCCGGTTGGCGATCTCCCGGGGGTTTTCGCTCCACACCGTGTGGTCGTGCGCGTGTATCCGGGATATGACCCCGGCCTTGTCCATCTCCTGAAGGCGTGCGTCCACCCTGGTCTTGAGATCACCCAGAGCAGCGGTCATCTGATGCCGCCTGGAGATGATGGCCCGCCTCTTGGCTGCAATGCTGTCCATGAGCGAATGGAACGATCCGGCAAACAGATCTACGCCCTGGTTCTGCAGCTTGGCGGTTACAGCGTCGAGATCGATACCCGCCCTGGTGAGCCGCGCGATCTGCTCACGGGCCTCTTGGAGGCCGGCATCAAGAGTGCTCCCCGTCTTTCCATGATCCAGGTAGGCCTGAAGCGTAGCAGGAGGAAGGGTGTTGACCGTGTGCGGGCCGATGAGCTCGTCCACATAGAGCGTATCCGGATATTTCGGGTTCTTGGTGCCGGTGCTCGCCCACAGCAGCCGCTGGGGCCGGGCCCCATTCTGTTCGAGCGCCTGCCAGCGCTCTCCGGAGAAGATCTCGCCAAAGAGCCCGTAGGCCACCTTGGCGTTTGCCACGGCGATCTTGCCCATGAGATCGCTCAGGGACCTTTTTTCGAGCTCGGGATCGAGCGCGGTGTCCACCCTGCTCACGAAGAACGAGGCCACTGAGGCCACATGGGCGATATCCTTCCCTGATGCCCTGAGTTTTTCCAGGCCGTTCAGATAGGCTTGAGCCACTTCTTGGTAGCGCCTGACGGAAAAGAGCAGGGTCACGTTGACATTGATGCCGTCTGCAATCAGGGTCTCGATCGCAGGTATCCCTTCTTGGGTGGCAGGGACCTTGATCATGATGTTCGGGCGGTTCAGTGTGGAGAACAGGCGCCTGGCCTCCTGGATACTCTTTTCCGTATCATAGGCCAGCATCGGGCTCACCTCGATACTCACGTACCCGTCAAGTCCGTCCGTCTGATCGTACACCTTCCGGAAGAGGTCCGCGGTCCGGGCGATATCGTGGAGTGCGAGACATTCATAGATCTCTTCGATGGACAGTCCGTCCTGGACCAGGGCCGCGAGATCGTCGTCGTAATCGGAGCTGCCTGCGATGGCCTTTTCAAAGATCGTGGGGTTTGACGTGACCCCGCGGATGCCCTGACCGATGAGTGACTTCAGCTCGCCCGAGGTGATCAGAGACCTGCAGATGTAGTCGAACCATATCGCCTGTCCCATACGGGCCAATGTATGGAGTTTCGCCATGTCTTGCGCTCCTTCAAAGGTTTTGGGAAGTTGTGACCGGTCAACTACCATACAGGAATCAGGGCTGAAATCTCAAGCCCCTTTCTCTCATCAGGATATTTTTCCAATGCTTTGCTTTCCGGGCCGTTCTCCCGGTTCTCTCCCGCAACTTAAGGCAGGGTGTCCATGATATCCAGCCCGAAATGAGCAGCCCCTATGAGGCCTGCCTGTGGATTGAGGATGACGTGCACCGGGAAGGCGGAGATGACTCCCGAAAGCCTGCCCTTGAGGAGATACGCCTCCATGAACGGGCTCTGCCTGATGATGGATACAAGCCTCGGCGGTATGCCTCCCCCTACGTATACCCCTCCGGAGGCAAGGATCTTGAGCGCCAGATTACCGGCCTCGGCCCCGAGGACAGAGAGGAAGATGCGCACTGTCTCCTGGCAGATTTCGCAGGCCTTCGCGCTATCCAGCGCGGCATTTACGATAACGGCGGTGGCATCGGGTCCCCTGACCAGATCTTCAGCCAGCCAGCCAGGCTCTTCATGCCTGCCCTGGTCCTTGAGAAACGAATAGATGTTGGGAATGCCGGTGCCCGAGCATATTCGCTCGTAGCTGACATGATCGAAGCGTTCCATGAGGTACTTGAGCAGCTCGAGCTCGATGGCGTCAGTGGGTCCGAACTCGGTGTGACCGCCTTCGGACGCATGGGCGATATAGCGGTTGCCGTCCCAGGTGAGATATGCCTCACCCAGGCCGGTTCCGGCTGCGATGACCGCACGCGGGCCTGTGGGAACCGCGCTGCCCGTGTTCAGAGTGAACAGATCTTTGCGCTGAAGCAGGGGAATGCTGTAGGCGACCGCTTGGAGGTCGTTGATCAGGCTCACCCGGTCGATCTTCAGCTCGGTCTGGAGATATCCGGCATCGATCTCCCACGGCAGGTTTGTGATCCGAGCCCGCTTCCCCACCACGGGCCCTGCCACGCCGAAAACCGCGTGATCCACCCCCGTGACCTCATACCGGTCCAGGAACTCGCCCATGATGGCCTTGAGCGAGCGGTAGGACCCGCTGGGATACGTGCTCTCGTACAGAGGTCTTTCAGGACCGCTCTGTGGCGTGTACAGAGCGAGTATGGTCTTGGTTCCTCCGATATCACCTGCAATCAATTTCATGGCATGCTCCGTTTCCTCTGTTTGATATATATTATCCACCATGGCGCCCCTGTTGGCAATACGATGTAACAAGGGGGGGGTCGGGCACTGTCCGCCCGCCGATCATGAGAGAAATGCCGGCGTGTCCCTGCCTGAGGCGCCCGATATCAGGGTTTGCCTCCCCGTAGCCGGCGGCCGTTGCCCGGTTTGAAGCGCAGCGCGAGCGCATCATCCCGGGAAGCTCAGCCTGACGAGTTTCTGCTCTTCGAAGATATTCCTCACCTTGTTGATGAAATCTCTCTCCCTGATGGGCTTCCGGATATATGCGTCTGCGAGTCTCCCCTCGAAAAGTTCCTCCAAGTCGCTCATCCTTGCGCTTCCAGAACAGATAAGCACCTTGATGTGAGGATACTTGAACTTGACATAGTGGACGAACACGATTCCATCCATGCCGGGGCGGTTGATATTGGTGGAGATGACATCAATGCCGCCGCGCCTCTGCTCGATCATCTGCAGGGCCGTGTCGCTGGAAGGAGCGGTGAGGATATCCAGATCATACTCCTCGAAGTTGTTTTCAATGATCGCTCTGATCAATGATCTGACAACCCGTTTGTCATCCACGATCAGAACGATCTTTTTTCTCTTCACGCTCATGGAGTGAGTGCCCTTACGGAATTCAGTATACGTGGCTTGAAACGATTTGCAATCAGGGCTTCACTCTGAGGCGGGATTGTCCTATAGAGAAATAGTGAGGAAATAAAGAATCATGGCGCCTGAAAGAGGGAGAATCCTTCTCCATACCTGCTGCGGGCCCTGTGCCACCGCTTGCGTGGAGCGGCTCGCCCCGGATTACGAGGTCATTCTGTTCTTCAGCAACTCGAACATTGCTCCCCAAGCCGAGTATCTCAAGCGCCTGGAGCACGCGGGAAGGCTCGCCAAGATCCTGAACATAGGGATCAGGGAGGATGCCTATGATCACCGGTCTTGGCTCGATCATGTCAGGGGACTCGAAGACGAGCCCGAGAGGGGAAAGAGGTGCGAGAGATGCTTTGCGTTCAGCCTGGCGAGAACCGCTGCAACGGCAGACGAGCTGCAGATCCCGGTCTTCACCACAAGCCTGAGCGTGAGCCGCTACAAGTCCTCGTCCGCCATTTTTTCCCTGGGCAGGGCATATCAGGGGTTCGAGGCCATAGATTTCAAGAAGAAAAACGGCTATGCCCGGAGCATCAAGCTGAGCCGGCAATACGGCATCTACCGTCAGAGCTACTGCGGGTGCGAGTTCAGTATGAGGCACTGATCCGGCGCATCCTGAATGGAGAGCGCGGCGGACCGGAAAACGTGCGGGCCCTGCCGCAGCCTCCGGATATGACCTGCATGGAGGATTCAATCAGCCGGGCTGTTCTGCTTCCGCTGCTTTCTTTGCCTCTTTCTTCGCCGGCTGCTCCCCGCCTTCTTCCTTCTTCTTTTTCTTCTTGGGCTTGGCTTCTACCACAGGGGGGGCCGCCTTCTTGCCTTTTTCCTTCTGAGGAGCGGCCTTTTTCTCTTCCTTGAGCCTGGCCATATCGACGAGCTTCTGTTCGTTCGCTTCGATCGCGGCGAGCCTGATATTGCTATCGTTTATCTTCGCCTTGAGCTTCTTGACCACGGAATCCTTTTCGATCAGATCCCCGTCGATCCCTGTTTCACCCAGCTCGGCCTTGCGCTGGTCCAGTTTTCCCATCCAGTACGCCTTCTGTGTCTCGCGTACGCTTCGAAGCTTTGAAGCCATATGTTCTCCTTTCGCTCTGGATACTCTCAATCATGAAATCAGCCCTATGGAACGCATGGCCTGCATGATGTTCCGATAAGGGTGTTTTCCTCTAGCATAGTTTTTTTCGGATTTCCAGCCTGTAAGATTTCCGCGCATATGATCCTCTTTATGCCCTGTTCCTTGAATCCGGTTTTGCAATCCCTACTATGTCATTGAGGAACGTTCTCGTTTCACCGGGAAGCCGCCCGTTTTTTCCGGGTGCACGGCCCTGGTGGAACTTAAAAAAAAGGAGGTGTCTGCATGAGGGTGCTGGTATTGTTCTATTCGACCTACGGGCATATCTATCGCATGGCCGAGGCCGAGGCCGAAGGCGCGAGACAGGTGGACGGGGCCGAAGTGGATATCCGCCGCGTTCCCGAGACGCTCTCAGAGGAGATCCTGGCAAAGATGAGGGCCGTGGAGGCCCAGAAGCAGTTCGCCCACATTCCTGTGGCGGCTGTGAGCGATCTGGCCGACTACCACGCCATCATTTTCGGCACCCCCACCCGGTACGGGAATATGACCGGCCAGATGCGCCAGTTTCTCGACGCCGCAGGGTCTCTGTGGGCCGCGGATAAGCTGGTGGGGAAGGTGGGGAGCGTATTCACGAGCAGCGGAACGCAGCACGGCGGTCAGGAGTCGACCATTCTCACCTTCCACGTGAACCTCCTGCACTTTGGCATGATCCTGGTGGGGCTTCCCTACAGCTTCAAGGGGCAGACGATCCTGGGTGAGATCACAGGCTGCTCTCCCTATGGGGCATCGACCATTGCCGGCTCCAGCGGCGAGCGGTGGCCGAGCGAGACAGAGCTCGAAGGCGCGCGCTTCCAGGGAAGGATGGTGGCCGAGACTGCAAAGAAGCTCTTTGCCTGAGATCCCTCCCGGCTGGGCAGGAGACACCCTCGCTTGGGAAGAATCAGGTGCGGATGCGCTTCTTGAGCTCTCTGATCAGGGCGATGCAGACCTGACTCGCATCAGCCACGATGGCGACGTCGGCCATCTTCATCATGGCGGCGTTGGGATTCTTGTTGACCGCAATGATGAATCCGGCGTTCTTGATCCCTGCGGTATGCTGGATGGCGCCCGAGACACCGAACGAGAAGAGCACCTTGGGGCTGATGTGCCGGTCGGCCTGGCCCACCAGGGCGTCCTCGTCGGCCCACTTGGCATAGACCACGGGCCTTGTTGCGCCCACCTCGCCGCCCAGCACCCGGGCCAGCTCGAAGAGGTTTTTGAACCTGGTTTTGCTGCCCATGCCCCGGCCTCCGCACACCACCACCGGGGCCTCGCCGAGCTTCTGCTCCCTGGCCGGCTGACGTTCGGAGCTGACGAGCCTGACCCTGTCCCCGGGGAGGTCACCCGGCAGGGCCACATTCACGATCTCGCCCGTGGCCTGGTAGTTGTGGGGTATTTCCTGGAACACGCCCGGCCGCACAGTCGCCATCTGAGGCCTTTTCTCCGGGGTGACGATTCTGGTCAGGAGGCTCCCGCCAAAGGCGGGTGCAGTCTGCACCAGCAGGCCCTCACCGTTGATTTCCAGGCCAACGCAGTCCGCGGTCAGTCCAGTCTTGAGGCGCTTTGCCAGGCGCGGGGTGAATTCCCTGCCGAACGAGGTGGCGCCTACCAGAATGATCTCCGGACCATACTGCCGCACGATCCGCTCCATCAGTGCCACATAGGTGTCCGTACTGTAAAACTTGAGTCCGGGGTTGTCGCAGACATAGACCTTTGTGGCTCCGTGCGCGATATACTCTCCAACCCACTCGTCCACCTCGTGGCCGAATACCGTGGCGCACACCTCGGCCTCGATCTTTTTGGCCAGGTCGGTTGCACGCGAGAGAAGCTGCAGGGTCACCCGGTTCTGGAAATAGTTGCGGTAATCCCCGAATACCCAGATGCTGCGCCTTTTCTGATCCATGGATTATTTCACCGCCTTGAGGTCTTTGCGGATAAGGCTCCCGATCGTGTCGTCGAACCGGTCGAGAAGCTCTTCCACAATCTTCTTGGGCGCCCCTTTGAGCACAATGTTCTCCTTTTTCGCAACAGGAGAGAAGATGTCCATGATCCGGGTGGCCGACCCCTGCAACCCCACGTCGTCATCGTCAAGGCCCAGATCCCGTGCCCCCACGGTCAGAATGCCGGGCTCCCGGAACGCGTCGTGCAAACCTGCCATGGACGCATAGCGGGGTACATAGAAGCCGGTGGCCACAGTGACGAGTCCGGGCAGGTCCATCTCCAGGGTTTCGAGAAAGTTGTCCGACACCCGTTTGATCCGCATGGCGTTTCCGCAAAGATCAAGGCCTTCCACGGCCGCGATCGACGGGATGCGCAGCTCTTCGGAGAGCTGGGGCCCCACTTGGGCGGTTTCGCTGTCAGAGGTGTGGCATCCGCAGAGGATCAGGTCGAAGTCGGGACAGAAGATCTCGATGGCCCGTGCAAGGGTGAACGAGGTGACCAGGGTGTCCGCGCCCGCCATCTTCTGGTCCGATACCATGAGGCAGCGGTCAGCGCCCAGGGCGATAGCCTCTCTGAGGATCTCCTCTGCCATGGGCGGCCCCATGGTCATGGCCGTGATGTGCCCGCCGTGGCGCTCCTTGAGCACCAGCGCCGCCTCCAGGGCATGCTTGCAGGCTGGGTTCATCATGCCCTCGGCCACGTCCCTGGTGAGCGTGCCGGTCACCGGGTCCCACGGAAGATCGCTCACCATGGGCACCTGTTTCATGCATACGATCATCTTCAGCATCACCGCCGCCCTCTTCACACCGGCTCGGCCAAGATGGCCCGGGAAATCACCATGCGCTGGATCTCGCTCGTTCCCTCGTAGATCTCGGTCACCTTGGCATCGCGAAAATAGCGCTCCACATCATACTCCTTGCTGTAGCCGTAGCCGCCGTGTATCTGCACGGCCTTTCCTGTCACCCTCGATGCAGTGGCGCTGGCATAGAGCTTGGCCATGGATGCCTCCTTGCCAAAGGGCCTGCCGCTGTCCTTGCGCGCGCTGGCGCGGTACACCAGCAGACGTGCCGCGTCGATCTCGGTAGCCATGTCCGCGAGCATGTTCTGGATAGACTGAAACGATGATATGGGCTTCTTAAACTGCTGGCGCTCCCGCGAGTACTTGACCGAGGCCTCATAGGCCGCCTGGGCGATCCCCACGGCCTGGGCCCCGATCCCGATCCTGCCGGTATCGAGCGCATCGAGGCCGATCTTCAGACCGTCACCCTCGCGGCCGAGCAAATTCTCCGGTCCGACCCGGCAATCCTCGAAGAACAGTGATGACACGGGATTTGCCCGCATGCCGCACAAGTCTTCAATCTCTCCTACGGCAAAGCCGGGCATGTCCTTTTCCATGATGAACACGCTCGCGTTCCGGCCCGGATTTGCCTGCGGATCGGTTATGGCAAAGATCAGCGGAAGGCTGCACACCCCGCCGTTGGTCACGAAGATCTTGGTGCCGTTGATCACGTACTGCCCGCCCGTGAAAACCGCATGGGTCTCAACGCCGCCCGCATCCGAGCCGGCGTTGGCCTCGGTGAGACAGAATGCGCCGATGCACTCGCCGCTCGCGAGCCTGGTCACGAAGCGCTCCTTCTGCTTAGGCGTGCCGTACTTGAGGATCGGGGATATCCCCACGCTGTTGTGGACCGTGAGGCACAGCCCCAGCGATCCGCTCACGCGGGAGATCTCCTCGATGACGATCGCGTAGCTGATGCTGTCGATCCCGGCACCGCCGTACTCCTTCGGCGCCTGGAGCCCGAAGAAGTTCAATGGGCCCATCTTCTCGACGACCTCGATGGGAAACCGGGCCTCCTGGTCGATCTCGTGGGCAATGGGTCCGAGTTCGGTCTCAGCGAACTCCCGCACGCTCTTGCGGACGAGCTTATGTTTCATGCATGCATCGAATTCCACAGCAGTTGCCGCTCCTTTGCCATGAATCGTTTCTCGTGTGGTTCGGTGCTGCACGATAACCCAATCCAGGGGAAAGTTCAAGGAAATGCAATGCAAGGTTGCTTTAAAAAATGTCTCTTTAAGGGCCTTGAATATTCATGCTTGAGGACCTAGGTAAACGAATGATATTCATGCCTATTCAAAACCGAACAAGCAAATGGAGGAATCATGGATCGCAAAAAGGAAACCCGCCAGTTCAAGACCGAGGTGCAGCAGCTGATGAGGCTTATCATAAACTCGCTCTATTCCCATCCCGAGATCTTCCTGCGGGAGCTGATATCCAACGCCTCGGACGCCATCGACAAGGTCAGGTTCAAGTCTCAGACCGACCCGGGCATTCTCGGGCAGGACACCGAGCTCAGGATCAGGATCATACCGGACAGTGAAAACCGCACCATCACTATTGAGGACAACGGCATCGGCATGACCTATGACGAGGTGGTTGAAAACATTGGAACCATCGCCCAGAGCGGCACCCGGGCCTTTCTCGAGGCCATGGAAGAGGCAAAGGGCAAGGAAAGCCTCCTGCCCGAGCTCATCGGACAGTTCGGGGTCGGGTTTTACAGCGCCTTCATCGTAGCGGAGAAGGTCACCCTTCTCACCTGGGCCGCGGGTCAGGAACATGCTGTAAGATGGGAATCATCCGGCGACGGCTCCTACACCGTGGAGGAGGCGGAAAAGGATTCGCGCGGCACCGCGGTGACGCTGAAGCTGAAAGAACGCGGCCACGACGATCCCGACTATACGGACGAGTGGACCATCCGGGGCATCGTGAAGCGCCACTCCGACTTCGTGAACTACCCCATCGTCATGGATGTCGAGCGTCAGGAGCAGGTCCCCGAAGACCAGCTCATCAAGGACAAGGACGGCAAGCCCATCGGGTCGACCAGCCGCACCGTGAAGAAGCCGGAGACCCTCAACTCCATGAAGGCCATCTGGACAAAGAACCGCTCCGAGGTCACCGAGGAGGAATATACCGAGTTCTACAAGCATATCAGCCACGACTGGGAGGCCCCCCTGGCGCATCTCCATATCCGGTTCGAGGGCACCACCGAGTACCAGGCCCTGCTGTACATCCCCTCTCACCTTCCCTTTGACTTCACCCTGCGGGAGCGCAGGCACGGCATCCACCTCTACAGCAAGCGGATCTTCATCATGGACGACTGCCGGGAGCTCATGCCCGAATATCTCGGGTTTGTCCACGGCGTGGTGGATGCTCCGGACCTGAACCTCAACATCAGCCGCGAAATCCTGCAGCAGGATTCGCTGGTCAGGAACATCCGGAAAAACCTTCTCAAGCGGATCTTTGACCTGCTCGAAAACATGGAGCCCGAAAAATACGGACAGTTTTTCACTGAGTTCGGCGCCATCCTGAAGATCGGGGTCCCCACGGACCATGAAAACCGGGAGCGGATCGCGGGGTTGCTCAGGTACCGCACCACCAAGTCCCAAGGGAAGTTCGTGTCGCTTCAACAATACATGGAGCGGATGCAGCCCGGGCAGGACGAGATCTACTACATCACGGGCGATAACCTCGCGGCCCTGTCCAACAGCCCGCACTTGGAGCGCATCAAGGAGAAGGGCCTGGAGGTGGTGCTCATGACCGACCCAATCGACGAGTGGGTAGTGCAGCACCTGGGGCAGTTCGAGGGCAAGAAGTTCACGAGCGCGGAAAAGGGCGATTTGGGCCTGGACAAGCCGGACGACAAGAAAATGGACGAGTTCAGCGGATTCTTCGCCTTTCTCAAGGACGAGCTCAAGGACCTGGTCAAAGAGGTAAAGCCTTCGACCCACCTCAAAGACTCGCTTTCCTGCCTTTCCGGCGAGGCATATGACATGAGCGCCTACATGGAGAAGATCCTGCGGGCCTCGGGCCAGAAGACCGAGCCCGTGAAAAGGGTGCTCGAGCTCAACATCGACCATCCGGCCATCGCGAACGTCAAGTTTGTGTTCCAAAAGGACCGGACCGACCCGGTTCTCAAGGATTACGCCCGGCTCCTCTATGATCTGGCTGTGGTCGCCGAAGGGGGCAAGGTGGAAGACCCCTCGCGCTTTTCCCGGACCGTGGGCCTGCTCATGGCAGAGGCCATCACTGCGGAAGAGCTCATGGCCGGGGATGCCATCGAGGTGTGAAACATCGGTTAAAGGGGGCCCTTTCTCTGAGAAAGGGCCTTTCTGATCCATTTTAAAGGCCCTATCCTGCCCGTGCCCGGCTGGCATGTGCGACGACCAGGTACAAGAGATGCTGCACCACGTGTTCTCGTCATGAACACCAGGCCGCGATTCAATCGGATCATCCTCACTGCTGATGCAACCCCATGAGAGTGGCCAGGTTCGGACTCAGCTAAACGATCCCGTGTACCGGGAACGAATGAACGCATGAGTGTGGATACGAAATCATGCTTGTGATACAAAGCAAACCAAACCTCCAACTCACAGTCAGGGGCAGATGAGAAACGCATGAAAAAGATCATCCTGATCCTGCTCGCAGCAGCCTATGCAGCGAGCCCCTATGACCTGGTGCCGGATTTTCTCATCGGCTGGGGCTGGCTCGACGACCTGTTGGTCCTCTATCTCCTGTACCGGTATGTGCTCTTCCCGGCTGCGGGCCGATCCGCCCGGACCAGAGGCTCCGGGGGCCAGGGACGGGAACATGCAAGGCAGGACTCAGCCGCAGGCGGCCGGTCCGGCTTTGAAGATAAAGGCCCCTCCGGCCGCACACCCGGTCTCAAAGATCCCTATTCCGTGCTCGGCCTCGACCGGGGGGCGTCCAGAGACGAGATCCAGAAGGCCTACCGGGCGCTCGCGAACAAATACCATCCTGACAAGGTCCAGCATCTTGGCGAGGAGTTCAGGGCACTGGCTGAAGATCGTTTCAAGGAGATCAGGCAGGCGTATGTCTCGCTCATGGAATGAGCGCGACGATCAACGGCTTGGCCCGACGATCAACGGCTTGGCCCATGGAAAGGCAGTCTCCGGTCCGGGTTGAATCCTGAAATCGGCCGGTAACGCAGCCCTTCTCAAACAACCCGAAGCGGATCGAGAAGAAAGGGCCCTTCCGCCGGCCCCAAGGGCTTTAAAAGCCCCTTCCACCCGCGCTCGTACAGTGGAACGGCCCTGTCCTCGGACAACCTTTTTTCACTGTATGAAAACAAACCCTTGCAGATCGTTACTCTGGATATTATAGTACCGGCTCGTGGACACCCCCAAGGATCCTGGTACCTTCTCAGGATATGCGGGATGTTGAATATTCTTTCAAGTATTGAATAGCACGAGACGATAGGAACCGGCAGAGGACAATAATGATTACCCTCAGGCGAGGAGAAAGGACGTCGAAGCGCCATGGGATTTTTCCGGAGGAGCGAGATGGGGATAAAGAACGGTTCGAACATGGATAATATCGTGGGTCTGCTCGGCAAGGGCACTGATTTCGAAGGCAAACTGATTTTCGAAGGAACTTTGCGGATCGACGGCAAATTCAAGGGAGAAGTGATCACCAGCGGGATCCTCGCTGTCGGCGACGGGGCCCTGGTCCATGCAGAGATCCAGGCCGACACGATCATCGTGCGCGGAGAGGTCCACGGAAACCTCAAGGCTGCAAAACAGGTGGAGATCAAAGGCAACGGCAGGCTTTACGGCAATATCAGCACGCCTTCACTCATCGTGGACGAAGGGGTGGTTTTCGAAGGAAGCTGCCAGATGACCAAAGCGGAGAAGACGGTCATCCCCCTGGACGTGAAAAAATAGCGCAAGGTTCTTATAGCCGCCCTTCTCTTTCTCGCCGAATCCCCCTTTGCAGGGGCACATCAAAAAACCATCCGACAATGCCAAAGCTTTCCGACACATATCACAACCCTGGTGATGTCTAGCAGGAATGCGCACCCTCCTTGCCGGTGCCAGCGACCGGGGCGTCCCGGCCTTCGCCGCAGTGCACGAAGCAGCTCTTGCGCTCCTTTGCCTGGTACATGGCCTCGTCGGCGCGTTTCAGAAGCACCTCTGCATCATGGCCGTCTTCGGGAAAGACACTGATCCCGATGCTGGTGGTGATGAAATCAATGGTGATGCCCATGATATGATAGGGCATGCACAGCACCTCGACGAGCCTCCCCGCCACCCGTTCTGCGTTGAGGTTCCGGGGGTTGGTCAGGATGACCGAAAATTCGTCGCCGCCGAGCCTGCTCACATAATCGCTCTCGCGAACGGTCCGCCGGAGCCTGGCCGCCACCTCGACGAGAAGCCTGTCTCCGATTTCGTGACCATGGACGTCATTGACCTTTTTGAACGAATCCAGGTCCAGAAACAGCACTGCCCTTGTGCCGCGGTAACGCCTTGCCTCCCTGATGGTCTCGGTGAGCTTTTCCACGAAAGCCTTCCGGTTGAACAGCCCGGTAAGGGGATCATGATACGCCATGTAGGCGAGCTCCTGCTCGAACCGTTTGCGTTCGGTGACGTCGCGGATGATCCCCTGGAATCCGACCGGATCACCCTTGCGGTCTCTCTTCAGGGAGACCGAGGTCTCCGCCACGAAACAGGACCCGTCTTTCTTTATGAGCTCCCACTCGATCGACTTGACGGATTCACCGGTGATGAAGATCTTGTGGAACGCGTTATAGACATACTCGGCATTGGTCCTGTCCATCAGTCGCCGGTAGTTCATGCCCATCATCTCTTCCTCGGTGCAGCCCAGGTGTTCAGGAATCCGGCTGTTGAAAAAGGTGAAGTTGCCCGCCAGATCCACCTCGAAATACCCGTCTTCTATGGAGTCGAGTATGATCCGGAAACGGGTATCGCTCTCGATGAGGGCATGTTCCGTCTCCAGGCGTTCGGTGACGTCACGGGCCACGCCCTGCACCATTTTTTCTCCGTCCTTGTTCGTGACCAGGATGTTGTTGTATTCAATGACATGGGATTTGCCGTCCCTTGAAACCACCTGCATGAGGCCCTCGTCCTTACCATTGGAGGTGACCCGGCGGAGATAATCGTCGAACTGTTTACAGAAATGCTTCGGCATCAAACTCCTCGCGTTCCTGCCCACCACGTCCTCGCGATACAACCCGAGCCTTCCGGTATAGTGGGGGATGAGCTCGGTGAAATTGCCCTCAAGATCGTGCTCGAATACGAACTCGGTGATGTTTCGGGATATTTCGGCAAAGCGCTCACGGTAGTCCCCGAGTTGCATATTGAGCTCGGATATCCTCCGCTCCAGATCCCGATATGTCGGTTTCCCTGCCATGAAAACCCTCCTCAGGCAGGACCGTAGGCGGCATGCACGAGGAAAAACAGCCTGTCGCCCGCCTTTTTTTGCGTGTCCTGGAGCTTCAAATAAGAGTTCCCCCTTGGAGATACATTTTTCTTCACAACACCTATCGGAAAACTCTAAAGAAAAATTTATTTTTTGGATTCCAGACCTATTTCAACAAAGGAACAATTATATGCCTCTATTTTTCACATATTGCTCAGACATCTTGACTTCAGCCCGGACATCATTATCATTAACCCTACGCCTTGGGTTCACATTCAAAAGGTGAGTATCTCCCCATAGACCCTCACTCGGATTGAACCCAAGGCCTCCCTCTGGGCAGGCGGCTTTAAGTCGAATATGGCACTTGCAAGGACAACGCCTTTGTAAAGCAGCTCCTCTTAGCTAAGCAAGGTATTCGTCAGCCCACGCGGAGCCCGTAGCAGCCTCAGGCATTGCGTGGTTGAGTATGCGCTGTCCTTCAGCCTTGGCGGGATCCGTAGTTCTTATCGAGCAGCTTCTTCGTCACCGACCCCGGCTTTTTCAGAATCTTCGAGCCCCTGGTTATCTTGCAGAGGCTGATCTGATGACGTGCCGCAATGCTTCTCTGGGCGTGTCCGGCATGCAGTTCCTTGAGCAGCTCCCACCTGAGCTCCAGGTCCTTGATCTCCTTGGGCGTGAATATCTCCTCAAAAAACGAGGCCATCTCTTGATGATCGCGGATGTCGGCGAATATCTTTTCCAGCTCGTTACGGACCTTCACGGCAGCCTCCTTCAAGGGAATATTGTCTATAGTTACAACACAATGATTCCTTTTTCCAGAGAATCCTTGCCCCTCCCGGACCACCCGCCCCATCCGTTTCACAGAGAACATCTGTTCTTGCTGGGTCTGCATGGTTCCAGGCTCACCGCATCATCCACCGGAGGCGGTCCTTTTTTTAAGGGACCAGGGGCACCCGAAGATGATTTGACGCACGAAACCCCGGAGGTTATAGAGAAGCAGAGAGAACCAAGCATGGAGGAGGTGACCCCCAGGTGATGAAGCTGATCTCATGGAATGTCAACGGGCTCAGGGCCGCACTGAAGAGCGGGTTCCAGGAAAAGGCGCAGGCTTTTTGCGCGGATGTCGTATGCATACAGGAAACAAGAGCGGGAAACGGTGATATCGTCGTCGATCTTCCGGGCTATCTGCAATACTGGAATCATGCCGAGAAAAAAGGATATTCGGGGACAGCCGTCTTCTCGCTCAGAGAACCCCTGTCCGTATCGTACGGCATGGGCATGCCCGAGCACGACCGGGAGGGGAGGATCATCACCCTGGAGTTTCCGGGCCTCTTCCTCGTGAATGTCTACACCCCCAATTCCCAGCGCGGCCTGACCAGGCTCGACTACCGCATGAGGTGGGACTCCGACTTCTTCGCATACCTGAAAACACTCGAGCAGACCAAACCCGTGGTCTTCTGCGGAGATCTCAACGTGGCCCATAAGGAGATCGACCTCAAGAACCCGAAAGCAAACGTTCGCAACGCCGGGTTCACCCCCGAGGAGCGCAGCTCATTCGACCGGTTCGTGCAGAGCGGCTTCATCGACACCTTCAGAGTTTTCAACCACGAGCCCGGCCGCTACACCTGGTGGTCCTACCGGTTCAATGCCCGAGCCAGGGGGATCGGGTGGCGGATCGATTATTTCTGCGTCTCTTCCTCGCTCAAATCCCTGCTCAGGGACGCATTCATTCTCGATCAGGTCATTGGCTCGGACCACTGCCCGGTGGGAATCGTCCTCGACGGGAACTGAGCTGTCTTTCGATATCTTCGCCTACTTCAGCAGGTACAGGCTGATTGCCATGACCATCATTCCTGTTATGACCCCGAGAATGGGGCCGTGCTCGGAATCGAGGGTTTTGGCCACCGGGATGAGCTCGTCCAGGGAGATGGCCACCATGATTCCTGCCACGCATCCCAGGGCAATGCCCATCACTGTCTCTGACAAAAAAGGCGCGAGGAGCGCAGCGGCGAGGAGCGCGCCCGCGATCTCGCTGATCCCGGAGAAAAACGACCAGAGGAAGGCCTTTTTCCGGCTGCCCGATGCAAGGTACACCGGTGCTGAAATGGCCAGGCCCTCGGGGATGTTGTGAATGGCGATGGCAATGCCCAGCGCCACGCCCACTCTTAAGTCCTCCATGGCGGCGATAAAGGTGGCCATGCCTTCGGGGAAGTTGTGGATGGTGATGCCCAGCATCACCAGAAGCCCGGTCCTCTCCAGCCCCTCCAGGGAATGCGTTCCGGCATTCCCTGGCACGGCCAGGGAATGGTCGTGCTGGCCGATGTATTCATGGGGGATCGCCAGATCGATGAGAAAGTAGGTCATCATACCGGCGAAAAACGCACTGTAGGCTCCCGCGAACCCCAGCGCAGGGACCGCGACCGCCGTGGGGAGCAGCTCACCAAAGGCCACGAGCACCATGACCCCGGCGGAAAACCCCAGGGAAAACCCGATGAAGGCAGTCGAAGGCCTCCGGGAATACAGCCCCAGGACACTGCCGATGGCCGTTGACAGCCCCGCCAACGTGGTAATGAGCAGGGCCTGGAACACCCCGGTCTCAGCCAACGACTCACCTCCTTATGCCGGATATGGGCATCCTGTGCCTTATGCCCTTAGCATGAGGCCCGGGAAGGGGCCACACCTGTGCTCACATGCTAAGGAATGCCTAGCGGGCGCCCTTCCAGGTAAAGCTCTCCTTTTCCACAGACCCGGAGTCCATATCCAGCGCATCCAGCTCGCCCAGAATGTAGTCCTGCATGGCAGGAGGACCGCAGAGAAACACGGCCGGGTTTTCGGAAGGCAGATATTTCTTCATCAGATCCCTGCTGCACCGCCCGGGTTCATAGAAGACGGCCGGAAGGTCCTGACGGGCATATCTGCTCAGATCGGCCCCCGGAGCCTCCCTGCTCAGGTTGTGCACGACTGTCAGGGGGATTTCCCTGCTCAAGGCGCCCAGCTCCTCCAGGGCAAACGCATCGTCGAGCAACCTGTTCGACCACAGGAGAACGACCCTGCTGCGGGCCCTGATATTCCGGAAGTGCCTGAGCACGCTCAGGAAAGGGGTGATGCCCACGCCGCCCGCGATCATCACGATCTCCCCGTGCTCATCGATATGGCTGCAGAATGCCCCGTACGGACCGGATACGATCACAGGGTCGCCCTCTTTCAACTCAGGAATCAACGAGGTGAACACGCCGATCTTCTTGATGGTGACCCTGAGCAGGGGGTCTTCCGGGGCGCAGGATATGGTGAATGGATGAGGTTTGCTCCACTGGCCGTCCTGCATGATCTTCAGGGTGAGAAACTGGCCTGCGCGCCGTTTCCTGAACGATTCACCGTAACCCTCAATGAACAGGGACGTGATGTCCCTGTTCTCCTGG
Source organism: Deltaproteobacteria bacterium (assembly GCA_023230665.1). GTDB lineage: Bacteria > Desulfobacterota > Desulfomonilia > UBA1062 > UBA1062 > Phosphitivorax. The sequence goes on from JALNWY010000021.1 coordinate 25,554, forward strand.
ACTTTTTTCACTACCCGTGCCTTGTCCTTGCTCATCACTCGCCCCCTTGCATGCCTGTCGATGGCATCTTATGTATACAGAAGTTATAGAGAAATGACAGGAGGTAATCAAGACACGAGGGAAAAGGAAATATCTGCAGACACGTTGACCAAGGGTCGTGCAGGGTGCAAGCAGGACCATTCATGCACGCTTCTGCACGTGCATGAAGGTCCATACCGGCCATGCTCCTTGCCAAACAAGAGCCCGGATTCTTATGTTTGCCGGAAAGATCAGGGCTGTGCGCCTACGTATCCATGCATGGGCATATACCCGGCAAAGTGTTATTTCGCCGTGGCTTTGTGCATCACGGCTGCCTGTGCAACCACGCCTGCTATGCTCAGGGCCGTGAAGATGATCACGCTGACCGCAACGCCTTCATGGAGCGACTGCGTGATGAGCAGGGAACCGATCAGGGAAGACAGGATGATGATGGACCAGTCGAAGAACACGGCAAAGAGCACCGCGCACAGGGCGCCTGCGATCGCACCCGCGATCCACGGGGCATGCTCCGCAGTCAGGTGAAAATAGTGCGCAAGAGAAAATGCAAAGAAACCTCCGGCAAGAAAACCGGCAA
>JALNWY010000022.1 GCA_023230665.1 Deltaproteobacteria bacterium
GTATAGATTTGACATGCTTAATCAAAATTCAGTATCTCAGGGTTTAAGGTGCTTAATAGGCGCGAGCAGTAAAATTTGCTATGCACAACCCATTGATATTATATAACCGTATGCACAGTATGCGTATCACCAAAACAAATGCAGGTGCTCGGATAGCTCTTATTAAATCAAAAGGTTGCAATAAAGGATGATATAGTAACTTTTTTGGATGGGGTTCAGGGGTACGGAGGTTCAGTTCCGAATTCAAATGAGAATTCTTTTAAGGTCGAGGAAGTTCTTATATATCGATTTTATAAAGGCTTGTTTTTAAGGAAATGATATGATAATTTCGATTAAACAAATCAAAATATGATATGATTAAGGCTTATAACCAATTCAAAGGGAGAAGCGGTTGGATGGCGAAATCACCTCAATATATCTGGCAGAGACCTGACTGGACGAACTTCACCTGGGGGAGTAAAGAGATACTAAATCTCCTCGGGAAATGCCGGTTGGTCCAGGGAAAGCTCCTTGGCAAAGTAATCGACTTGGGACTGACACTTGATGCTCAGGCCCATGCCGAGGTTCTGGCTGAAGAGACCATAAAGACATCAGCCATCGAAGGAGAGAAACTCGACATAAGTTCTGTACGGTCCTCTGTAGCTCGAAAACTTGGTCTTCCCTCTGCAGGTCTCCCTGTAGACAGGCATGTCGATGGCATCGTTGCCGTGATCCTTGATGCTACAATGAACCATGCTGAACCCCTCACGTCTGAACGTTTGTTTGGATGGCATGCAGGGTTGTTCCCGACTGGATATTCGGGAATGCATAAGATAAAAGTCGGGTCATGGAGAGGGGACCAGCCAATGAGAGTGGTTTCAGGTCCTGTCGGCAAGGAGAAGGTACACTTCTTGGCTCCTCCGGCTGAGAGAATCGAAGGGGAGATGTCTCAGTTCCTTTCCTGGTGGGATTCGAGCAGGGGCAGCATGGAGGGATTGATCCGTGCAGCTATCGGGCATTTCTGGTTCGTTACCATCCATCCTTTCGAAGACGGCAACGGACGAATAGCACGGGCTCTCACGAACATGGCTCTTGCCCAGGATGATTCTCAGCAATACAGGTACTACAGCTTGTCTTCTCAGATCATGGAGGAGCGGGAGAGCTATTACGATATCCTGGAAGCCTGCCAGAAGGGGGGAAGCGACATCACCCGGTGGCTTGTCTGGTTTCTGGAATGCTTTTCGCGGGCAATCGACAGGTCCGAGCTCATTCTCTCAGGAGTCATCAGAAAGGCTAACTTCTGGAGGATGCATGCCCAGGCATCACTGAACGAGAGGCAGCGCAAGGTAATCAACAAGCTTCTCGATGCAGGGCCGGATGGCTTTGAAGGAGGCCTTACCACAAGGAAGTACGCTTCCATGGCCAAAGTGAGCAAGCCGACTGCCTTCCGTGAGATCAACAGGCTCCTCGAGCTCGGCATCATAAGCCAGAATCCAGGCAAGGGAAGAAGCGTGAGCTATGGCCTGATCTGGCCCTGATATTTGTCTTCAGGGAAATTCATTCAGCAATGGAGCACCTCTGGTTATAAATATGCTCGCAAAAATTTTTGTCTTTCCATCGCATATGACTCAAAAAGCAGGTGGTTTTACTGTGCTGAATTTATGATAAAAGTTTTCCGCTCCCCTAAAAAACCGGGCCCTTACGGGAAAGTCATAATTCTTGCCTCGTGGGGATTGTCATGCTAAGGGAAATGAGAACGCGAGGGGGTTTTCTATGTCGGAAGAAAAACTCACACTGGGACAATATTTCAAGAAAGAAAGGGAGGATCGCGGGATTTCACTGAAGGAAATCGAAGAGATGACCAAAATACCCGCCCAGACCCTGAAATTTCTCGAAGAAGACCAGGTGGACGTACTCCCTCCCAGAGCATTTCTGCGCGGGTTTCTCCAGGTTATCAGCAAGGAATTCGACATGAACGAGGAAGAGCTCGTCAGTCATATGGACGAAACATTGGCAGCTCATGGAAAGAAGGAGGAAATCCGCAGCAGGTTCATGAAAAACACCCGGGTGGAGAACTTCACCCTTCAGCGGATCGTGATCATATTCGTGGTTATCTTCCTGCTGATCGTCATCTTTGGTTTTTCCATGAAAACCTGCGGGGGCCCTGCACAGCAAGGGTCGGCAGGCGCGTATGCGCTTGCGGTGTCCGGGGACGTCCCGGAAACCATACCAGCTGATTCCTAGGAGTATCCCGACAGAGCACTCTCCATATTCCTCGTGAGGGATTGGTATGCCGGTAAAAGCAACCGACGTAAAACTGCTGCAAGATTATATCGAAAAGGGCTGGGAGTTCCATATCATCGATATGCTCCATGATCTCAAACCCGTGGAGATCGCCGAGCTTATCGAGGCCCTTGACGAGGAGTCCAGGGGCAAATTCTTTGTGCTCCTGGACGTGGACACCGCGTCTGAGGTGATCGCCGAGCTTTCCTCAGAGTCCCGGGAAGACGTTATCGACGGCATGTCCGATAAGGACCTGGCGCGGATCGTCCAAGACATGGATTCCGACGATGCCGCCGACCTGGTGGGCGACCTGCACGCCGAGCGCGCGGAACGGGTTCTGGCTGAGCTCAGTCCCGAAGATTCCTACGACATCAAGTCCCTGCTCAAGTATCCCGAGGACACGGCCGGCGGCATCATGCAGCGGGAGTTGATCTCCGCGCACCCCAACGCGACCGTGGACGAGGTGATCGCCCAGATACGCAGGCTCCACACGGAGATCAACAATATCTACATGGTCTATGTGGTCGACAACCGGCGTGCCCTGGTGGGCACCGTGCCCCTGGTAAACCTCATCCTATCCAAACCGGATTCCACCATGGCCCAGATCATGGACCTCGACCCCCTGACCGTGCCGGTGGCCATGGACCAGGAACAGGTGGCAAACCTCTTCAAGCGCTACGACTCCATGGTCCTGCCGGTGGTGGACGAGCAGGGGTTTCTCCTTGGCCGGATCACGGTCGACGATATCGTTGACATCATGGAGGAAGAGGCCACCGAGGACATGTTCATGCTCGCGGGCGCTGAAGAGGATCTGCTGAGCTCGTCCGTGGTCAGGAACGCCTCCACCCGGATCCCCTGGCTCTTCGTGAGCTGGATGGGAGGAGTGCTTGCCTCCTTCCTCATCAGGGAGTTCGAGTCAACCATCAGCAGGGTGGTGGGTCTGGCCGCCTTCATGCCCATCATCCTCGGCATGGGTGGGAACGTGGGGACACAGACCGTTGCGCTGATCGTGCGCGGCATCGCCACCGGAGCGTCCTCCATGAACTTCCGGAGCATCGTGCTCAAGCAGATGGGGGTGGGCGTTCTGCTGGGGGCCATGTTCGCGGTCATGCTCGGCCTGATCGCCTTCTTCCTCTATCCGGACGAGAAGCGGATCTCCATCGTGGTGGCCCTTGCCATCACGATCTCCATGTCGCTGGCATCATTCATGGGCACCTTCCTGCCCTTTCTTTTCTACAAGCTCGACAAAGATCCGGCCATCGCCTCGGGCCCCTTCGTGACCACGACCATGGACATCCTGGGGGTCACGGCATACCTGGGTATCGCGGGGCTGCTGCTCTTCTAAAGTGTCATGAACAGGATCACCACCGACGCCATCATCCTCCACAGCATCGATTTTCTCGAATCAGACAAGATCGTCTGCGCCCTCACAAAGGAGAAAGGCATGGTCCACGCGATCGCGAAGGGTGCCAAACGGAGCAAAAAGCGCTTTCCCGGCACCCTGGAGCTGTTCTGCGAGGTATCCATGGATGTCTTTGTCAAACGGGAGGGAGATCTGCACCGGCTTGAGTCGGCCCAGCTCATCGACGCCCATCTGGGGATCAGGGAGGACCTCGAGCTCCTGGCGCACGCCTCGGTCCTGATGGAGCTCGTTAAGGAGCACCTGGGGTCCATGGACCCGAGCCCGGTCACCTACGAACACCTGCGCTCAGCGCTCAAGGCCATGGAGCCCGATCGCCAGTGGTTCTCGGTGTGGGCCGTGGGCCTGATGAACATCCTCTTCTCGCTCGGCTACGGGATCGACCTGGCCCGGTCAGGCAAGCCCGGAACCTTAAGGTCGGTGCCGGCGGGCATGCTCTCGCGGGAGGCGGCCACCCTTCTGCTCAATGCCTCCCGGCTTGAAGGGGAGGTGCTGCAGAGACTCTCCGTCAAGGCGTCCCTGAAAAGGGAGATTACCTCCTTTCTCCTGGCCGTGTGTAACAAGGTGTCCGAGAAACGGCTCAAAACCGTTTCCTTCCTCGCGAAGCTGCTTGATTTTGACCTGAACCAGTGATAGAGGGGACCATTATGGACTTCCAAGAACTCATACTGAATCTGCAGGATTACTGGTCCCGTTACGGCTGTCTCATCGGGCAGCCCTATGATCTGGAGGTGGGGGCCGGGACCTTCAACCCCCACACCTTTTTGCGGGCCTTAGGCCCCGATCCCTGGAACGTGGCGTATGTGGAGCCTTCACGCAGGCCCACAGACGGCCGGTACGGCGAGAACCCGAACCGGCTCCAGCACTACTACCAGTTCCAGGTGGTCCTCAAACCATCGCCCGTAGACGTGCAGGAGATCTACCTGGATTCTCTGCGCCAGCTCGGGATCGATACCCTGGAGCACGACATCCGGTTCGTAGAGGACGACTGGGAGTCGCCGACATTGGGCGCCTGGGGCCTGGGTTGGGAGGTCTGGCTCGACGGCATGGAGATCACCCAGTTCACCTACTTCCAGCAGGTGGGAGGCTTTGACCTCGACCCGGTGTGCACCGAGCTCACCTACGGCCTGGAGCGGATCGCCATGTTCCTTCAGAACAAGGGATCGGTCTACGACATCATGTGGAAGGGCTCGACATCCTATGGCTATGTCCATCACGAGGGAGAGCGCCAGTGGTCCACCTATAACTTCGAGCTGGCGGATGTCCCGACCCTGCTCAAGCTCTTCAGCCTCTATGAAGAGGAGGGGAAGAGGGTCGCGGAGAAAGGCCTGGCCCTTCCCGCGTACGACATGTGCCTGAAGTGCTCCCACACCTTCAACCTCCTGGATGCGCGCAACGCCATCAGCACCACCGAGCGCCAGTCCTATATCGCGAGGGTCAGGGAGTTGGCCAGGGCCGCGGCACGGCTCCATCTAGAGAGCCTTAGCGAGAGGAGCAAAGCATAGGAATGGCCAGGTCACTGCTGTTTGAGATCGGCACCGAGGAGATACCCTATAGCTACATCGTCCCTGCCCTCGTGTTCATGAAATCGTGGATTTCCGGCAGACTCAAAGAGGCAAAGCTTCCGCTTGAGCCTGTGGATGCCTTCGGCACGCCCCGGAGGCTCGCCGTGAGGGTGTCCGGGCTTCCGGACTCGCTGCCCGACACGGTGGAGAACCGGATGGGCCCGGCGAAAAAGGCCGCCTTTGACGCGGACGGCAACCCCACCAAGGCGGCATTGGGATTTGCGCGCTCGGCCGGGGTGGATATCTCTGAGGTGGGCTTTGCGCAGACACCCAAGGGCGAGTACCTCTGCATCACCCGGACCATCCCGGGCAGGCCCGCTGATGAATTTCTGACAGAAGTGCTGCAGAACATGGTCTCCCAGATCCCCTTTCCCAAGACCATGAAATGGTCGAATCCCGGCGTGCGCTTCGCCCGGCCGGTCCACTGGATCGCGGCCCTCTTTGGTGAAGAAGTCCTGCCCGTGAGTTTCGGCAACGTGAAGGCCGGCAGGCAGACCCGCGGCAACCGGTTCATGGCCGGAGACCTCGTCGATGTCCCGGATGCCCGGGCATACGAAAGTCTTCTCACCGAACGTTTCGTGGTTCCCGGCATCGAAAAGCGCAAAGCCCTCATCTGGGAGGGAGTGGGCATGAACGCCCGCAACCTCAAGGCCCAGGTGAAGGACAAAGACCTGCTGGACGAGGTGGCGAACCTGGTGGAATATCCGCACGTCATCATCGGCCGTTTCGACGACGCCTTTCTCGATCTGCCCGTCGAGGTCCTGGTGACCGTGATGAAGCATCACCAGCGGTATTTCCCCATGTATTCCCTGGAGGATGGATCGAGCCTGCGGCCCTACTTCGCCGCGGTGAGCAACATTGTGCCCAAAAGCGACGCCGTGGTCCGCACGGGCAACGAGCGGGTGCTTAAGGCCCGTCTTGACGACGGCAAGTACTTCTTCGAGGAAGACCTCAAGGTCCCTCTGGAAACGTATGCTGAGAGACTGAAAAACGTCATCTTCCACAAAGACCTGGGCACCTCGTATGAAAAGATGGAGCGTTTCCGGAAGGTCGCGCTGTACCTGGCCGATATGCTGGCGCCTCAAAAAAAGGAGAAGGCGGCAGAGGCAGCATACCTGTGCAAGGCCGACCTGAACAGCCTCATGGTCTGCGAGCTGCCCGAGCTCCAGGGCATCATGGGCAGGGAGTATGCCCTGCGGCAAGGCCGCGACCCCGAGGTGGCGCGCGCCATCCATGAACACTACCTTCCCACCTCGGCGGAAGACGAGCTGCCCTCAGACGCCATCGGCGACCTGGTGGGCATCGCCGACCGGATCGACACCATCTGCGGGTGCTTCGGCGTGGGTCTGATTCCCACCGGCACCTCCGACCCCTTTGCCCTCAGGAGGCAGACCATTGCCATCGAGAACATCCTGCTGGTAAAGGGTTATCGTATATCCGTCTCCGGGCTCATCGACCAGTCGCTGCTGCAGCTCGCAAACCGGCTCAAGAGAGACCGCGCCGAGGTCAAGGATGACGTGCTGTCCTTTTTCCGGTCCCGGTTCGTCTCCATCCTTCAGGCACGCGGCATCCCCGGGGATGTGATCGATGCGGTGCTTAAGGGCTTCGACGATCCCGTGGACACCTTCATGCGCGCCCAGGCCATAACGGAAGTGAGGCAGGAGGAGTGGTTCGCGGCCATCTCCTCGGCCTCCAAGCGGGTGGAGAACATCCTGAAAAAAACCCAGGCCAAGGGCGCCGTATCGGAGGCCCTCTTTGTCCAGGACGAGGAAAAGGCGTTGTATGCGCGTTTCCGAGAGATGGAAGACCCCTTCATCGCACACACGGCCAAGGGAGAGTATGCCCGCGCCCTCATGCTCCTGGCGGGCATGAAAGAACCCATCGACGCCTTCTTCGACAAGGTCCTGGTCATGAGCGAAGACGAGGATATCCGCAGGAACCGCATTGCGCTGCTCAAGAGCCTGGTCGGACTGTTCGACCAGGTGGCGCAGTTCTCGAAGATATCCTTCTGAAGATAGTTAAGGATATGACTGGCACCCGCCCCGATAAAGCAGTGAGGAGGAGAGCCGACGATTCGAGCACGTGGGACATGCGGGATGCGTTTTCCATCGACGTGGACCGGATCCTTCACTCCCAGGCGTACACCTCCTATATCGACAAGACGCAGGTGTTCTACCTCGTAGGGCACCAGGGGATTTCCCACCGCGTCATCCATGTGCAGCTGCTTTCCAGGATCGCCCGGACTATCGGCCGCAGGCTCGGCCTGAACGACGATCTCATCGAGGCTGTGGCCATCGGCCACGACATCGGGCACCCTCCCTTTGGCCACGATGGCGAGTTCTATCTGGACGAGCTCTGCACGCAGGCGGGCATCAGTCCGTTCAGGCACAACGTGCAGGCGATTCAGGCTCTGGAGCGCATAGAGAAGGGCGGCAAAGGCCTCAACCTCACCCTCCAGGTCCTGGACGGGATTCTCTGCCATAACGGCGAGACCACTGAGCAGGCCCTGTGCCCCGAGTCCTCGCTCTCCTTTGACGACCTCGACCATAAGGTCGAGCTCATCCGCCAGGGCCGGAGCCCGCTGCCCATGACCGTGGAGGGCTGCCTGGTGCGGATCGTTGACACGGTGAGCTACATCGGCAGGGACATCGAAGACGCCGTAGCCCTTGGCATCATCTCCCGGAGTGACATTCCCCGGACAGCGTCTCAGGTCCTGGGGAATACCAACGGCAAGATCGTCTACGCCCTGGTAGAGGATCTCCTCCGGCACTCGGGAGAGGGCACGATCTCCTACTCGCCCCGCGTGTTCGGGGCCTTGAAGGAGCTCAAGCAGTTCAATTATGAGCAGATCTATCTCAATCCCCTGGTCAAGGCCGAGTCGTCCAAAATCCGGACCATGTATGTTCTCGTGTTCGACCGGCTCATGGAGGATCTCCTGAAAAAGAGGCCCGAGTCCAGGATCTGCACCTGTTTTCTGGCGCGGCTCGATCGCGGCTACGAGGAGAACCACCTGCCCGGAGAGATCGTCAGGGATTTCATTGCGAGTCTCACGGACTCCGCATTCTTAAGGCTGTTCCAAGAGCTCTTCGTGCCCGAATATCGGGGACGGGTTCAGATTTAATGGGGATAGTGAGCAATCTACCGATCCCGGCTGTCTTATCTCAAAGGGAGAGCAGCATGCGAATGTACCCGGAGCGGGTTCATTCCGCCTATCACCGGCGGCGCTTGATCTCCTCGTCCTGCCTGTCGGCCATGATCAGGGACATGAGATCCTGGACCTCCTGCGGCAGCACCGAGACTGCCCGGCCCGTGGTCAGGGCATAGTAATAGACCTGCGCAGCCTTTTCCAGGAGCTCGGCGTTGCGCCTGGCATGATCCAGATCTCTGCCCAGGGACAGGGCTCCGTGGTTCTGAAGGATATAGCAGTTGGCGCGGTTGCCGAGCTTCGAGACCACATTGTCCACGAGCTCTTTGCTCCCTGACAGCGCATAGGGCACGATCTCCACCTTTGGCCCGATTGCGCCCGCCACCTCGTCGAACAGGGCAGGTATGGGCTCGTTGATCAGGGAGAAGACGCTCGCGAATATCTGGTGGGTATGCACGATTGCGCCCGCGTCCGGGCGGCTGCGGTAGATCGCGAGGTGCATTGCCGTCTCCATGGACGGTGCCGCGCCGGCCTCTTCCAGGGGCCTGAGATCGAGGTCCACTACGCAGATGTCGTCAGGGGTCATGGTTGCGTACTCGCGCTGGGACGGGGTTACGGCAACCGCGCTCCCGCCTTGGAGAAGCAGGGAGACGTTGCCGCCGGTCCCCTGGACAAAACCCTGCTCAACCAGCGCCATTATGCAGTCGAGCACCTGTTTTTTCTGTACGTTGTATTTTCCCATGGCAAGTCCCCCCATTATTTCCAGGATCTCTGATCCACCATGAACGGGACATCGTCCCCCAGGGTACCGGCGGGCACGGGTTCAATGGAATCGATCTTGACGATACAGATCTCCCGGAAGGCCTTGTCGAATCGGCTGATGAGCTCCCGGAGCGCATTGTCGGACGCATCGGTTTCCAGCCGGGCCCCGAGATGGTCACGGTGGCCTGAGCGGGTGACAGCGAGCTGGAAGCGCAGCCCGTCAAAGAGCAGGGAGAGCCTTTTCACCTGGCTGGGCGCCACGAACATGCCTCTCACCTTGATTGCATCACCCAGGCGCCCGGCAATGCCCGAGAGCATCCGGGAAGCCCTTTTACAGGGGCATGAGCCGGACATAAAGCTGGAGAGATCCCCGGTGCCGAAGCGCAGGAGGAAGAAGACGGAGTTGAGCCTGGTCACCACCACCTCGCCGAGCTCTTCTCCCTCAGGGAGGTTTCTGCCGGTCTCCGGATCCACGATCTCTACAATGACCTCCTCGCAGATGTGCCAGCCGTTCTTTTCCCGGCACTCATACGCGATATCGCCCACCTCAGTGGCCCCGTACATCTGGTAGGTGTCGATGCCGTACTCCTCCTCGAAGCGCTTTCTCATGGAGGGCTGCAGCGGCTCCGCGCCGAAGCTCGCCCGTCTCACGGAAAAGTCCCGGGCAAAGTCGTGCCCCATCTCGGCGGCCTTGTCTATGATGGACATGAGGAAGCTGGGTGTGCCCGTATAGCCCGTGACCTTGAGGTCGCGGATGAGCTGCACCTGCTGCTGGGTTCCCGACGATCCCGAGGGCACGACCGTGGCCCCCACGTGCCTCAGGCCTCCGTGAAAGGTCAGGCCCGCCGCCACCATATGGTAGGAGAAGGCATTGAGCACAATGTCGCCCCTGCGGAACCCGGCGGCCCAGTATGCCCGCGCCCACAGGGGGTCCTCCGGGCTCAGGTGCGGCTCGTACACGGGACCTGGCGAGGTGAAGATCCGGTCGATATCGGTTTTTGTGTCGCAGAATCCCCCGAAGGGCGGGTTCTGGGCCTGAAGCTCGATGAGCCCGCTGCGCGAGATGACCGGCAGCTTCTGGAGATCGTCCACGGTGCGGATGTCATCGGGCTGGAGCCCGCGCTCGTCGAAGATCTTCCTGAGCGCCGAAGAGCGTTCATACCCCTGAACAGCCATGGCGGCGATTCTGCGGTTGAAATATTCTTCCCGATCTTTTCCCGCCAGGGTTTCCTTTTCATCGAAAAACTCATGCATAGGCCTGTCCCCCTCGATCAGTGAGCTTCGTACATATGATCTTGCATCCTGCGGCCAAAAACAGCGCTATAACTGCTCAAGATACTTCACATGTGCGCGAACCCTGTACTGAGCAAAGCCGCATCTTGCTTATAGCCATCTCTTTCGCCTGCGGTACGACTTGATATCTTTATACGTCCGGGTCTTGCCGCCGGCGCTCATCCCCAGGTAGAACTCTTTGACGTCCGGATTTTCCCTCAGGGCCGGGGCCTCTCCCTCCATGACGATCTTCCCGTTCTCCATGACATATCCGTAGTGCGCGATCTGCAGCGCCATGTTCGCGTTCTGCTCGACCAGAATGATCGTGGTTCCCTGCTCCTCGTTGATCCGTCTGATGATCCGGAAGATCTCCCTGACCACGAGCGGAGCCAGGCCGAGCGAGGGCTCGTCCAGAAGCAGGAGCCTGGGGTGCGCCATGAGGGCGCGGCCCATGACGAGCATCTGGAGCTCGCCGCCGCTGCAGTATCCTGCCAGGGACTTCCTGCGCTTGGTAAGCGCGGGGAAATAGTCGTACACCTTGTCCAGGTCTTTTTTGTACGGCCTGGTCCACCGGGTTGCGGTGCCGACCTTGAGGTTTTCCTCGATGGTGAGGTACTTGAAGGGCTGTCTGCCTTCGAGCACCTGGATGATCCCCTTGCGCGTGATCTCCTCGGGCGAGGAGTTCTGGATGAAAGAGCCGTCAAAGGATATGGACCCGTCCGTCACCTTGCCGTTCTCCGGCTTGAGCAGGCCGGAGATCGCCTTGAGCGTCGTGGTCTTGCCCGCGCCGTTGCTGCCGAGCAGGGAGACGATCCGATGCTTTTCCACGGACAGAGACACCCCCTTGAGCACCTGGATCACGTCGGAGTAGACCACACTGATGTTGTTGAGCTGCAGGAAAATGCCGTTTTCGTGTTCAGTCATACATCCCTCCGTCAGTAGGAAAACGGCCAGAGCCTGAAGTTCGAGCGGACGATCCGCCAGATCTCGGCAAGGCCCTTGGGTTCAAAGAGGATGAAGAGCACGATGGCCAGGCCGAAGGCCAGTTCCCTGAGCGAGGCCATGTTGAGCCCGAAGCCCGTTGCCATGCCCATGCTCATGAAGATGTCTGTGAGCCAGCGCAATATCTCGTTGAGCCCGGTGATGAACACCGCTCCGAAGATGGCCCCGGGGATGCTGCCCAAGCCGCCGATGATGACCATGGCGATATACTCCACGGAAAGGCCCAAGGTGAAGGGCTCGGAGGTGATGCTGATCATGTAGAACGCCCAGATGGCGCCTGCGAACCCGGCATAAAACGAGCTGATCCCGAAGGAGAGGAGCTTGTAGGGGAAGATGGGGATTCCCATGCCCTCAGCGGCCCGGTCGTTGTCTCGAATGGCGATGAATGCCCTGCCGAAGCGGGTGCGCATGATATTCTTCGTCATCCAGGTCACGAGCACCAGACAGGTGAAGATCACGTAGAAAAACGGGCGGTCGCCGTCGATCACCAGTCCGAAGAGCGTGGCCTCGGGCAGGACAATGCCCATGGTCCCCTGGGTCAGCGACTCCCAGTGGACCAGGAGGTATTCGATGATGAACTGGCCGGCCAAGGTGGCGATGGTGAGGTAGAGTCCCTTGAGCCTTCCCGATGGAATGCCGAAGACCATGCCCGTCAGCGCGGCCATGAACCCGGCCGCAGGCACGCAGACCCAAAAAGGCAGGCCGAGCCGGGTGGCGAGGATGGCCGCGGCATAGGCGCCCACGCCGAAGAAAGCCCCGTGGCCCAGCGAGATAAGCCCGGTGTACCCGATGAGGATGTTCAGGCCCAAAGCAGCGATGGCCGCGATCCCGATCATGTTGCACACATAAAGGAAGTAGGGACTGCCGACAAAGGGCAATACCCCGAAGAGCAGGGCAAGGCCCGCCAGGAGCCAGAAACGGCCGAAGTCGGTCTCGAAGATGGTGATCTCCTGCGCGTATGATTCCTTGAAGTTGCCGCAGGCATGGAAACTGAACCTTCGCATGATCCCTCTCCTATACCCGCTCGATCTCCGCGAGCCCGAAGAGCCCGTAGGGTTTGATGAGCAGGATGCATACGAGTACTGCATAGGGCACCACGTCGCGCAGCGAGGGCGAGATGTACCCGCAGGTGAAGGTCTCGAGCAGGCCGATGATGATCCCGCCGATGATTGCGCCGCCTATGCTGTCGAGGCCGCCAAGGATCACCACAGGGAAGACCTTGAGCCCGATGGCGCTGATCTCGTGTACATTAATGCCGTTGATCACCCCGAGCACGATCCCGCTCATGCCCGCCACCATGGCCGCGATGGCCCATGACAGCGCGAAGACCTTCTTTACGTGGACCCCCAGCGACAGGGCAGCGGTCTGGTTGTCCGCCACCGAGCGCATGAAGATTCCCTGGGGCGAAAACTTGAAGAAGAGCCCGAAGAGCACGAGAAAGACGATGCCGATGAACGACGACGCCACATATACCGGCGGGATGAAGACATTGCCGAACTGCACTCCCAGACCTGCGGGCAGGAACTCAGGGTAGGTGTGGAGGTTGCCGCCGAAGAAGAAGAGCAGGATCCCCTTGAAGATGGAGGCCAGCCCCACGGTGAGCATGATCACGAAGATCAGGGATTCACCGATCAATGGCCGTAGAAACAGGCGCTCGACCGCAAACCCCAGCACGAAGCTGCCTGCGAGCGTGAGGAGAAAGGCCAGATAGATAGGGAGCCCGGCCCAGGTGGTGAGCACCAGGAAGAAGAAGGCCCCCATGGCGAGCAGCTCGCCATGGGCGAAGTTGAGCACGCTCGATGACTTGAAGATCATCACGAACCCCATGGCCGAAAGCCCGTAGAGCAGCCCGATACTGAGCCCGTTCACCAGCAGTTGTATGAAAAAGTCCATCCCTTACTCCTTAGTTGATCATGATAACCCTGGCATTCCTGCCCAAGGGATCTTCTCATTTTTCATCCCCCTTCCTGAAGGGAAAAGGAGAGAATCGAACAATGCATTCATTCTCCCCCGAGCCGATGCAGGCCGCCTTCCGGAAGCAGGATATCGCCCTCTGCCATCACTCCACGCTGATCACCCTGACCGTGGTCCGGATCATGCCCACCTGCCCGTCGCGGTAGCGCACCTTTCCTTCCACCTCCACCTCGTTCCTGCCATCGTACATGGCCTCGATCATGGGGAGGTAGAGCCCGTAGACGAACCTCCTCCTGACCTTTCCCGTGCGGGTGAGCTCTTCGTCGTCCGCATCCAGGAGCTTGTAGAGGAGGACGAACTTCCTGATCTTCATGGGAACTGGCAGCTGCGTGTTGACCTGGCGCACCTCCTCAAGGATCAGCTCTTCGACCCGGGGCTGCTGGGAAAGGTCGGTATAGGTGGTGTAGGGGATCATGCGCTCCTCGGCCCAGTTGCCCACGTTGCCCATGTCGATGTTGATGAGCGCCGTGATGAACGGGCGGCCCTCGCCGAAGATGACGGCCTCCTTGACAAAGAGCGAGAACTTGAGCCTGGTCTCGATGAAATCGGGCGAAAAGGCGTTGCCGTGCTTGTCCCGGATGATGTCCTGCTTGCGGCCGATGATGATGAGATGCCCGTCACTGTCGAGGTAGCCTGCGTCGCCGGTACGGAGCCAGCCTTGGTCGAAGGAGGCCCGGGTGGCGTCGTAATCGTCGTGATACCCGGCAAACACCGTGTCGCCCGACACCAGGACCTCCTGGTCCTCAGAAATCCTCACCGCGGTCCCCGGCAGCGATGTGCCCACGGTCTCGAGCTTGACCTGGTCATCGGGTTGCACCTGGAAGATGCCGCAGGTCTCGGTGAGGCCGTAGCACTGCTTGAGGTTCAAGCCCACGGCCCGGAAAAACCGGATGACATCCGGGCTGATGGGGTGTCCGCCGGTATAGGCGCTGACGAAGCGGGAGCAACCCACCCGGTCGAGCAGGGGTCTGAAGACCGCCAGAGACGCCCAGGCATTGAGCATCTTGAGCCAGACAGGCGCGGGTCTCCTTTCGGCCTCGCACTGCACCACGGCGCTTCCGATCTTTTCGGCCAGGGAGAAACAGGCCCGGTTGACGAACCCGGCATCGTCGATCTTCACCCTGATCTTCGAAGCCAGGTCTTCCCAGAATCGAGACGAGGTAATGAGCACCGAAGGGCCGATCTCCCGGAAGTCCTGCTGAATGGTTTCCACGGTCTCGGGGAAGTTCATGGTCATGCCGCCCGCGAGCGTCACGCCCACGCCCCACATCTGATCCACGATCCAGGCGGGCGGGCTCATGGACATCCAGTCCGACCCCACGCCGACGGGCACCGAGGAGAGCCACTGGCGCGCCATGGCGGTGAAGTTGCGGTGGGTGAGCATGGCGAGCTTCGAAACCCCGGTGGTGCCGGAGGTCATGATCATCAGCGCAGTCTCGTCGGCCCTCCCCTTGCCGAGCTCCTGCTCGAAGAGGCCCGGGTGCTCCCGGTCGTGTTTTTTCCCAAGCTCCAGGAGCTCGCGGAAGCTTATCAAAAGGGGGTTGTCTCGGTAGGGGCCCATGCCTGTGGGGTCGATGTAGACGATGGTGCGCAGGAAGGGGAGCTTGTCGATCTGTTCCAGGAGCTTGTCGATCTGCTCCTGGTCCTGCGCCACCACGAGCGGAGACCGGACCCGGATGAGGGCCTGGACGAGCTCGCTTGCCACCGCCGAGGTGAAGAGATTGAGCGACACGCCCCCGAGGGCCTGGGCCCCGAGCTCGCTGAACAGCCACTCCGGATGGTTGTCCGTGATGATCGTCACGATGTCGCTGCGCTTGAGCCCCAGCGCCATCATGGCAAGCGCAGTGTTTTTCACGTAAGCAAAATAGTCTTTCCAGGTGTATCGCTGCCAGATCCCGTAGGCCTTTTCCCGCAGGGCCACGTGCCTGTGCCCGAGCGTTTGGGCCTGCATGGACAGGACCTGCGGGAGAGTGAGGTGCGCATACGCGCCTTGGGGTGTGCCCATGGTCTGCTCGTGATTATTCGTTGCCGGCATCTGCTGCTCCTGATTCCACGATCATGTCGTCCGCGCTCAGGTCCGTGGATTCTCCGAGGTATGCCCTGATCACCTCGGGGTGGTCCTGAATCTCCTCGGGAGGCCCCTCGGCGAGCTTCTCGCCAAAGTTCAAGACCACGATCCGCTTTGATATGCTCATTACTATGGACATGTCATGCTCCACCAGGATCATGGTCTGGCCCCATGAGCCGTTCAGCTCCAAAAGAAAGCGCACCATGTCTTCCTTTTCTTCCAGGGTCATGCCCGCAAACGGCTCGTCCAGCACCAGGAGCCTGGGCTCCAGCGCCAGGGCCCTGCCCAGCTCCACGCGCTTGCGCATGCCGTAGGGCAGCGAGCCCACGAGCTCCTTGCGCACGGACTGGATCTCGAGGAAATCGATGATCTCTTCCAGGACCCGGTGGTGGCGGATCTCCTCTTTCCTGACCGATGGAGCGAACAGCGCGGCCGGACCGAAGCCGTAGCAGCAGTGGATGTGGCGGGCCAGGAGCAGATTGTCGAGCACGCTCATGCCCGGGAAGAGCTCGATGTTCTGAAAGGTCCGGCCGATCCCCATGCGCGTGAGCTCATGGGCAGGCAGCCTGGTGATGCTTCTGCCGCCGAAGACGATGTCCCCGGATGTGGGGCGGTAGAACCCGGTGATGCAGTTCATGAGGCTCGTCTTGCCGGCCCCGTTGGGGCCGATGACCGCCACGAGCTCACCGGAGGCGACCTCGAGGGTCACACCGCTCAAAGCACGGATCCCACCGAAGCTCAAGGAGAGGGAACGCACCTGAAGATCGGCGCGCCTGCCCTCCATGTTCTCGGTGCTGAATATGCTCGGTCGTCCCCGGAAAGCTCTCATGGAATGTGTCCTTACTTGAGAATCCGGATCTTTTCCTTGCCCGGGATAAAGAAATTGGTGAGCGGCACGTAGGATCCGTCTTCCCTGACCTGTACGATCCGAGCGGTAAACGAGGCCCCGTGGTCTTCTTTCGTGTAGGTGACGTTCGGAACCAGGCCGCCGAAATCCTCGTCGACAAATGACTCCAGTGCCTGGTTGATGGTCTCGGGCGTGATCTTTCCGGATTTCTCATCGGCCCTGATGAACGCGCGCTCCATGATCATGGCCACCACCACCCCTTCCCAGTATGCGGTATCAAAGGAATCCACGGTCTTGTACCTGTCCCAGAGACCCATGACCGTCTTGACTCCGGGGGTACCGTCCACGGGAAGCCCCCCTGGAAACTGCATTTTCAGGCGGTCCCGTATGAGCCCCTTGCCCATCTTGAAAAAGTCGGGGTCTGTCGAGGTCCAGGTGCCCAGGAACACGGGATCGTAGTTGATCCGATCCGCGCTCTTGAACGCAGAGATGATGGCCGCGGGCAGGATCTGTATGAAGACGTACTCAGCCCCCTTCTCCTTGAGCCTGAGCAGTTCGGTGGTGACGTCCACGGTCTTGGGCGGGAACTCCTCGATGGCCACGAGATCGACACCCTTTTCCCTGGCATACTCCATGCTGGGCTTGTGAATGGAGCGGCCGTAGGCGTTGTTGTAGGTGAGGAGGCCTACCTTTGGCGGCTCGCTGCCTTGGTGGACCGCCTTCACGTAGTCCAGGATCGCGTAGCAGTCAAGCCTGTAGCTGCCAAAGGGCAGGTACATGAAATCAATGGGCGGCTCCAGGATCTCCCATGCCGTGGAATAGTTGATCGCGGGTATCCCGTAGCGCTTGATGATGGGCTTGGCATTGAGCCCATCACCCGCACCCCAGGTGGCGATCATGTCCACCTTGTCCTGCTGGGCGAACTTCCGCACAGCCGAGACCGCCTCGGGCACCTTGTAGGCGGTGTCCACGAGAATCAGCTCGAGCTGTCTGCCTGCCACGCCCCCCTTGACCTCGTTGACATACCGGAAATAGTCCTGGTGCCCTTTCGCGTGGTACTGTCCCCACGTGGACGCCGGGCCCGTCAGGTTTATCGCCGCCCCCACCTTGATGTTCTCCGCACAGGCCACTGCAATGAGAGCCCCGCAGAGAATCCCCATACCCATCACTGAAACCTTAAGAAACCCAAAAATCCTTCTCATGCCATGATCCCCCTTGTCTATTGTGCTGCTCATGCACACATGCTCAAGGCACAGTGCATAAAAAAAGGCCGCGGGTAGATCCATCGGGTCTACCCGCGGCCTTTTTTGACTAGCTCTTCTCTGCTCAGTGAAAAAAAGCTTTCAGCAGGTAGACCTAACCAAAAAAGAAAAAGAAGCTGGAACTGGTCAGTGAAATATAGTGTGCCATGGAAATAGGTAGTTAAAGAAAAAAGAGAGGCAAAGTCAAGTAAAAATTGGGCCATGATGCATATCGCACTGGAGCCCCGACCGGACGATGGGTGTGGAAGGAGGGCATTGTATTGAAAATACAATATGCTGAGGCATATATCCCTGCGCGGTTATTCCCGAAAGGCAACAGCCAGGCGCTCTGCCTTAGAGAGGAGGTAAGCGGAAGACTCAGGAGAGGGGATACCTCCCTGAGCCCGGCATGAAAGGGACCGTCCGGATGAAAAAATTTCATGCAACAGGGAAAAAGTTTGCATTTCTTGGGATCCCGGGATGGTGGCGAGTTTTCAATACGATATGATTTCTGGGAGTTATGATTTGCACGTATATTGCATTTTGTATGGATGGATTTCTCTGCATATGTTTCATGGGAATGAATGGATTGAAAGCAAAGATGAGGGGGCCGTTCATGGGGACACCGTTTCTACGCTGGGTGATAATACTCTGTCTTGCCCTTGTTCCCGCCTGTTCGTACTTTGAAGACGACGATGATGACGATGTGGTCGCTGCCGAGCAGATCACCACCTGGTCCATGGTCGATGCGGGAGGATGGCACAATCTCGGCCTGAAGTCCGACAGCACCCTGTGGGCGTGGGGCTACAACTACCATGGCCAGCTCGGGCTCGGGAACTGGAAGGAGCGCCTGGCTCCCGAGCAGGTGGGCCTCGACGCCGACTGGATATCTGTCAGCGCGGGCGGCATGCACAGCCTGGCGCTCAAGGCAAACGGTACGCTCTATGCCTGGGGATGCAACATCTACGGCCAGCTCGGAACGGGCAATTCCAAGGGAATCCATTCCCTGCCCGGCCAGACGCACATTGACGGCACCGACTGGGTTGCCGCAAGTGCGGGTGAACGCCACAGCCTCGGCCTGAAGGCAGGCGGCACCCTGTGGGCGTGCGGCAACAATGAAAGGGGCCAGCTCGGAGACGGCACCACGCAGAACAGATCGAGGTTTGTGCAGGTGGGCGCCGACACAGACTGGACGGCCGTGAGCGCGGGCGGCATGCACAGCCTGGCGCTCAAGGCCGACGGCACGCTGTGGGCCTGGGGCGACAATCGCAGAGGCCAGCTGGGCTTTGATGAACCCGAGGCGGGCTATCTGCCGGGCAAGGTCACGGAGGAGTCCGACTGGGTTGCCGTGAGCGCGGGGAGAGAGCACAGCCTGACGCTCAAGGCCGACGGTACGCTGTGGGCCTGGGGGGCGAACAACTCAGGCCAGCTCGGAGACGGGTCCGCGGCAGACAGGAGCACGCCTATGCCGGTGAATGAGGAGTCCGACTGGGTTGCCGTGAGCGCGGGGAGAGAGCACAGCCTGGCGCTCAAGGCCGACGGCACGCTCTATGCTTGGGGGGCGAACGGCTCAGGCCAGCTCGGCGACGGCACTCTTGAAGGCAGCAGCGTGCCGGTGCTTGTTGACAGCGGTCTTGCGTGGACCCTGGTCAGCGCCGGCAGCGCCCATTCCCTGGGGATCATTTCCGAGGGGGCGCTCTGGGCCTGGGGGGCGAACGGCTCAGGCCAGCTCGGAGACGGCACCGTTATATCAAAGAACGTCCCGGTCACCTCAGGCGAGATCGCGGCGGAAGAAGAGGAGGGAGAGGAAGAGGCTGAAGCCTTGGCCCAATAGCAGCCCGGAATGGGTCCGACAGCGATTGAATGCCCGGCAACGTGGCCGGCCCTCAACAGAGAGCGCGGCAACTCTCAGATCACCGAGGGGATGGATGCGTAGTGGGCCAGCCTCTGGCGCTCGGGCAACGCGAGGAAGGCATCGATGATCCCGAGCATCCGGCCTTTTTCGGCGTTGAGCCTGCCGAAGACCTGCAGATAGTTGTTCGCATGGTCGCAGGCAAAGGTCGAGCCTTCGGCATCGAGGCCATCGAGCAGATATTTGAGCTCCACTACGGTGCCCTCGGGCGTCTGCTCCCGGAAGTCCCCGTTTTTAAGCTTTTCCGAGAGCCGGGACAGGGGGTGGATGTAGAGCCTCCTGATCCGGATAAAGTGGGGCTTCACCTCGTTGAGCACCTTGACCGACTCCTCGACATGCTCCTTCCAGAGATCCCGCCCGCCCAGGCCCAGGAGGAAGTAGAAGCTGAGCTCCATGCCGGCTGCCATGACCTTTTCTCCCGCATCGATAAGCTGCCGCTGGCTGGTGCCCTTTTTCTGGAGCCTCAAGACCTGGTCGCTGCCGCTTTCGAACCCCACGTGCACCCGGTTCAGACCTGCCCGGGAGATGGTGGATAGATCCTCTGGAGACTTCTTTGCCAAGCTGGACGCCCTGCCATAGGAGGTGATCCGCTTCACGCGGGGAAACTTGAGCCGGAGGTGCTGCAGCACCTCTACCAGAAAGGAGGCATCCAGGCTCAGGGGATCGGCATCTCCCAGAAAGGCTGTGGTGAAGATATCGCCATACCTCTCGGAAAGGGCGTCGATATCCTTCAGGACCTCTTCCAGGCTCCGCTGCGAGTAGGGCACGCCGAAGAGGTCGTATATGCCGCAGAAGGCGCAGCGGTTCCAGTGACAGCCGCGGACGACTCTGACCAGCAGGCTCTTTGCCTCGCTCGGCGGCCGGATAACCAGTTGTTCGGGAACATGCATGAGCATCTTTATAGGGAGAATCTCCTGCCGGGTCAAGGAGGCGGACAGTGCTTGCGCCGGGCAGTACCCCGGTGCTGTTCTCCCAAAACAGCCCGCCGGGCCGGACTAACCGACCATCCCCGGAGGGGCCCATTTGATGGATTGGCCTGTCATCTTCTCGGCAAGGATCTTGTACTTCTCGTGGATCATCCTCCGGTCGAACTCCTGGAACTCACGCATCATTTCGTCAAGTTCTCCCTTGCTGAAGTAGTCCATGGACTGGTGGAAGAAATCCCTGTCCTCCTTGCGGATGTGTTCCGGATAGAATCGGGCAAGAGACTGGAGGTGGCCGGTGATCTCCTCCACCGTATCCTGGCCTTCCAGGTACTGTTCGGTTGCGGCGGCGAGTTTCTTTACCAGGTTTCGTGCATGGACGTGCTCGTCGATGAGCTCCAGCATGATCTTCCGGTGCTCTGGCAGCAGGTCTTTATTCTCCAGCCTCTTAAAGAGGATGTCCTCCTCCTTGCCATGGTGTGTGCGGTCGGCATAGGTTCTGATGAAATCGACCGCAGCCTGGATAAAGGCCGTATCCACCCGGTTTGTCTGTCCGATCCCGGCAATCTGATCGGGGAAAAGGCCGATGACCCGCTCGATGAGCCGGTGTTCCCACATCAAGATCCCAACTGGTTTCATACCCGAACCCTCCCATTTTCTCTTATCATCTATGGTAAGGTCTGGAAGACCTTCGTCAAGACCGGAGATGCCTGGCGGACCTAAAAAAAAGACCTGCAGGCGTGTTTCCAAAAAAGGCGCGCCATTTATCTGTTGATGAATGGATAATATTATACTAGAGAAATCAGTGCCGGTTACGATCGGAAGGTCTCGTTCCTTTTCGAGAGATACCGGGGCCGGCCGCGCAATTAAATCATTACCGGCAAGGAGGATTACATGGCAACAGGGAATCTCGAGCAATCGCTTGTGCTCATCAAGCCCGATGCGTTGAAGAATTCGCTGACCGGATACATACTCTCGCAGTTCTCGGAATTCCACACCGGTCTTCGTTTCGCGGCCTTGAAGGTGGTTTCGGTGAACCTCGTTCTGGCAGAGGAGCACTATGCCGAGCATAAGGGCAAGTTTTTCTATCCGCCTCTTCTCGACTATATCCGGGGGTATCTCCATTATCCCGATGACCCCCGAAAACGCAGGGTCATCGCGATTGTCTACCAGGGCCCGGGCGCCATCAAAAAGATACGGGATATATGCGGCCCCACCAACCCCCACGACGCCCGCGTGCAGCGGCCCGGGTGCATCCGCGCCTTGGGCACGGTGGTGCCCGTCAAGGACGAAGAGGGGAAGATCATCGGGGACCGGGTCGACAACCTCATCCATGCGTCCGCCAATCCCGGGGACGCCGAGCGCGAGATAAAGCTCTGGTTCAAACCCACGGATATTCCGGCGATCATGCGGCAGTACCCCACGGAGATCAACGAAGAGCACTATTACTACAAGGACAATATCGTATACGCCGAGCACCGGCCGGGGAGCTTCTGCTTCATATCTCCCGGAGATCTCGTCTGGAAAACCGACCTCGAAGCGCTCAGGCCTGCTGTTGCAGGCAAAGAGGCCCCCTTGACGGTCAGCGCCGTGGTGGCGAAATACCTCATCAACAAGGAGAGCGAGAGCCTGTAGCGGTCGGGACGTACTTTTTCTCATGGCCGGTTAAAAAAGAGGGAAACCTTTCTTCACGCACAAAATTTTTTCAGACAAGGAAATCCATGAAGGTCTGTTATGAGACCATCGGCGAGATGCATTGCGAGGTGAAGGATCCCGCGCGCGCACCCCGCTTTTACACCGCATCCGCAGTCAAGGGGGTCATCGAGATCTACGAGCCCTTCCTGGAAGGGATGGACTCGCTTGGGGAGTACGAGCAGATCGTGGTCATCTTCCACTTCCATCTCTCCAAAGGCTATGTGCTGAAACAAAAGAGCCCCACGGGCAGGACAAAGGGCGTGTTCAGCCTGTGTTCGCCCATGAGGCCCAATGCCATCGGCATGTCCGTCCTGGAGCTCGTGAAGGTCGAGCCGCCGTTTCTGCATGTGGAGCACGTGGATCTCGTGGACGGCACCCCGATTCTGGACATCAAGCCTTTCAAGCCGCCGGAAGGACACTGACAGGGCACTCTCGCATGTTGATATTCCAACAAAGATTGAATTTTTCAACTCGATATGATTAGTACTTCAAAGACAGCCCAGGGGGTGTTCGCGTGATTCTTGAAATTCTTCTCGCAACGCTCGGGGGCCTAGGCCTCTTCCTCTTTGGAATGCATCTGATGTCGGATGCGCTCCAGAGGATAGCGGGGTCGAAGCTGCGCCGCATACTGGAGAAGCTCACCACGAACAGGGTCGTTGCCGCCATGGCCGGCACGGCCATCACCGCCATCATCCAGAGCTCAAGCGCCACTACGGTCATGACCGTGGGCCTGGTGAACGCCGGGCTCATGAGCGTACAGCAGGCACTGGGCATCGTGCTGGGCGCCAATATCGGCACCACGGTGACGGCCCAGATCATCGCCTTCAAGCTTGCCGACGTTGCTCTGCCCCTGGTGGGCGTGGGCATGTTCATGAAAATACTGAGCAAGCGGGAGAAGGTTCGCTACTGGGGTGATTTTCTCCTGGGGTTCGGCCTGCTGTTTTTCGGCATGCTGGTCATGCAGGAGGGCGTCATGCCCCTGCGCGATGCCCCGTGGGTCACCGATATCTTCGTCCAGTTCTCCAGGATTCCTGTCCTGGGTGTTCTGGTGGGAGCGGTGATGACCATGATTTTTCAGAGCAGTTCCGCCACCGCGGGCCTCGTGATCGCCCTGGCCTCCACCGGGATGGTGGATTTTCCCGGGGCGGCTGCGCTCGTCCTTGGAGACAATATCGGAACCACCATCACCGCGAACCTGGCTGCCATCGGTACGAGTGTCTCGGCAAAGCGGGTTGCCCGCGCACATTTTCTCTTCAATCTCTTCGGCGTATGCATCGTTCTCGCGATCTTTCCGTACTTTGTGCAGTTTGTCGATCTCATTACCCCAGGCGATCCGATGCAGGTGACCGCGACAGGTGTCGTGCCCTATGCCGCAAGGCACGTGGCCAACCTGCACACCCTCTTCAACGTCACCAACTGCCTGCTCTTCCTGCCCTTCCTGGGGGCGCTCGGGTGGGTCGCCTCGTTCATCACCCCGGGCGAGGAAAAGCCCAAGGTCTTCCGGCTGGAAACCCTTGCCCCCACCATTTTCGAGACCCCCTCGTTCGCACTGGACGAGGCCCGCCAGGAGCTCGACTATATGGGCGGCGAGGTGTTCAAGATGCTCTCGGTAGCCGAGATGCCCCTGCTGGAAAACAAGGAAACGGAAAAATCCCTGGAGGAGATCAAAAAGACGGAGGACATCGTTGATTCCCTCCAGAAGGAGATCAACACCTATCTCGCCGAGCTCTCGCGCAACTCCATCACCGAGAAGCAGTCGCGCGAGGTCTTCTCCATGCTCCAGATCGTGAGCAACTTAGAGAGGATCGGGGACCACTGCGAGAGCATCGGGAAGCTCTGCAAGAGGCGCAACGAGTTTAATCTCGATTTTTCTGAAGAGGGCAGGAAAGAGCTCTCGCTGATTTATCACCACACGAAGATGTTCTTGAAGACCGTAGTCGACGCCATCACAGACACGCCTGGCGACCTCATGGAGCAGGTGCAGGGCTTCGAGCCCAGGCTCAACGCCATGCGCAGGGAGATGAGAATCAATCACATGGACCGGCTCAAGACCTACAAGTGCGACGCGGATGCCGGGCTCATCTTCATCGATCTCCTGACCAGCTTCGAGAAGATCGGAGACCATGCATATAATATAGCAGAGTCACTGTCCGGATTGACTCTGGGAGGGACCCGTGAATTACGATATGCCGCTGTATAGGCCGCCGTCCGAGGGGCGGTCGCTGATATTCCAGATCACACTCGGTTGTTCGTGGAACAAATGCCTGTTCTGCGGGATGTACAAGGGCAAGCGATTCAAGGTGCGGCCCTGGGAAGAGATCGAAAAGGACATCATCGAGATGTCCTGGATGATGCCCGACACCCGGAAGGTTTTTCTCGCCGACGGCGACCCCTTGGGAGTGGAAACCGGTTTTCTCATCAAGGTGCTGGATCTCATCAACAAGAAGTTTCCCCGCCTGGAGCGAATCAGCACCTATGCCGGCCCCACCAACCTCATGGAGAAGGACATCGAAGAGCTCAAGGAGCTGAGGAAACGCAAACTCGATGTCCTGTATCTCGGCATTGAGACGGGCAACGACGCCCTGCTGAAAAAAATCTGCAAGGGCGCCACGGCAGACGAGATCATCGAAGGGAGCACAAAGGCCATCGATGCGGGCCTGCGCATGTCCACCTTCATCATCTTAGGGCTGGGAGGCGTGGAGGGAAGCTTCGACCATGCCAAGGACTCCGCCCGCGTAGCCAATGCCATAGATCCCCAGTTTCTGGCCTGTCTCACCCTCATGCTCGGGCAGTACGAGGAAATCTACGAGAAGAAGCTCATGGGGGGCAATTTCAAGCTGATCGACCGGATGCAGTCGCTCCAGGAGCTCCGGTGGTTCGTGGAAGACCTCGACGTGTCAGACTGCAAATTCGGGACCGAGCACGCATCCAACCATCTTCCCCTGAACGGACGCCTTCCTCAAGACAAGGATGGGATCCTGGAGATCATCGACCGGGCTCTCGAGGGGGGCAGGTCCGGGATGCTCCGTCCGGAGTGGCTGCGGGGGCTCTAGCCTCTCCCTGAGCAGACCTGGCAGGTTCCCGCCCCTTCCGGCCTCTCAGCCGGGCGCAGAGGGACGGGCCCGCACGCCTTGGGAGGTCCTGGCGCTGTTCCGCTGCTCTTTCGTCTCAAAGGGCAGCGAAAACGGCTTGAGGCCGGACGCGCTTTTGTCTGTCCGGGAAAAAACCTTTCCGTTCTTCCTTCCCGCCGGGCGAAACAGGGTTTTTCATGGCCGGGAACTTTAAAAAAATACAGCCGGTAAGCCGGTGCAGGCGATCTGAGGCGCCTGAGGTAAAGTCATCCCGCTAAGGCCCGGGATCCCGGGCCTTAGCTGCCCCGGCGCGCAGCCGAAAGCGAAGCCTGATTGACAGATACCGGCACAATGAGCTACCAATGGTTTATTTCGGAGGAAGATTGTGGAAGTGAAAGCAATACGTGGAATGAGTGACATCCTCCCCGGCGACGTGCCA
>JALNWY010000023.1 GCA_023230665.1 Deltaproteobacteria bacterium
CTTTTCTGGCCCATCTCCTTGTCCATGATCACTGCCACATTGGTGACCTCGCTTCCTGTGCCCGCAGTGGTGGGTATGACCATGTGCGGCGTCTGCGGCCTGCTCAGGAGCTGGACTCCGTTGAAGTCCCGTAAGGTCCCGCCTTCGGTCATGAGGATGCACATGCCCTTGGCCGTATCAATGACACTGCCGCCGCCCACGCTTACCACGATGTCCGCACCGTTCTCCCGGGCGAACTCGGCGCCTGCATTCACCACCTCCACACCGGTGTCCTGGGGCACGTCACTGAACACGCCTGCGCACCTGCGGCCCAAGGAGGCCGTGATGCCGTCCACGAGACCCGCCTTGATGATGCCCTGATCCGTCACCACCACCGCCCTGGTCCCGCCGAGGGACCCCATCTCGATATCCACGTCCCTGACGGCATTGACCCCGAAGACGATCTTGGTGGGCCCGAAATAATTGAATGACAAATCAGAATCATATGCCATACTGCACTCCTTTTCCTGATCAATGGTACGACCCCCTCCCGGACAAGCCCTTGGACCCGGCTTCAAACCTGAACGCTTTCAACGGGAATGAGGCCACACCTTCTTTATCCTTACTTTATCCTCCTCTATCCTCTGCAGCGCACGCAAAGGGGGCTTCACGCATAGGTCCGCTCGTGCAGGAGGGGCCGGACAGATACATTCCCAATAGGAGATCCCCTGCCGGCATCTTCCATGCCGGGCAGGCATGGGTGGAAAACAGGGCCTTCCCTACTGGTGATCATCATCGGGCCAGAGCGTGTCCACCTTGCCCAGAAGATCGATGACCTTGTTGACGGTCTTGATGTTCCTCACCACATAGGGCAGGTCGCCCTTCATCTTGAGTTTGCCCTGCAGAAGCGCCTTGGTGGCATCGAGCTCCTTGTAGGCAACCTGCTTCCAGCGGGCATAATCTCCGGTCATGACGAACTTGGCGCTCTCGGCCTTTTCCTTGTCGCACACGACAAAGTCGCCCACATCGCCGTGCCAGTAGTCCATGAAGAGGTAGATGGGTTCAGGCACGTTCCTGGCGGGGTCGGGATTGACCACCAGCGAGACGCTGCCCTCCCAGTCCTTGGCAATGCTCTTGTACTCCGGGTCTGCCTGGATGGCTGCCTTGTAGGCATCCATCCACTCCTGTGTCATGGCTTTTATCGGCATCTTCGAACCTCCTGTAATGGTTTTTTATCAATACAGCCGCTCTTTCAATTCGTTGAGCCCAAGCCGAACAAGCACGTCCTCTTTCGGGAACCCCCGTTCGTCAAGTCCGCGCAATGCATAGTACTCTTTCAGAAGCAGGTCCGTATCCGGCACTGATCCGGCGGCCCCTCCTTCCTCCAGGGCCGTCATGATGCGCTTGGGCAGAATATCGTCCTTTTTTGAGATGCCCAGCAGGTTGTTGAAGCCCCTTTTCAGGGTCCAGTCGCGCATGCCCGTGGAGAGGAGCTCGGCAAAGTCGAACCCGAAACCCGTGATCGCATTGAAGGCATCGCGCAGGGTCTCGGGCCGGATGGAGTAGGCGACATAGTGGCAGATGGACAGTGAGTTGGCGAGGATCCCGTAGTTCTCGGAATTGTACACCAGCCAGGCCTTGCCCACGCTCGTGGTCCCCTCGTAGTCGTCCTTCATGTCAAAGAGCTGGGGCCAGGAGGCCATGCCCTGCTCGGTGGCCAGCACGAAGTGCTGGAGATGGCACGCGCCTCGGTTTGACATCATGTAGGCGAGCCCCATGCCGTGGAAGCCGCGCGGGTCGTGCATGGGAGCTTCGAGCCCCTTGACGTGCACCACGGCGTCCATGGCGCTCCCGCCGAGCCTGCGGGCCGCATGGACCGCGCCGTCCGCCAGGATGTCGCCGAACCCCTCGCGGTATGCTGTCTGCCTGACCAGCTCGAGCACGGCGTCCATATTTCCCCAGGAGAGATCGAGCCCGCCCAGCCGGTCTTTCGTGATCTCGCCCTTTTCATAGAGTTCCATAGCGAGCGCCACGGCAGAGCCGCAGCTGATGGTGTCCATGCCGTAGCGGTTGCAGAGCTCGTTTGCCTTGATCACGGCCGTGAGATCCGGG
This sequence comes from Deltaproteobacteria bacterium, assembly GCA_023230665.1. Taxonomy (GTDB): domain Bacteria; phylum Desulfobacterota; class Desulfomonilia; order UBA1062; family UBA1062; genus Phosphitivorax. The sequence goes on from JALNWY010000023.1 coordinate 2,092, forward strand.
TTCATCATCATGGTGCCGAATACTGCGCAGGTCTCGTATTCAGGACCCGGGCCCTCTGCGGTGGCGAACGGCCCGTCATCCACCTTGACCACCCGTTTGCAGGCAATGGGGCAGTTCGTGCATGCGTGGGCCTTGGTGAGATACTTCTCGCGCATGGTGGGTCCGCTCAGGTTCGACGCCAGGTCGAACTCACCCCCCGAAGTCCAGTTTTTCACCGGCACGTCGCCGGTGACCATGCCCAGGTCCATATTGGCGTCAGAGCCCATCATGTGGAGCCCCTCTGCCAGGGCGGAATCCTTGATCTCCTGCATTGCGGTCTTCATGGCTGCCTTGAATCCTGCGTCATCAGCCTTGGCGGCCTTTGCGGACGTTCCCCTCACTACCACGGCCTTGAGGTTCTTGGAGCCCATGAGCGCTCCCAGGCCTGCCCTGCCGCTGAAATGCCCCTTGTCGTTGCCGATGGCCGCGATCCGTGCCAGGTTTTCACCCGCAGGGCCGATGGCCAGCACCTTGGCGGACTTGTCCCCTGCCTTGAGCGTATCCGTGGCCTCGTAGATGTCTCTGCCCCACAGGGACGAGGCATCGGAAATCCGCACCCCGGAGTCGTGGATGGTCAGGGTGACGGGATCCTGCGACCTTCCCTCGATGACCACCCCGTCGTATCCCGTACGTTTGAGCTCAGGGCCGAAGGTGCCCCCGCAAGCAGACTCGGCCCAGATGCCGGTCTGGGGGGACCTGGCGCAGACGGAAAAGCGCGAGGTGCCGGGGAAGCCGCTCCCCACCATAGGACCGGTCATGATCATCAGGGGATTTTCCGGTGAGAGGGGATCGGCGTCCAGAGGGTATTGGTCGAGGAAGAGCTTTGCCGCAAGACAGCTCCCGCCGATGAACCGCTTGAGGGTATCGTGGTCGAGGGTGAAATCGCTCCACGAACCTTCAGTCAGGTTTACCCGGAGAAATTTCCCGGCATATCCACCAGCCATGGCAACAGTCTCCTTTTGACAGAAGTATACAGGAATAATAGAATAAGCGACCGCAGGCGTTCATGCAATCGGGGGGAAGCGGATTCTTGCGTACCAGCAGCATGCAGCGCCGCGTAGGAGCACCTGCTACAGGGGGTTTTAGTTTTCCTCCACCCAGTGCACCGCATAGCGGACCAGCTCGGCAGCGTTCTTCAGCCCCAGCTTTTCCTTGATCCTTTCCCGGTAGGTGCTGATGGTGCGCACGCTCAGGCACATGATCTCGGCGATATCGCCCGTGGCCTTGCCCTCGCCGATCATCCTGAGGACCGTGAACTCCCGTTCCGAGAGACTCTTAAGCGGTGATTTCGCCAGGGGGTCCTGCCCTGCCCTCACCCGGCTCAGGAGGTTTTCCATGATATTGGGGCTCACGTAGATGCCACCTTCAAGGATGTGCCGGATTGCCTTGACAATGGACCGCGAGGTCTCCTGCTTCATGATGTACCCACTCGCCCCTGCCTGCAGCGAGCGTTCGGCATAGAGGAGCTCGTCGTGCATGGAGAGCACGAGGACCAGCACGTCTTTGCCCGAGGCATTCACCTCCCGGATGAGATCGAGGCCGTTGCTGTTCCTGAGCGTGATGTCGATAATGGCCATGTCGGGGCCGGTCTCGCTCAAGAGCCTGCGGGCTGTTGCTACATCATCCGCCTCCCCGCACACGCACAGGTCGGGTTCGTGATTGATGAGCTCCCTGATGCCCAAACGGAAAATCTCATGGTCCTCTACGATCAGTATCCTTATCTTGCCCGTATCATTCATGATATATCCCCCGCCTTTTGCAGCCGACCCTCGCCGCAGCGGTCATCGTGCCGGAACGACAGCGTCACCCGGGTCCCTCTGCCTGGGGCGCTGTCGATCTTCAGCTCTGCCCCGATCATGGCGGCCCGGAAATTCATGATCTTGAGCCCCATGCCCTGGGACTGCTCCATGCTGCTCATGCCGCTTCCGTTGTCCGTGATGGTGAGCGTGACCGTGCAGCCGTCATAGCGCAGTTCGATCTCGATCCGGTCTCCGCGGCCGTGCCTGATGGCGTTGTGAATCGCCTCGTGCACGATGGAGTAGAGGTGCGTGCACACCGAGATATCATCCACCAGGATCGAGCGATCGTACCGGAAGACGCAGGCGATGCCGTGGACCTCCCGGATGTTCGAGGCCATCTCCTGCAGAAGCGACTCGAGTCCGTGATCGGCCAGAAACACGGGGCAGAGCCCGCGCGAGAGCCGTCTCGTCTTCTCGATGGCCTTCTCGATCAGAAAGCGGATCTTTTCCACCTCGTCTGCCGAAGGAACGATCCGCTGTTCGAGCTTTTTCTTCAGAAGCTCGCTCATCACTTCGATCCCGATGAGGTGCGGCCCCAGGTCGTCGTGGAGGTCCTGTCCGATCTTCTGCCGCTCCCTCTCGCCGATGCTCAGGATCTCGCGCTCCAGGATCTTCTTCTCCGTGACGTCTTCAATGGTCGCGATCATGCACGGCTCCTCCCAGAGCATGATCACCTCTGCGGAGATGGCGACCGCCCGGATCTCGCCTGAGCGGGTACACAGCTCCGTATCGAAGCCTCTTACCTTGCCCTGCCCTACCAGGACGTTGATCATCCGGTCGTAGTCGTCCCTGCTGCTGAACAGTCCCACGTCACCGATGGTGCTGTTCACCACGTCGGACCGGGTATAACCGGATATCTTGGTGAAGCTCTCGTTCACGTTGAGAAAGTAGCCCCCGTCGATCTTCCAGATGACAATGCCCACTGGCGAGGAGCGAAAGGCCTTGGAGAACATCTCTTCGGAGTTGCGCAGGGAGAAGGCGAGGATATTGACATATTGGCTGATGACCCCGATCTCGCCCTTGGTGAGCAGGGGTATGGGCTCCACGTTCAGGTTCCCCTTCTCGAGCTCGGCCAGGTTCCTGACCGTCATCATGAGCCCGGACCGGATCCCGGCGTTCGACTCGTAGACCGTGACAAAGATGGCTGCCAGGGAGAGGGAGAGGATGATGAACACGTGGGAGTAGAGGTCGGTGAAATGCATGGACAGCAGGTGCGAGACAAAGAGAAAGTGTCCCAGGGTGACCAGCGGGATGATGAGCACGGAGACCACGATGAATACGGTCCTCAAGGGGACGCTGAAGGGTTTGTACATGTGCGGAGGAAGATAGATCCCCCTGATCCGCTCGTCCATGAGCACGGGCGCCAGGAGGTGCTCGGTGGTGGTGTAGGATATGACTCCGTTGATGGGAATGCACAGGATGAGCACGAAAAAGGCCGGCAGCGTCTCAAGCCAGCTCAGCGGGGTGAACGACCTCAGGATGAGGTAACAGCACAAGAGCCCGAATACCCATCTCAAGATGATGACCGTGCTCTCGGTGCGGGGGTATGACAGGAGTCTGAGCTTGACCGCAGCATAGTCTTCCCCGGGCTTCTCCAGTGCGCCCAGGATGCGGGACAGCTTCCAGATCCTCACCGAGGCGCCGAACAGGGTGGCGAGCAGGCCGGAAATAAAGGCTGAGACGATGAGATAGACGAGTTTCTTCCCCTCGTACTTCCCGGCGATGGTGCCGTAATACACGGCCAGAGGGAGCACGATGAGGTTGATGTAGAGCTCGAGCCGCAACGTAAGCCCGGTGATCAGTCTCCTTGTCGATATCATGCAACCCGTCCCCTTTTTATGGCCGGAGACGACCGGATCGCCTCTGCGGCCTTTGCGGGTAATCTTTGGATAATACACCTGTGTGCGGGAAAAATCTACCGGGTCGGAAAGACATATTCCAAGAGATCTCCCTGGATGCCCGGCCTTGGGAGAGGCACGATTCCGGCAGGGTCGCTTAAACAGAGACAAAAAACGGCCTGCTTGAAACGGGCCGTGCAAAAGGGAAACAAAAAGGCTGCCGGGCCTTGAGGTCCCGGCAGCCCATGCGGTTCCGCTTCTGATGGAGGGGGCCTTTGCCTGGAGGGTTTCCTACTCCACGGCAGCCGGCTCGGAGAACAGAATGTTGTATCCCCCGTTGATGACATAGGTCCTCTTCGGGTCCATGGAGAGGGTGCCCGGTGTTTCCTCCTCGATCTCGGTCTGGACGACATCAGTGTAGACAACGCCGGCCACAGTGGTCTGCACCTCGGGCTCAAAGCCGAACCGGGTAAAAACATCTATGCCGTCTCTCTGCTGCACGTCCTGAACATATCCCTGCAAGCTCATCTGCCCATGCATCATATCATCGATAAGGGTCCCTGCATCGTTGTTCCAGCACGAGACGAAGTCCCACCTGAACGCATCACCCGGGTTGATTCCTCCGCTCTCGTCCGCGTCTATCCAGGTCAGTGTCCGGAAGGAATCAGTGGCGGCATCCGGTGGAAAGGCACTGCACGTAAAGGTGACGCTTCCGATTTCTTCGAGCCCTGCCGCCTGCCCAACAATGACATCACCGGTCCTGGCAACCAGGATAACCTGTTCCGCCAGGAACTCCAAGACATGGTACGTCAGGCTTGCCTTTTGCCGCCACACCTCCACGTTCTCATCCAGGAGATCGTCCAGCTCATAAAAGGGATAAAAGACCGGATCTTCGTCATTCCTCCTCATACTCACCCCCGGGATCTCGTCCTCGCTGACAAAGTCTACCACCACGGTGTTCACCACGTAGCGGAGCGAAAACGAGCCTTTCACAGGGAAATTGTCCTGGTCCCCGGGTGAATCCTCCTGAAATACGATGTCTTCCTCTACGAGGATGGGAAAGCTCTCAAGGGTGCCGTCTCCCCAGTAGTTGGTGGTGGTGAGAATAAAGGTGGAGCCTCCGTTGAAGACAAGCTCGCCTGCCTCGGGATCATACGTGCCCGTGAAGCTCCCTCCTCCCCGGTTGGTTACCACCAGGCTCCTTTCGCTCTCGCCGATAGTCTGGACGAGCGTGAGATACGGATCACGTCCCTGGATGGTCATGGCGAAGTCGTAAGAACCCAGCATCCCGGCCAAGGCTTCAGGCTCGCTTCCATCCGAGGGCCCCCCGCCGTTGTCTCCTTCTGCAGGCTGGTCGCTCGAAGCCGGGGCAGCAGGCGTATCGTCATCGTCATCATCGCCGCAGGCCGCAAGCATGATCGATACGGCGATCATAATGCCAAACAGAACAACCTTTCTCCAAAATCGATTCTCCATAGAATCCTCCTTTCCTTCAAGGAATCTGGAATGGTCACCTTGCATCACCTGACGCCACACCATTCCTTCAGGTATGAAACTCCGTGATCGACACGGGCAGAACATTCGGGGTAGGGTTGTGGAAAGACTTGGGGAAAAAGCTGGCCGCGCGGTTTTCTCTCCAGGGAAGAGCGTGCAGGAATCGAGCGCCCATGAAATCCGACCTCCTCAACCATGCTCCGTTGCCGTGGCAACGAAGCGATTCCCGGAAAGCGGACCGATTCTCCTTACCAGCCGGCATTACATACCGTGAGCAGGGGTATGACCCCGCTATCGAGCCCAAGGTGATGGACACTCTGTTATCCGGCAAGATATCTGTTCAGCAGGCAAGGGCATCACATGAGGAGCAGGAATCGGGCCTCTCGCCGGTTATTTTTTGTTATAGTCTAATAATAGAGCACATCCTCACAGGCTCAAGTCTTCCTGCACCAAGGGGATGGGGCAGGCGTGGCCTGGAGCCAGAGGGGTGCCGGGCCTTTGGCAAAAGACCCGGCACCGGATTATCCATGCATCGATTCCATCCTCATGCGGCGGATCATTCCGGGTCATAAGCCGTCTTGCTGCCGCGCCTCGGTGAATATCCCGGCAAAGCCTCTGTTGAGGGTGAACAACCGCACCGGGTCGAGCACCAGAATCCCGGATATCTCCTCCTCCACAGGGGAGAATACCAGGTCGGCAGAGAAAACCCATCGAGCCGGATCAGGCTCGGGTTTCCCATGGGCAGGAAGAACTCGGGCTCCTCTTCCAGAACAGCTTCATGGATCGTCGTCGGTCGTCATTGTCGTCATCACAGAGGATACGTCAGGACGTTCTCAGTTGCTATCTGTTTCCGAAAAGACGAGCGAAAATTCGCCCCATTCAGGGTAAAGGTCCGGCTCCCGTCCCACGGGTTTCACCGGGTTTCAGTGCGGGAAGGCAGGCGTTTTCAGGATATCTGGCAACTACTCTTGCGTAGAAGCTGCGGATCTTCTCCATGTCCGCCTCGATATCGCCGGTCGGAACCACTGTGGGTCCAACGCCGCCCGCCTTGCGCCGATAGTCGAGGAACCCCAGCACGATCGGGACCCGGGCCCCGTATGCTATATGGTAGAATCCGGTCTTCCAGTAGGGGGTCTTCCTCCGGGTGCCTTCGGGTGTGATAGCGATGTTCAGGCGCTCGTGCCTGGAAAAAACCTGGATGGTGCGCGAGACCGTGTCATGCGGCCCCCTGCGGTTGACCGGTATGCCGCCCAGCCAGCGCATGAGCGGGCCGAATGGAGGTCTAAACAGGGCGTCTTTCCCGATCCAGTAGACCTTGACGCCCAGGACAAAGGCAATGGACAGCCCGATGGGGAAGTCCCAGTTGGAGGTATGAAAGGCGGCTATGACCACGTTTTTCGGGGTTTCGGGCGCCCTGCCCTCGACCTTCCATCCGCATGCCTTCAGAAAGGCGAGAGAGATCATACGAAAGACCGACTTGAGGATCGGGGTGTCGAAGACCGTATACTGCATGTGAGCCGGTTCCTTTCTCGTGATGCGCGCTCTGCCGTCTCTATAGCACGGAAAGCCTGCTCAGCCGTGTTAAACAATCTTAAAACCCCGAAGCTCACCCGGTGAAACAATGAGTCGATTCCATCAGGAATCAGCGTAATTGACCCAGAAATAGAACGGCATGAATTTTGAGAGACAAACCTTTTGACCCTTCCGAGGTCCTTCAAAGAAGCGAGTTCTAAGAAGAGGGATTCAGGCATCGCGATCCAGACAGAGTATTCCCAGATCCAGGAAATCGATGACCTCTCTTGGCTCGGTTGCGGTCAATCCATTTCCCCTCTGTGCGAGCACGTCTTGCAATGGACATGGGATGGGAATACCCCTTCAAGGCCTTCCGGAGTCTCTTGATGCCGTCTCTATTCTTTTTTCACAAGATCCTCGCCGCAGCAGGAAAAGGTGCATCCTTCCCTTGCGGAGCACTCGCGGGAAGAGCATAGTTCCTCATCGCATTCATGGAGCACCTGCATCTCGAAGCCGCATTTCCTGCAGGTATAAATCTCACCTTTTTTCATTGTACTGCAATCCGCCATGGATACCTCCCTTCTCGCAAGAAGCCCTCGGGCTTTCCTCTTGGATTCGAATCCAGGTGAAACCATTGAAAAGCACGCCCACGGGCTGCTCCTCATCTGAAGCAAGCCCGGATCCGGTCATGACTTGCCGGCCGCCCTGCTGCTCCCGTTCACCAGTGAACCCTGAAAAGCCGACAAGCCCTTCCACCAGATAATCTATGGGAGACATAATAACCATGCCCCATCCCGGCTCAACAAGCGGGGCTGTCCGGGGACATTTCCTTCATGTTCTTTTCCCGGCCGGCCGATAAGGACATGAACCCTGTCGTGCACATGGAGAATGGGATCCAACGGCTTGTTTCGGACAATGCAACCAAGGATTTTTTAGCATATATGACATGAGAAAACCCTTCATACTGCTGTCCGCCGCCTTTTTCTCCGGGGTATGGGCCCTGGCGGGCATCCCTTCCGGGGCACCTGCACGCGCATACGATCTTCCCCTGCTCACGGTGCAGCATGCGGGCTCCGAACGCCTGCAAAATCAGATGGCGGACCCTGCTTCGATTTATACAGGGGCCGCCGCCATGAAGAGCGCAAACAGGGACCTGAGCGCCTGGCACCTGGAGAATCAGGGAAGGCCGGTATTGGACAGCAACTCGTTTCGTTTCCAGACGTTTATGTTCCAGCACGAGCAGGAGAATATCCGTGCCGCGGTGGGAGACGTGAATATCCGCTCGTCTGAGCTTATCGCGCCAAACCTGTCAAGAAAGGGAGTCCTGCTCGGGGTCCACAAGGAGGGGTACACGGCGGAGGCCTTCACCACGAGGGCCGGTCCTGTGCAGGGCTTCGGGCAGCCGGACGCTGACCGGATTCTGATGGGCGGGCGGGTCACCCGGACCATTCTCGAGGACCGGGACCTGCTTTTCACTTTCCACTACCTGGACAGCCGGAATGCCGGCCCGTTTGCCTCTTCCGCATCCTCCGATGCAACGTACCGGGAGGGCACTGCGTACAGCTCCGCGCTCGAGGGAAGCATTTTCGGCAACCTGCTCAAATTCGCAGGCGAGTACTGCTACAGCCGGTATGACGACCCTGCGGTCACCGAGCGGGCGATGGGCGACAGGGCATGGAGAATCAGACTCTCCGGCGCCACGCAGAGGTTCTCCTATGCCCTGGGATACACATTCCTGGGCGAGAACTTCCACACGGTCGCAAGTCCATATGCCTTGAACGACCGGGACGATCTGTCCATGGATACACAGTATCTCCTCGGCTCGTCGTGCGCCTCGTTCTCCATACTGCAGTCCAGAAGCGGTGTGGAGGACGACATCCTGCCCGTCACAATCTCCAGGACCGGCAGAATCGGATACAAGCTTGCCCGCACCGGCTGGCCCGTGCTCTTTGCCAGCCAGTCCCTGAGTACCCGGCGATCAGCGGACGAACCCGCAGACCCTGCCTCTGTGGTCGACAGCGCGGTCCGGACCACCCATTTCAGCATCTCATACAAAAAGGGGGCGTTCGATCTGGCGCCCAGCTACTCTATCTCGCGTTTCATGGACAGGACACGGCCCGCAGGCGACTACGACAGCCTGACCCACACGGCCAGGATCGCGTGCGGCATACATCCCGGGCAGTGGCTCTCTGTCAATCCCGTGTTCACCTACCGGAGCTGTCTGGTGGAGGAGTCGGATATCCGGGTGAGAACTTACCAGGGCTCGCTGACCGGCACGGTGCAGATCGTCCCTGGGGTGCTCACCGTCGATACCATGGTCTCCTATCTGGAGAAAGAAGCCAGTGACAACAGCACCTCTCTTGTCGAGAAAAAGGCGGGCTACCAGCTCAGCTGGCACATCGAGAAATACCTGAGAAGTATGGGTGCTCAGTCGCTCTCCTTCATGGGCGAGTTCATGCATACCGACGATCACGCCGGGGATTTAGCCGTGAGAGACTACACCATCTCCCTGGTGGCGAGCATCGGTCTGCCCGCCGATCTGCTGGACTATCAGTCCCAGTCATCCCGCTTTCCCCGGGAGGCAAGGGAGTTGCCCTTTTAGTCGGCCTTACAGGAGGTTCCCCCTTTTTTTAAGCCTGCGGCAAAAGCCCGGTCTCCAGAGATGCCCCGTACTTTGCCGCCGGAGCACTCATCGTCACCTGCCGTCCGGCGGATCAGCCCCTGAGGAGCTCCCGGGCAATGACGAGCCGCTGGATCTCTGAGGTCCCCTCATAGATGGTCGTGGCCCGCGCATCCCGGTAGAGCCGCTCGATCTTGAACTCCTTCATGTACCCGTAGCCCCCATGAATCTGCAGGGCCTGATAGGCTGCCCTGTTGGCCATCTCCGAGGCAAAGAGCTTGGCCATGGACGCCGCCTGGGTGAAAGGCAGCCCGTGGTCCTTGTCATCGGCAGCGGCCAGGGTGAGAAGATGGGCCGCCTCGATGCCGGTCGCCATGTCGGAGATCGCCCACTGAGTCGCCTGGAAGGAGCTGATGCTTCTGCCGAACTGCCTGCGTTCCTTGGCGTATGCGAGGGCCTCCTTCAGGCATGCCCGGGCGATGCCCACGGCCTGTGACGCGATTCCGATGCGTCCGCTGTCCAGGGCTGTCATGGCGATCTTGAAGCCCTGGCCCGCCCTGCCCACGAGGTTTTCCGCAGGCACGAGGCAGTCTTCGAAGACGAGCTCCACGGTATTGGAGGCTCTCAGGCCCATCTTGTCTTCCCTTTTGCCCACGGAAAACCCCGGGGCGCCTTTTTCCACGATAAAGGCGGAAAGCCCCTTGTTGCCCTTGTCCGGACCTGTCCGGGCCACGAGGTTGACCACGTCGGCATACTCGCCGTGGGTGATGAACACCTTGGTGCCGTTGAGGAGATAGCGGTCGCCCTTCTCCTCGGCCCTGAGCAGCAGCGCACCCGGGTCGGATCCCGCGCCCGGCTCGGTCACGGCGAAACACCCGAGCGCCTTTCCGGATGCGAGCGGAACCAGGTAGCGCTGCTTCTGGCTCTCGTCTCCGAACTTGAGCAGCGGTTCGGTGGAAAGGTTTGCCACCGACATGCTCACCGCAGTGGAGGCACAGGCCGCGGCTATCTCCTGCAGGGCCAGGCAGTAGCTCACGGCCCCGGCATCAGACCCGCTGTATGCAGAAGGAACCATCATCCCCAGCAGCCCCAGCTCGCCCATCTTGCGGATTATATCCAGAGGGAAAATCCCGTCCCTTTCCCGGACTGCGGCAGAGGGACCCAGCTCTTTTCCGGCAAAATCCCTGGCCATAAGCCTGACCATTTCCTGTTCGGCTGTAAGCTGAAATGCCATATCCGCTCCTTTAAGGAATATAGATCACCACGAGCAGCTCCACCTTTTCCCTGCCGGGATTGCTGAGCTTGTGGTGAAGGGAGGAATTGAAATGGATGGTCTCGCCCTTTTTCAGCGTCGAGGTGTTCCGGCCCACCTGAATAGTGAGCCCGCCTTTGAGGACATACACGAACTCCTCGCCCTCATGGTGATACTCCACGCCCTGATGGTCGGTCTCGGGCTCGATAGTGACCCGGTAGGCCCGCAGGTGCTTTTCCTCGCCGGGCCTGGTAAGCGGGGTGTACGCATAGGAGGCCACTCGCTTTCTGTGGCTCCTGTCCCGCCTCTTCTTTGCCTGGGCTTCCGGTTCGCGGCCCGCCTGCAGGCCTTCGATGTCGACCTTGAAGGTCCGCCCCAGCTGCAGCACCAGCGCCACCGGGGGAGCGATCTTGCCCTCCTCCATGTCCTGGAGCACCTGGGCAGGATAGCCTGTCTCCCGGGAGAGGGCCTCAAGGGTGAGCCCTTTTTCCTCCCGTAGCGCAGCGATCCTCTTGCCGAAGGGTTCTTCCTTTTTTCTGCTCATGTATACCTCCTCCTGACCGGCAGGCCGCCGGTATGTTCTCATGGGGGCACGGGCGCGGTCGTGTCGTGAAACATCAAAAAACCTGACCGGGCGAAAAAACCGGCGCTCTCACCGGATCATCAACTGATTTGTATATCAGTATGCCAGGGAAGAAAAAAGCAAAAACCCTTTCGTCGCCCTTTGACGGTCCTGCTCTTAAGGTGGTTTCAACTTCTCCGGTTTTCTGCTAGATTCAGTGCCGACTTGAGTCCGGACCTGAAGGGCCTTCCCGCCCCAAGACCCGTGCCATTGATCAGCCATGCGCTTGCATCTTAAAAGGGAGATAAGGAATGATACCATCGAGCATACTCGGCATCGTCTTCGCGCTCGCTTCCGCTGTTTCGTGGGGCGTCGGGGACTTTGGCGGCGGTGTGGCCACGCGATCACAAAGCCAGTTTCAGGTTCTCTTTCTCGTGGCCCTGCCCGGGCTCGCGATTCTCGGCCTCATGGCCCTGGTCATGGGCGAGCCCATGCCCGCGTGGAAGGACATATTCTGGGCATTGTCCGGCGGACTGTGCGGCGCTCTGGGTATCGCATATCTCTACCAGGGGCTCTCCCGGGGAAACGCCGCAACCGTGGCTCCCACCGCTGCAGCGATCGGGGCGTGCCTGCCCGTGGTCTTCGGCATCCTCGCAATAGGCGCGCCGGGTGCGATGAAGCTTGCCGGGTTCGTGTCCGCCATAGCAGGGATCTGGTTTGTGTCGCGGCCGCAAGGGGGCCGGACCCTTCTCGACAGACAGGGGCTGATGTATGCGGTGATTGCCGGAACCGGATTCGGCGTGTTCTTCGTCCTGCTGGCCCAGGTAGAACAGGGACTGGTGTTCGGACCTCTGGTCTTCTCCAAGATCGCGGCCCTGGTGCTCGCAGCAGGGTTCATCTTTAGCCGGGGCGAGCGCGTGCCTTCCCTCGTGAGCAGCCCGGTGGCGATTCTGGCCGGGGTGTTCGATGCCGGGGGCAATGCATTCTACATGCTCGCCAGGCAGTTCACCCGGCTCGATGTGGCCGCTGTTCTTTCCTCCATGTACCCTGCCGTTACCGTGGTCCTGTCCTGCCTCATCCTGAAGGAGCAGGTGAGCGCGTCCCAGTGGAGGGGGGTCGTGCTCTGCCTGTTCGCCATCGCCATGATCAGCCTGTAGCCCCAAGCGTTTCCGCCGTGCGGCCCCGAGGGGTTGTTTCGGCTCCGCGAGCTCTGCGGAAAGGCGCTTGCCCGCAGGCGCCCCTGTGGGCCGCTGCTGCTTGGGAGAGCTGATCAGTGTTGCTCGCCGATGAGCCGCTGAAGCTCTTCCCTGCTGAAGCTCCGAACCTGCCCGCAGAACTGGCAGGAGATCTCCGCGGTTTCGTGCTCGGCAATAATGCTCCTGATCTCCTCTGGCCCCAGCGCGATGATGGCCTGCTCGGTCCGGTCCCTGCTGCATGCGCACCTGAAGGCGAGCTGCCGCCTCTCGATCACATGGTACGGGATGCCTTCGAAGATGGCCCCGAGCATATCCTCGGGCAACCTGCCCTCTCTGATCTGTGCGGTGACGCTTTCCATGTGCTCGATCCTCTGAGCGAGAGCGTGGATCATCTTTTCGTCCGACGGAGGCAGCGACTGCACCAAGAAGCCGCCGGCCGCGGACACGGTCGTGTCCGGCTCGACAAAGACGCCCAGACCCACCGCCGAGGGGATCTGCTCCGACTCGGTGAGATAGTAGGCGATATCCGATGCGATCTCGCCCGAGTACAGGTGCACGACGCCGGTATAGACATCCTTGACCCGCAAGTCCTTGGACACAGTGAGATACCCCTGGCGCCCCAGTGCGCCCGACACGTCGAGCTTGTCGTTTTTCGGGGCAAGATCCACCGCGGGTACGCCCGCGTACCCGCGGACCGCTCCCATACCGTCGGCTTCCACGACAATCTTCTTCAAGGGTCCGTCACCCTGGAATTTCAGGGCGACCCGTTGATCGCGGTCCAGCAGCGAGCCCATGAGCCCGGCCCCGGTCAGGGCCCTGCCGAGCGCAGCCGTAGCAGTGGGGTAGGTGCCGTGCCTGACGCGCGCATCGTTCACGAGGTTGGTCGTGATGCACGCTACCCCGATGAGATCCTTGCTCTCGGTGATCACCTTTACCATATAGTCTTCCATGGGTTTGAATCCTTTCTTTTTCTTCGCGTATACACGGGTTATCCCGGCACGGCAACAGCCTCGCCATCTTAGGGGATGAAGACGGCTGGCCTCCCGGAGGGAGGATTTCTTCCCGGATCAACCCGGTGACCTGCAACTTTCAGATCCTCTCTCTCGACACGCTTGTCCATCTCAGGCAGCATATGCCCAAGGACGCGTTCTGTACGCTGGTAATCACCAGGGAGGACCTCTACCCAGAGGAGAGCTGGAGCTTTGTCTTCGGACAGGCATCTTTGAACACCGGGGTGGGCGTGTTCAGTTTTGTCCGGTACGACCCGGCCTTCTCCGGCCACGTCCGGGGACAAGGCTACAGACCTACCAGAAGATCTTTCACTTTCACCGCCTTTACGGCTTCGACCGGGAGGCCCAGTGGGTAAGCAGGAGGCTGGAGTATATCCTGGGCACATGACCGCCTCTGCGCGGAATATGCTCCCGCCTTCAAAGTATTCGAAGAAGGAGACTCTCAAGAAGAAGGATTCATGGTTCCGGAGATGCCTGTGCTCAATACATGGCCTCGATGACTCCGGCATATTCCTGAAGAATTTCCGCCTTCCTGAATTTCTGGGTAGGGGTGAGCAGGCCGTTCTCTTCGGTGAAGCGCCGTGGCAAAATCGTGAACTTCCGGACTCGCTCGAAGTCTTCGAGCCGCCGATTGACCAGGGCCACCTCGTGTGCAATGACCTCTTTGAGCCCGGGGTGATCCACGAAATCCTCTCCCACCTCTGTACAGATGTTCAAGCCCCCGATCTCGGAGAATTTCACACAATCCTTGTCATAGGGGATATTTTCCTGCTCGAAGAAGCCAATGAAGTGTTGATAATTCGGGACAATGAGGGCCGCGATATAGCTGCGCTCGTTGCCGATGAAAAAGACCTGTTCGATGACGCGCGAGAGGGAGAAGAGGCTCTCCAGCTTTGCAGGGGCGACATTCTTGCCCACCGAGGTGCAGATGATGGCCTTTTTCCGGTCGAGAATTCGGTAGTAGCCGTAGTCGTCTTTTTCCACCACATCGCCGGTTCTGAACCAGCCGTCTGCAGTGAACGGCCGGCCAGTGTCTTCGGGAAGATTGAGATAGTGCGAGAACACCCCTGCCCCGGATATCTCGAGCTCGCCGTCAGGGGCTATCCGGGCAAAGGAATCATCGGCCTCGATGCCCACGAAGCCCGGCTTGCATGCCGTGATGGGAGTGAGGATGCAGGCGCTCGCGCTCTCGGTGGACCCGTAGCCCTCGACCACGGAGATGCCCAGGGTGTAGTAGAACAGGAGCAGCTCGGGCCCGATCCCCGCGCTGGCGGAAAAGGCGAACCTGAACCGGCTGCCAAAAAGGGCGCGGACCTGCGAGAAGATCTTCTCCGCAACCCGGTACTGGAGCTTGAGCCCCAGAGGCAGCCTCTCCTGGAGGTCATAGCCGGGCCACATGTTGTAGCAGCCCCGATGATCGCGACGATAATCGAGCGCCTTTCTTCCCACGTGGAAGGCCAGGTCGAAGAGTGTCTTTTTGACCGGGCTTGCCGACATTTTTTCCTTCAGGCCGAGATAGATCTTCTCATAGAGACGGGGCACGCAGTTGATCCAGGTGGGGTTGTACCTCTGCATGTCGTCGAGCAGGGTCGCCGGATTGTCGGCATAGGCGATGCAGGCCCCCTGGCAGATAGCGAGCAGCTCGCAGGAGCCCCGTTCGAAGATGTGCGACAGGGGCAGATAGCACAGGGTGACGTCGTCTTCGCCGATCTCCATGCGGTGGCGGGCGAAAAAACCCCTCACCCCTTCCAGACGCGACGACACGCACCCGTGGGTGAGCACCACGCCCTTGCCCCTGCCCGTGGTGCCCGAGGTGTAGAGGATCGTGTACCAGTCGTCCGGGCCGACACCCAGCCTGCGCTCCTCGTAGAGCGCATAGCTGCTCTTTTTCCAGGCCCTGCCTTGCTCCATGAGGTCCCACAGACCGATCGTGCGCCCGTCCCCCGACCGATAGCCGAAGTCCATGATCACGATCCGCTCCAGGGCGGTCAGCCCACTCAGGCCTTCGAGAACCCGGTTCAGGTTTTCTTCGGTGTCGATGAACAGGTAACGGCAGCCCGAGTCGCTGAGGATATGGGACACCTCGCCTGCAGAGAGCGTGGGATAAACGGCCACGCTCACGGCGGCGCAGCCTGCCACGGCCATATCCGTCTGGGTCCAGTAGGGGCTCGACCGCGACATGAGCCCCACCCGTTCCTGCCTTCTAAGCCCCATGCTCAGGAGGCCGCAAGCGATGTCTTCCACACGCTGGAGCATCTCGGCATAGGTGAACCGGCCGTTGTTGTCCCCGTGGTAGAGGGCCGCATTATAGCGCTGGGCGGGTCGCGAGGAAAATTTCTCGCAGGTCTGGTAGAAATATCCGGACACCGGCGCGAAGTCGTCCCGGCTGTCTGTCATGGGGTGATCCCTTGCGGTGCAGAGGCCGTCTTTATGCATGAAATCTCTGTACCAAGAAATGTGCTTGAGGATCAACGTGAAATTCTGCCGGCCTCAAACGGGCGTTCCCGGCAGGAAGGCGGCGGGAAAACGACAGGCATGCGGGCGCCCGGTCGAGTGCACCGGCGCCACTGAAGCCGGTTGCCCAGTTGTATTGACATAATTCGCCAATACAGTTACCAGAAGATATGAGCAGCGATATCATCCTGCTGATCTTCTATGTGCTCCTGGCCATGGTCTTTTCTTTTCTCTGCTCGGTGGCCGAGGCAGTGCTCCTGAGCATCACGCCTTCGTACATCGAAGACCAGAACCAAAGGGCCCCGAAACTGGCTGCCCTTCTCAAGCGTCTGAAGCAGGACAACATAGACCGGTCGCTTGCCGCCATCCTGACCCTGAACACGCTGTCGCACACGATAGGTGCAATCATGTCCGGGGCCAAGGCAACGGCCGTGTTCGGAAGCGCATGGTTCGGCGTTTTTTCTGCGGCCTTTACCCTGTCGATCCTCTTTCTTACCGAAATCATCCCGAAAACCATCGGCGCCATCTACTGGCCCAAACTCGCGGGGCTGACCGCGTTCTTTGTGAATACGCTGATCGTGGTCCTTTACCCGCTCGTGCGTATCTCGGAGATACTGACGAGACTCATCTCGCGCGGAAAAGCAACCCATCTCTTCAGCCGGACAGAGTTTCTCGCCATGGCACGGATAGGAGGACAGACCGGTCATCTGAGCGACAACGAATCCCGGGTCATCCTGAATCTATTCCGCTTCGGGACCCTGAAGGTGACGGATATCATGACGCCCAGGACAGTAGTGTCTGGTCTTCGGGAAGACACGACGATCAGAGATGCGGTGGCGTACATCACGCAGCATCCCTTCTCCCGCCTGCCGCTCTATAAGAGCGACATCTATGATGTAACCGGCTTTGTTCTCAGAGACGACATTCTGCTCAAAGAGGCGCAGGAACGAGGCAGTGAAACGGTGAAATCCCTGAAACGCGACATCCACGCCGTCCCGGAGACAGCATCGCTGTCTGTTCTGCTGGAGCTCCTCCTCAGGCATCATCAGCATATCGCGATCGTGGTGGATGAATACGGTGCGATGAAAGGTCTCGTTACGCTCGAAGACCTGTTTGAAACCCTGATCGGCATCGAAATCATGGATGAAACGGACAAGGTCGAAGACATGCGGGCTCTGGCCCGAAGATTGTGGATAAAACGCGCCCGTGCCCTGGGCATCGATGATACGATCCTGAAATAGCCCTGCCCGGCACCCACACGGCAGCCGGGAGAGAATGAGATAAAGGCTTGCGTCCTTCCGGCCGATAGAACACTCTATCCCAGGAGAAAAGACAACAAGGACGATTTTTTTAGCTCTCAGCAATCATGATTGAAGGACAGAACTTTTTTACGCGCAGTACAGAGATGTGTGTTCGTGGTATCTCCAGGTTCGTCCGGAGCGCGCTGCTCTTTCTGCCCGAGAAGATCCGCTGCTCAAGCCTGCGGTTCAAAATCGCCTTTCTCACCATCATCCTCCTGACCGGCACATCGCTCATCCTCTGCCTCATGACCATCCAGGTCATGAACAACTACATCTTGAACGAGATCATCAAGAGGGGAGAGTCCGTGGGCAAGAGCATCGCGGCCTCTGCAGGCTACAGCCTCCTGTCGAGGGACCTCCTGGGCCTGGACACGCTTGTTTTCAAGGCCAAGTCGTCGAACACCGACATGCCCTATGTCGCAATCGTGGATTCGGACATGAAGGTCATTGTCCACAGCGACACCCCCATGATCGGCGAGACCATGCACATCACCCGGGGCCGGCTCGTCAGAGAAGCAGGTGGCGGAACCACGATAAGAGAACTTCCGGACCCGTCAGACGCCGTGTTCGAGATATCGTGCCCCATTGTCTTCATGGATAAGGCTCTGGGCAACGTGGTCCTCGGCATGAACAGATCCGTGCTCATAGAGGCGCAAAGAAAAGTCACGGACAGGGTGCTGGTCATTTTCGGAATCATCGCTCTCTTAGGTGTTTTTGCAAGCTCGCTGCTCGCGTCTTTCCTGATAAAGCCCATCAGAGAGCTCTCCGCGGGCGTGGATGAATTGAAAAGCGGAACAACGAAAAAACAGCTCAGGATCTTTTCCCAGGACGAACTGGGAAACTTGACGCGCAATTTCAACGAAATGTCCGCTCAGATAGCGGATCAGAGGGATAAACTGGGCAAATACGCGCGTGATCTCGAGGATGCGTATGTTTCCATCGTAAAGGTGGTGGCTGCGGCCATAGATGCACGAGACTCCTATACCCACGGGCATTCCGCACGGGTCGCCCGGCTGTCGCTTCTCATCGGCAAGGAGATCGGGCTTTCCCGGGACGAGCTCGCAGAACTCGAGATCGCATGCCTTTTCCATGATGTGGGCAAGATAAAAACACCCGATTCCATCCTGCTCAAGCCGAACAAACTCAGTCCCGCCGAATACAAGGAGATGATGTCGCACGTGGAATACGGCGCTTCGATTCTCAGCTGGGCCCCCTCGCTGGCCAGGTACATTCCCTCCACCCGTCATCACCACGAGTGGCACAACGGAAAGGGCTATCCCGACGGGCTGGCCGGAGACGATATCCCCTTGTTTGCAGCCGTCATAGCCATTGGAGACACGTTCGACGCAATGACGTCGGACAGGCCGTATCGAAAGGCTCTTTCGAAAGAAGAGGCCCTGAAGGAGCTCACCCGCATGTCCGGCATACAGTTCCGCCCCGGCCTGGTAAGGGTCTTTATCGAGCAGATGGAAAAGCACCGGGTCCACAGGGCGCCCCAGTCCGTGCTGAAGCTGGTCTGACCATGAATAATATCATGAAAGCTGTCCTCCTTGTCTGTATCACAGCGTTCCTGCTCGGCCTCCAGTCGTGTGCCGTGATGGATATCCCGGCATCGCCTGAAAGCCCGGTTCAAGCGCCGGCCCCGGCCGGGCCTGCTCCGCAGGTTCCGGATAGAGCCCAGGCAGTGGAGCAGGCGAGGATACATGCCGAGGCTGGCGAGTACCGGAAGGCCATAAACCTGTACGGTGAGTCGTACCGGTCCCAGCCGCATGACCAGGCTCTGGCGGAAGAGTTTGCGCACTGTCTCGAAGGGATCCGATCAATCGCTGACCAGAGGCTGGAAAAGGAGGATTTCGCGGCTGCGGGCGAACTGTATTATACTCTGCAGCTTGATTACCGGAAATTCGCGGATCTTGAACAAACGCTTTCCTTTGATGATGCCTATCTGGGAACGAAGCTCGACTTCTGCAGGCATACTCTCACGAGACAGGGCTTCGAGGAATACCGGCAAGGAAATCTCGAGAAAGCCATCACACTCTGGCAGGGGCTCCTCGCCATCGATCCACAGAATAACGACATGAAAGAGGCGGTGAGAACCGCGATACAGCAGAAGAAAAACCTCGAGAAAAAAGACTAGTCATGTTCGGCACGATACTCATCCTGCTTGTCACCATGATGCATGTCCATGTCTTCTGGCGCAGCAGGCGAGATCCTGTGCATCACCCTGCGCGGCAGGCAGGCAGAAGAGCGCTCCCTGCTGCAGGGGAAACCGCGCAACCCGGGAAGGCGGACTATCCGCCGGATCGTGAGAACACACCCGGGATGCGGCTTTTCACCGGTTCTGGGAGCCGCATGATCGAAAAGAAATGTGACCCTGTCTTCATAAAAAAGTCCTCCTGGAGTCGGACTCTAAAAAATGGATGATCCATGCTCAGGGCATGCTCACGCGCACAGACGGTTCCTGCCTTGTTTTTTCGCACGGTACAGGGCTTTATCGGCAGCCTTGAGCACGGACTGGGGCCTGGCATTCTTCTCGTCGCGGCACGCCACGCCGATGCTGACCGTGACGGACACCTCTTTTCTCGGTCTGCCGCCGGAGCGTATTCGCTTGGGCTTCCTCCGGGGCCTCATACGGCTCCGGATGACAAACCGGGATGATTCCACCTCCCGCCGGAGATCCTCCAGGTGCTGATGAGCCTGATCCGCGTACTTGCCCGGAAAGATCACCGTGAACTCCTCGCCGCCGTAACGGAAGGCCCTTCCTCCGCCAGATACCCCCGCGAGCTTGCCCGCGACCATACGGAGTACTTGGTCGCCCACATCATGCCCGTACCGGTCGTTGAACTTCTTGAAGTGATCGATATCGAGCATGGCCAGGGTGTAGCGGTTGCCCAGCTTCAGGAGCTCCTCCTTCAATGCCCTGCGGGCAGGCAGCCCGGTGAGCTCGTCCTTGAACGCCATGGAATGGGAGGCCTCGATGAGAGACACCAGGAGTATGAGCCCGGCCGCGGCAAAGAAAAACACCCGGTCTGTCGCCGGGAAACCAGCTCCCAGAGCCAATAGCAGGGTGACCAGCACCCAGAAGAACCCGCTCTCCTTTGCCCCCTGGTGCTGTACATACCTGACCACTGTCACCAGCAGGGCCAGGCAGAAGGCCAGAAGAGCCGGCTGAGAGAGCGGCACGCCCTCGGGCAGGGAAAAGGGCAGCACAGGATGGGTGAGCCTGCTCATGAGCGCGTCCGGATGCGACCTGGCAAAAAACAGAATGATCAGGGGCTGCAATGCGATGACCGTCATCCTCGCGATGCCGCGGAAAGTGAGAAAGCCCCGCTCTTGCATCAGGTTCAGCATCATGAGGTTGAGCGGCAGCAGCAGGGCCACGGCTTGGTACGCGATCCGCGGCGGGCCCGCCGACAGCGGGAAGCCCTGCACCCATGTGAGCAGGACACGGTCGCACAGCGCCAGAATGATCACTGAAAACACCAGGGAGCTCCGGTTGAATCTCCAGCCGATGAATATTGCTGAGGCAAGGATGACCGGCTGCGCCACCCTTACGACCGAGGGCACCAGGGAATGCAGGGCATCCGGACCGACCATGATCAGGGCCGCGCAGAACAGGATGCCGCCGGGGATGAAAAACGAAAACAATCTCTTCATAGGTAAGGAAACCTCCCTGCCTCGCCGGGTCCGCTCTTTTCCTGCATTTCGATTTCCTGGTCTATTCTTACGGCCATTCGCGGGAAGAACTTGAAACGAATTCCCCTCCTATCCGGTACCCAGATGATCCGGAGACAAAGATCTTTCCCGATGCGGCAGGGAGGATGATGCCTTTCAAGCCCGGAGCCGGCCCCTTGAAGTGCCCCGACAAAGACGTTGCCGCGGGCACAGGGCATCTCCTCATTCCATATATCCCGAGGACAGGTGGTAGATGATCCTGTCGTAGAGGAAGATGATCCGGTTGTTGAGCTCCAGGGTGATATAGATCTCCATGGGGGAGGAGAGAATCTTCTTGCGGATGACGTGCATCCAGATGCCCTTCCTGCTCAGGGCCATGGCGTTGAGCACGTCCGGAAAGCCTATATCGAGCCGCCTGAGATCCCTGCCATTATCCTTGAACCTCAAGTAGTCGAAGGAATCGCGGTGCTCGTGCAGACCCTGCCGGACCGCATTGAGCACCTTGCGGTTTATCTCACTCAGATATTCGGCATGCACGGAGAGAACCGGAATCCTCGACCCCACCTCGTGCACCCACTCCCTGGTTATTTCGACCGCGTTCTTCTCGATGATGGCCACCAGAACGTTCGACAGGAAGTTTTTCTGTCCCTGGGCGCCCGGGGACACGCCGCCCAGGGCAAGGGCGTCGATCTCGGGAAAGAGCTGCCGGTACGAGTCGACCATGGCCCAGGTGTCCCGGTAGAACTCGATATAGATCCTGATGGCCTTTTCGTTTGACGACCACGCCAGGGGCGGCAGGTTTGAGACCGGGAAAAACCGCACGTCCGCGGCATCGTCCCCGGCCGTAGGCGTGCCGCCCGTATGCATGACCTCGTAGGTCACGATGGCGAGGCTCCCGTAGAAGTAGTTGTCTATGGTGTCCACGTCCACGAGCCTCATCACCTTCCCCTCGATGCCGGCCTCTTCCCTGAGCTCGCGCAGCGCGGTGTCCTTCACCTCCTCGTCCGCCTCGGCAAACCCGATAGGAAGGCACCACATGCCTTGGTAGGGCTCGTTCTTCCGCTTGACGAGCAGCACCTCGCGGTTCTCGTTGACCACGATGCTGCTCGCCACGGGCAGGGGGTTTTCATAAAACACATTGGCGCACTGCATGCAGAAATCCCGCATCTTTCCTTCCATATGGCGATGGACAACGGGATTGCCGCAGTACGGGCAGTAGATCCTCTGCTTCTTCATGCCGTATCAAACACCCCTTTGCGGGGAAAAACACCGGAACACGGCGTCGTCCTTGGTGAGAACGACCCTGCCCCGCTCCTTTGCATATTCGAATATCATTTTGTGAAAAGAGGATAACACATCCTCCATCTTTTGTGGATGGCGTTCCATGACATCCTTGAAGATCAGGTGCCTTTTCTTGTCGAGATAGTCGATGCACTCATTGATCCGGTCAAGGGAGAAGAGCAGGTCGTTTTTGTAGAGAATCCGGTCCACCTTCCCGAAAAAGGGAGTGAGCTGCTCTTCCCCGTTCTCCATGCAGAACGACTGGAAGAGCCTGTTGATCGTGATCTCCTGGGGCGGCGTCAGCTTCATGATCTCCATGCACCGGGGAACGAGTTCCGTCACCTCCTTCAAGGAATGCCTGCTGTGGGTCACGGTGATGAAGACGCCTCCGGGTGAGAGCACCCGGGCGATATCGGCGATGAGGTGCGGGAAGAAGTAGAGCGAGTAGCTGGCGATGACCAGGTCGAAGCGCGATCCATCCATGCCTTTGATGATATCCGCCTGCGAGCGGATGAACTCGCCTTGATACCCGATATTCTCCACGGTCTTGAGAAACACCGCGCGGTTCTCCCGGTCCACCAGGTCGATGCCCAGGATGTGCGCACCGTCTGCCAGCCTGCCACGGAGCTTCTCGGTGAAGAACCCGTACCCGCAGCCCAGGTCGAGCACCTGCCTCATCCCGGATAGGTCAAGCGAACCCAGCGCCACCTCCCGGATGTCCTGCCGGTTGATAGCGTGCTCTTTGATGATGTTCTTGGTCTGTATGTGCTCATGGATGATCTCGTAGGTGTTCTGGATGTCTTTCCGGCTATAGAGTCCTCTCATGTCCGTTCTCCTTGCACCTTAAAAAAACAGCTCTTTTTGTATGTCATGCATACAATCTGCTTGCCGACCGGAGAAATCCATGCTTTTGTACTTGGATATGCGATGATTTTTCACAAGCTATTATAAGGAGGATGATATGGACCTGCAAGATGTTTACCGGGACCTCTCGAAAAAACTCCTCTTGGAGCACTCGGCCGTGCTGCCCA
>JALNWY010000024.1 GCA_023230665.1 Deltaproteobacteria bacterium
CCACCGAATCGGATGCCTTCAGATCGATAAGACCGAACAGATCGGTACGGCAGGAAACCTCGATCGTGTGCTCACTGTTTCTGCTCAGGGCCGACAGCCGCGCATGGATCACCAGGTCCCGGCCCATGGGGAAGGGCAGCGGCAGGCCGGGACTGATATCTTCTGCCTTCATGCAGGTCCCGTCGCTCCTTATGACCACATCGCGCCGGGGAATATCCAGACCATTGATGGAGATGCCTTCCAGAGCGGTGATCACTGCGTCCCGCAAGGGGTTTCTGATGATGAAGGACACGCCGTCTTCCTCATTCTTCAGGCTCCCTATGCAATAGATCTTCTTCAGGATGATGGGAGGGATGGCGATGTGCCCTTTGGTTTCCGACATGCTGTGGATCAGCACGAGTCCCGGTTCTTTCGAGGTGTCTTTCATAACACTCTCCCTTTTTAACAGAATCAGCCTGGTGATTCCTGCAGTATCCCAATGATTTATCGGGCAAGAAAATGGCCAATAAAAACCGTGATCAAGATTCATGCCAGGAAAATGGACGGGGAATTCCAACACTTCGGCGATCAATTTTGAGTGATAATAACAACATACAAAAATACCAAAAGAGGCCTCTTAACCGGGCAGGGCAATCTCGTTCCGCTCTGTGAGAACTATTTTTCTCTCGATGTGAAAATAAAAGGGAGCATCTCTCTTATTTCATCTTCCCGGAAAGCTAGGGACGGGATACGGTTCAGCTTTTCAAGATTGGCCAGATCAGTCCGCGGATGCTCGATCTCGAGGGTAAAGCATACCGGCTGATTTTTTCGCATAGGGCTGCCTGCGCTTGCGCCCATAACAGGCCCGGTCGCGGGTATATGCAGTGCTGATGGCGTTTGCCCCATGGACAATCAGTCGGCGGCACGGGTCGAGACGTGAAAACGCCCCGGAGAGCGTGAATGCAATCAGGCTGCCTGCATTTTCTGTCTGATGTCTTCCCGCAAAACGTGCTTGAGGACTTTGCCCACGGGATTTCTCGGGATGGCGTCGATGATTTCGAGCCGCTCAGGAAACTTGTAGACCGCCATACCCTGATTCTCCATGAACGAGGTAACGTCTCCGAGGGTCAACTGCTGCCCATCGCCCGGTACCACGTATGCACATACCTTTTCTCCCAGGATGGCGTCCTCCATGGCCACCACGGCCACGTCCCGGATCCCGGGATGACCGAGCAGCACGTTCTCTACCTCCTGGGCACTGATGTTGAAGCCACCCCTGATGATGATGTCTTTGGTGCGGTCGAAGAAGCCGATACAGTCTTTGTCCTTGATCTGGAACAGATCGCCGGTGTGGAAGAACCCGTCTTTGTCAAAGGCCCTGGCATTCAGCTCCGGGCTTCTGAAATAGCCAGGGATGACATTGGGCCCCCGGTACAGCAACTCGCCCACCTCACCTTCTCTGGTGAGCTCCCCGCCACTGGCGGAATCGACCACCTTGAGCTCCAGGAAAGAAGTGCTATCTTTCCCCCAGGTAGACCCCGGCTTGCCGAGATGAGGGAAGTGATCCACACGCATCTCCATATCGGGCATGTTGCTTGGCCCCGAGAGGTTTGCCGGCCCCTCGTTCATGCCCCAGATATTGCCGAACTCGATTCCCCAGCGCCTCTTCAGCTCCTGGACAGACCACAGAGAGGGCGGGGCCGCGCCTATGGTAATCGCATTGACCTTGCTCAGGTCGAACTTGTCCACGAGCGGGTGCTTCAGCAGGCCGTTCACCACGGCCGGAACGAGCAGGGTGTAATTGATCTCCTCAGAGATGAGCTGCATGATAAAGGTGGGACCGTCGAAAGGGTGGTGAAGTACGAACTTGCCGCCGTATCTGAGCCACTCCACGAACACCGTGCCGATGGAGGCCATGTTCACCAGGGGGCCTGCGGTGATCAGATTGTCGCCCTTGCTGATGGGTGCAGTCTGGTAGCAGAGCGCTACCTGGTAGAGCCAGTTGTTGTGGCTCAAGGGGCACCCTTTCGGGTCCGCCTCGGTGCCTGACGACCAGCAGAGGGTGAAGATATCGTTGGGGTCGATGGGAATATCGTCCAGCCTGCCGGTAACACGTCCCTGCGACATCTCCCTGATTTCGTCCAGGGTTATGATCTGTTTCAGCGTCGGTGCACCCGACTGAAGCTGCCTTCCCATGTCGGTGTGAGAAAACGCGTTGAATTCCTCGACAGTGATGAATGCCTTGGCCTCAGTTTTCCGCAGAATATGATCCAGCTCTTTCCTGCGCCACTGCACGGGCACGGGAGATATCAGGCCCCCTGCCCTGGCTATGGCAAGGTAGAGCATGGCCAGCTCCCAGCAGTTGGGCAGCTGCACGATGATGATGTCGTCTTTCTGTATGCCCCGGGCCACCAGACCCTCAGCCGTGGCATCGATCGCCCTGTCAAGCTTCCGGTAGGTAAGGCGCTCCGGGGCCAGACCCAGCAGCGCCTCTTTATTGAGCGGATCGATCAGGCACTCCCTATCAGGGTTTTGGGCCGCATTTTCTTTGAAATAATCGATGAACGTCTTTTCCCCCCAGGCCCCTTTTCCCGTCCAGTATCTGATCATCTCCTGTGACGCTAGAATCATGCAAACCCCCCTTTTTAAGAAAACTCGGTTTGAAAAACCTTCCTGTTTCCCTGTTTCACCTCGAACCCTCTAGCACCATCCATTCATGCTCCTGCCGGAGGCTTCAGCTCAAAAGAGGCGACCCAGGTTATTCCCGGTTTGGATGAGGAGTTGATCCACCTGATGAAAACTTACCTGAAGGGGACTGGACAT
The DNA here is from genome assembly GCA_023230665.1 of Deltaproteobacteria bacterium. GTDB lineage: Bacteria > Desulfobacterota > Desulfomonilia > UBA1062 > UBA1062 > Phosphitivorax. The sequence continues at coordinate 2,803 of JALNWY010000024.1, forward strand.
GAATGCGGCTATTCTTTCGTGCCTTCCGCTATGTGCCACAGCTGCCCGCCTTTCCCTTCGCCTCCACGACAATGCACTTGTAAAAAAGCCCGCCTGTCTCGGGTGAGAGAGAATACCGGTACGGATTCCTCATTTATCGTCAGATGAGCGTTTATGTCTGATAGTATTACAATCTTATAATCAACAATACTTACATGATAGCGCTTTCAGAAAACGAATTCCAGAAAAATCATAACAATGTCTTACACCGTGTCATGTCTCGTCTGCAGGCGGACGGGGCCAATCAGTGATATGGGCCTTGAGAGCAAGCCCTGGATCCGACTGCAAGCCTAAAAAGCGGTGGGTGACGCGACCCCCTCTCCCTTACGAAGTAATCATGAGGGCCACGGGAGCAAAGCGCCGATGACTCACAAGGCCTGATAGCTTTTTAGGTGGATTCATCATGGCAAGTAGCGAAGCGAGCGGCCTGAAGTGTCTCATCAGATTGACAAAGCGCTCAATACGATTTCTCAACCGATGGATGATCTTGTCGAAGCGTCCGGGTTCCGGCATCGTTGATCCTGCAGGGAATGATGATTCGGATTTGATGGTTTCCGGGATGCCCCTGAATCTCATCACTGCTGCAGGCAATGCCTTGATGTGAACCCGTCTCCGATTTACCGTGTCTGGGAAAGGACGAATTCTCTGAAATCGGCACCCTGGTGGACGATCTTTTTCATATCGGCCCTTCTGGCCCATCTGCAGTGGAGCCAGAACCACTGGTCGGGTTTTTCCCGGACAATGGAGGACACCCATGCATGCATGGCGCTGCTGAGGTCCCTGACAGCGCTCGATTTCCAGCAGTCGGAGATGCTGTCTATCTCCCGGTGGTCATCTCCGAAGTCCCGCGAGTCAATGGGCTCTGAAAAGCGGAAGACAAAACGGTCTCCCTCCTTAAAGCCGTACAGGGGCAGGATGACGGCATCGCCCTGAAGGGCGATGAAGGCAGGGGAAGGATTCGTGGGCGCTGGAAGCCCGAGCACGTCGCAGAACAGCCGGTCCTCGCGCTTGCCCCTCTGATCGATGATCATGCCTACGATATTTCCCGCCCTGAGCTTATTGATGTAGTTTTTCACCATGCCGCCCTTGGGCGGCAGCAGGGCAATCCGGTATCTGGACCGGATTTCGTCGACTATGGCCTGCACCACCTTGCTCTTGATATAGTCGGCCATGACACAGATCTCTTCATCGAGGATCCTGGGCGTGTTCCCGAGGACCTCCCAGTTCATGTGGCCCGAGATGATCATGATGTTGCGGCCCGCGGCGCGCGCCTGATCGAAATGCCGCCTTCCCTGAAAGTCCACATATGCCTTGAGCTCATCGTCGGTCATGAAGGCGGTCCTTATTGCGTCGATATAGAGCTCGCCCTGATTCATGAACACCTTTTTCATGAATCCTTCGGCATCATGGATGCCCAGGGTTGCGCGGACCTGCAGAACGCCTACCTTTCTATGGAAAGAGAGGATCCGCGACGCAAGCAGGCCTGCTGATCTCCCCAAGGCCACGGCCCAGCGGTAGGGCATGATGCAAAGAAGGCGTATGACCGCCCTCAGGAACAAGAGATGAATCTTTTCTCTGATAGTCATGATATGCTCATTTCTCCCTGCAACTGACTACCTATAAAACAAATCCATCCCCATTTTCCAGCTGTTTTCTCAACGCTCAACCAGTGTATATAGTCCCTGGCGATCCGGATTGCGCAGGAGAAATCCGAATCCCCCGAGCAATGCCTGATCTCGATCGTGCAGTTTTTCCGGTCATTTGTCAGCCCGGCTGAAGACCGAGCCGATGATCTCCCGGGCCTCGCTCTGGATCTGTTTGAGGTGCTGCTCTCCCTTGAAGCTCTCGGTGTAGATCTTGTAGATGTCCTCGGTGCCCGAGGGACGGGCAGCGAACCAGCCGTTTTCGGTCATGATCTTGATGCCGCCCAGGGGAGCCTGGTTGCCCGGGGCCTCGGTGATCCTGGCTGTGATTTTCTCCCCTGCGAGCTCACGGGCACTGATCATTTCGGGCGAGAGCTTCTTGAGCAGGGCCTTCTGTTCGGGGCCGGCCGGGGCGTCGAGCCGCTCGTACACGGGCGAACCGAAACAGGCCTCCAGGTCGCGGTAGTGCTCGGAGGGGTCTTTTCCGGTCACGGCCAGGATCTCGGCTGCGACCAGGTCCATGATGAAGCCGTCTTTGTCCGTGGTCCAGACCGTGCCGTCTTTTTTCACGAACGACGCGCCCGCACTCTCTTCGCCGCCGAAGGCGCACCTCGAGGTCAGGAGACAGTCCACGAACCACTTGAACCCCACCGGCACCTCCACGACCCTTTTCCCCAGACTGTGCGCCACCCGGTCGATCATGGAGCTGCTCACCAGGGTCTTGCCGATGGCCGCGTCCGCCGGCCAGCCCTTCCGGGACGAGAAGAGATAGTTGATGGCCGTGCTCAGCACATGGTTCGGGTTCATGAGGCCTTGTCCGCGCGTGACAATGCCGTGGCGGTCGAAGTCAGGATCGTTGCCGAAAGCCAGGTCGTAAGAGCCCTTGAGTTCGATGAGGCGCGCCATGGCATAGGGCGACGAGCAGTCCATCCGGATCTTTCCGTCGTGGTCCAGGGTCATGAAGCTGAAGGTGGGGTCGGCCTGCGCATGCATGACCTCGATGTTCAGGCCGTATTTCTCTGCGATCCTGTCCCAGTAGGCTATCCCTGAGCTGCCCAGGGCGTCGGCCCCCAGGGAGAGGCCTGCGGCCCGGATGGCCTCCATCTCCAGGATGTTCTCCAGATCGTCCACATAGGGCTGCACATAGTCGTGCCTCCAGGTGGTGGCTGCGCGCATGGCCTGCTCGTAGGACACGCGCTTCACCCCGGCATTGCCGCCGGCGAGAAGCCCGTTGGCCTTGTTCGCGATCCAGTCGGTCACGTGGGTGTCCGCGGGCCCGCCCTCGGGCGGATTGTACTTGAACCCGCCGTCTTCCGGCGGGTTGTGCGAGGGCGTCACTACGATCCCGTCGGCAAAGCCTGCTCTGCGCTCGCGGTTATAGCTCAGGATGGCATGGGATATCACGGGCGTGGGGGTGTAGCCGTCGCCGTCCTGGAGCAGCACGTTCACCCCGTTTGCCGCCAGGACCTCGAGCGCGGTCTTTTCCGCGGGACCGGAGAGGGCATGGGTGTCCTTGCCCATGAACAGCGGGCCGCTGATGTTCTGCTGCGCGCGGTACAGGCAGATGGCCTGGGTGACGGCCAGGATGTGGGCCTCGTTGAACCCGCCTTTCAGCGACGTGCCGCGGTGGCCCGAGGTCCCGAACGAGACCCGCTGCCAAGGCTGTGACACGATATCCACCGGGTGCGAGTAGTATGCGTCGATGAGGGCGGCCACATCGACGAGCATGTCGGCTGTGGGCTTCCTGCCCGCAAGCGGATGCAGGTGTACGTTCATGGTCTGTTCCTCCTTTCATGCTCCTGTAATAGCAGTAATACGCTACCCGGATCAGACATTCACATGGCTGCCGGGCGGGAAGGACCCGGCTGCGGACACAAAAAGAATCCGGCTGTCCGCGGGCAGCCGGAGATCTCCCTCTCCGGACAGGCCGCAGGTCCTTTCACGCCGGCTCCCATTGTAACCGAAACACGGCCCGTGAACAATATCCCTCTGAAATCGATGGAGGAAAGGCGGAATCGGGTGCCCTGCTTTTGAAAAGGGAAGACCTGCCATGCGTGAGCGGGAAACAACCTGGGACCCTGTCTGCGCCCGGACAGCCGCGCTTTGCTCCGGGCGGATCCTGTCAGAGTCTTCCCCAAAAATGGCCGAACCGGGCGGTCCAGGGTCAGTAGGTCGCACCTCCTTGGTCGTAGAGCTTTCTCAAGAATGCCCGGTCGACAGTCTCGCCATCAACGAAGTGATTGGGCTCCGCGCCGCAGTAGGGGCAGTTCTGTTCCGGGTCCACGATGATTTCTCCGCAGATTCCGCATACGATCTCTTTCATTTTTGGTGCGTCCTCCTGATTATATTTTTGTGTCTTGTTCATCTTTTCCGGCTTCTTGATGCGCCATACATCCTGGAGTGCGTCCCTTGCCGCGTTGTACCCGCACATGCCGTGGACCCCTGCGCCGGGCGGCGACGAGGCCGAGCATATCCTGAACCGGTTCCAGCCGATCGCATAGGGCTTGCATGAGATGTCCGGCCTGAAGAAAAGCTGCCGCAGGCTGTTGGCCCCTGCCGCGATATCGCCCCCAACCAGGCTCTGATTGTGTCGCTGGAGGCTCCTGGCAGTGAGCACTCTCCGGGAGAGGATCAGCTTCGTGAATCCCGGGGCAAACCGCTCCACCTGCTGTTCGATCCGAGGCCCCATGTTCTGGTACGACCCGTTCGGCACGTGGCAGTACGCCCAGGCGGTATGCCTGCCCTGAGGAGCCCTGGAGGGGTCGAACAGGCTGGGCTGGCTGCAGATCACAAAGGGCCTCTCCGGATGAACGCCCTGCCAGACCTGGCGCTCGGCCAGGGCGATCTCGCGGGCCGTTCCACCCAGGTGCAGGGTGCCCGCCTCCCGGCAGCCGGGCGCAGTCCAGGGGATGGGCCCGTCAAGGGCCCAGTCCATCTTGCAGACGCCCGGGCCGTGCCGGTATCGCCTGAGCTGGAGCCGGTGCCTCCGGGGAAGCCGGCCCCTGGTTATCTCGAGGATCTGCCCGGGGGCGAGGTCGAAAAGCAGCACCCGGGAGTACGGCAGGCTCCGGAAGTCGTTCACCTCACACATGAGCCTGATCTCGGCGTGCAGCGACTGTAGGTATGTCACGAGCGCATCTGTTATTTTTTCTGCCCCGCCCCGGGGCATGGGCCACCCGGTGGAGTGAGCCGAGGCCCCCATGAGCAGGGCGAAGCCGGCGGTGCCCGGGGCATCCGGGGGGCGAATGGAGTGGGTACCGAGCCCGGCGAACAGCGCCTGCGCCTTCTCGGTTCTGAAAAGGCTGCGGGCGGTCTGCTCCACGCTCCGGATCCCCTTGAGACCGAATGAGAGAAAGAGTCCGGGGTGCTTCGGCATATGGATGAGGGGCTTGAGGATGTCCTGCGTCAGCGCGCTCCAGCGGCGTGCAAAGGGCTCGACATAATCGTGATAGCCCTGAGCGTCTCGGCCCAGGTCCGCTGCCGAGGTATCAAGGGAGCGAGAAAGGGTCAGGCAGGTGCCGTCGTCAAAGGGATGGGCCAGGGCCACAGGGGGCGTGATCCACTCCACGGGAAAGGCATGGGGAGGCAGGCTGCTGAAAAACGGCGTGCCCATGGCCAGCGGAAAGACCGCGGCATAGGTGTCATGGAGAAAGCCGGGCAGTGTCCCCTCGTCCGAGCGGACGCACCCGCCCGGGATCTCGGCGGCCTCCACCACGAGCACCGACCTCCCTGCCCGCGCCATGGTAAGGGCTGTTGCAAGGCCGTTGAGCCCCGCTCCCACAATGACGGCATCATAGCTTGCCGATCGCAGCATGACGATATCGCCCTCCTGTGCAGGTATTCCTGCCCCTTGGAAGAGAAAAAAGACAGGTGAACCCTCGTGATTATAATAGACCCCCAAGAGTGAGAGTCAATAAATGCATCCCGGGGAAGCGGATGGACCGGTGAGGTGAGGAAAGAGCGGTCAGGGGAGTCGGAGTATACCCGCAAGAGAGCTCTGCCGCATAAGCTCGCCATACCACAGCGAGTATGTCTCGCTTCCCGGATGGAGGCGGTCAGGGGAGAAAAAGCGGCCCGGGTCCTTGCGTACGGGATCGTCGTCCTGCTCCCGGAACAGATCTACATACTCCACACCGGTCTGGCGGGTCAGGAGGACGAACAGGTCCCGGGCCGCCCTTGCCCTCTCGGTATACATCCAGCTAATGGGCGCAAAGAGCGCGGGCGCGAGCCCGAGATCACCCGTGCCCATCACGATCACCCTGCCCGAGATCGTAAGGGCCAGGTGGAACAGCCCAGACAGGGGCTCCTTGATCTCGTCTGGGCTTTTCAACCGCAGGATGTCGATGCTCCCTGCATGAATGAGGATGACGTCAAAGACTTCCCCTTCCACGGAGCGCAACTGTTCCAGCACCTCGGGAACACCCGCGCCGTTGCGGCTCCTGTTGACGATCTCCACCGCAGGGAAGTCCCGGGCGATCAGACCGGCAATGGAGAGGCCTGGATCGCCGGCCCCGGTGCCCACGCCGATATTGTCTCCCACCACGAGGATGCGCCTGTGGGCGTCATCGAAACGCACCTCAAAGGCCTGCGACTCTCCGGCGAGCCCCACGGCCTGATAGACCCTGGTCCCGAGAAACACGGCATTGAAGAAAAAGACTCCCCCAACGAGGAGAGCGAGTATGAGGGGCACACGCTTCATCCGATCAACACCTTCGCAGTCGTTTTACCTGCAGTGCATACTGAAAAACCTGTAGAGATCTCAACAGGCTTGCCCGCCTGCGAAAGGCGCATGTCGGAGGGTTCCATCCCGCTCAGGCGTCCGGGCCTCGCGGAGAGGCGACCTGTCTGTCCGGGGCGCTGTCTTCCACGGCCCTCACCGTCAGCAGGCGTTGGAGGTAGGCGCCCGATGTCGTACCTTGGCCGAGGTACAGATTCGACACCACCACCCGGTTCACCAGCCGGAATCGCTCTTCCTTACCCACCGGCTCCGAGTATCCCCGCATGTCGTGGATCGCATAGGGCGCCCCGTCCACGCTGCCGAGAAAGAGCATGATGTGACCGCTCATATGCAGGATACTCGTTCCCCCGAGGGTTGGATCCGAAAGGAGGTCCAGCCGCTCTTCGAAGCCGGTCTGCCGGGTGAATCCGGCGATGAGCCTCCCGACCTTTGCCTGCTGGAGGGAGTTTCTGGGAAACTGGACGCCCACAGTGGAGAAGACCACCTGGATGAACCGTGAGCAGTCCTGCTCGCCGTGCATGTCGCCCCATCCGTAGGGCGAGTGGAGCAGCTTGAAGGCCTGGAGGATGATCGTCCGGGGCGTATAGGGAAGATATCCCCTGCTCACCTGGGAGGCCATGACGAACCCGCCCCTGAATATGCAGGCGCCGTCTTCGCTCCGGAAGGGCAGCAACACCTCGGTCACCCCTGGAACGCCTGCGTCCCGGGACGGGAAGCGGCATCCCATCCGGGCAAAAGAATGGTGGCCCCTCAAGTCCTGATCCATAAACAGGTCGACCTTGGCCTCGGTGGTGACCGCAAAGGGCTCGGCGCTCAGGTAGTGCACCATCTGCTCCCGCGTGCAGCAGCCTATGTCCGCAGCCTTTATCCACCCCTCGCTCAAGGGGGTGATGGTGTAAAGCCAGGTGCCGTCCCCGGTCGCATGCAGGACCGCCAGGGGAGTCCCGATGTCGTAGGCGCTGTTCTGGAGCCGGTCGATGTCGGTGCTCTTCATGCTCGAATAGAGCTCCCGGTCCGTGGGAAGGATACGCTGGTGGGTGTATCCGGTCACCATTCCGAACCGAACCGGTATCTCCTCAGGCACTGCTCCGAGGTTCATCAGCGTTTCCATCTCATGGGAGAATGCGTCGCCGGTCCGTAAGCCGTCCTCGCAAAAATATTTCCGCGCAGAGACGAACCGCAGACTCCCCCGGGCGGGGCCCACGACCCGTGAGGCCCTCACTGTATCGGGGAATGCGGTCACGTCCTGGATCATCCCGGTCCGATTGCGAATGGCCTCGTTGAAGCCCGCAATACCCGCGTCCGGGATGATGACCCTGTCCGGATCAGGATGAGCGCCGATCCAGAACCCCGGGGTGTTCATCACCCATGCGGTTCCGGGCAGGAGCACTGGGGCGGAATAATGAAAGACCCTTTCCCTGCCGGGCTTCGACCCTGCGCACGCGCTCAAGACAAGCATGATGACAAGAACAAACCCGGTGCTCCCTGCCAAAAATCTCTTCATGACAGATTATCTCCCCCGCAGGACCCTGCCTGCTGCTTGAATCGCCCCGCGAACCGTTCGTGAGAAAATGAACCGGAATTACACCTGAAGCCCCTGTGGTTATCAAGCTGTTGGCCGTCGGGACCTTCTCCGGCCCGGGATCCATGCGCTGTCCTGCCGCCTCCAGCAGCCCCCGTGACAAGAAAGACTTTCCCTATGCCCGTACGATTCCCTCCGGCATTGCTCACCCTGACTTCGTGCCCGGATGCATGCGGGGAATTCTACCACAGGCGCACAGCCAGTCAAGTGCCGCGGCAAAATCTGGCGTTTGGTTTCCGTGAAGGTGCGTCCCTGGAGCGGGAAGCACGCCATCAATGGTACGAACTCCAGGGCAAACCCTGGAGGCCCTTTCCAAGCAGCAGGCTCAAGGAAAATCAGTCCTCTCCCCGGGTCTTAAAAAGAGCGACGCGAAGCATGATCGAAGTCTTCTGCTCAGAAACGGATAATAATGGCGTTCTTCGGACACTTCTCGGCCGCCTCAATGCACTTGGCCTGGAGGTGCGGCGGCACCTCGGGCATCATGGCATACGCCTTCTTGCTCCCGGGATGGAACCGGAAGACCTCCGGACAGATCTGTACGCACCACCCGATGGTCCCGCATTTCGTCTCGTCTACTTCCGCCTTCATACCATCCTCCTCTCTGCCGGACCGGCCGGTTCTTCTCAAGCGAGCTTGCAACCCCGCCGGGAAGGTATGGCTGCAGGGTTCTCCCCTTGAGGTCCTGTCTTTTATAATAGATCCCCACCCCTTTTCCGGGAAGAGCCTCCCCCGGCAGGAAACCCCGATATCTGCCTGCCCTGCCTTTAGAATCCCATGGCGGCCCGGAAGTCTCTGATTTCCTGGTCCGTGAGCCCGGCGTGCTCGATGCCGAGATCCTTTCTCAGCTCGTCAAGGGAAGATCCCTGCAATGAAATCCTGTCAGGCTCCGCCACGCCCTCGATGCTGATGTCAGGATCATCCTCGGAGCCGAAGAGCCGGTACCGGCAAAGGCTCACCGGCACGGTGCAGATGTCCCGGCACATAGCGGCGGTCCCCACCGGGATGTCCTGGGAAAGGATGACCAGGCACGGCGGCAGGGTCACGTCGATTTCTTCGGCACTGTAGATCCTTTGGAGAAACTCCCGGTTCTCGCGGAACCACCGGTATCCCATGAACGAGCGGAGCAGGGAGCCCGCGAACTCACCCGTTCCGATGGTGACGAGAAAGACCCGGGCATGGTCCGTGGCCAGCAGGTCTATCCTGCCCGTGAACGCGTTGCCCAGGTTGTGTTCCACGATGTGCAACCCACGGGCCTCCCGGAAATACTGCGCGCAGATCTGGTCGAGATAGTCGACTGCCCTGCCTGAGACAGGCTTGAGTATTCTGGTCATGGACGGCCCCCCTCTCCCAAAACTGGCAGCCCGCGCTGCTCCAGAAAGGCCCGGCTCACGGCCGTGAGGCTCTCCCGGGCGGACGAGGGCTCGAGCCCGAGCACCAGGGGCCGGTGCCCTGACAGGGAATCCTCCAAGGCCTGGTCGCGCAGGACATGTCCGAGATAGCCCACACTCACCCCCAGCCGCTGCTTTGCGAACGCACAGAAACGGGAGAATACCCCGCGGGCCTGCTCGTCGGAAGCCGGCTCCATGAGTACCAGGGAGACCCTGGCCTGCGGATCGCGCTGTTCGATAACCTTGGTACAGGCATAGCACTGGAGAAGGGAGGCTTCGTCTAAGGTGCTCAGGAGCAGCGCATCGAAATCCACCAGGCTTTTTGCAAGCGAATCCAGGCGAAACGGGGCATTGATGACAGTCCATCGATCCCCTTGATGGTCATCGGGCCCGTTGAGCCGCTCCGAAAGCTCTGCTTCGCCGTCCGGTCCGGAGCAGTGCACAGGGATGCCGTGCAGTCCGTAGAGCCTCACCCACAGGACCCCGGAAGTCGGGGCGGGGCGAGCGACCTCACCGAGCATGTCCTGAACCCTCTCTCCTTCCCGTCCGGACATGTCGAAGACAGCCGCCTGTTGCCGGTGCCGCGCGAGCTCCAGCGAGAAATTGGCCGTAAAGAACGCCCCCATCAGGGTCGAGGCCGGGCAGATGACCCGTACGACCCGGCGCTGCCTCGGCAAAGACAGGGCCGGATCCGGCTCTTTTCCGCGGGCTTCTTCCCCGGGTTCCTCCTGGGATTCCTCCCGCGGCGACTCCGAGAGATAGAACCGGGACACGTCCTTGAGGCCCCTGCCCAACCTGCTCTTCTCGTCCATGATCAGTCGATCTCGATCAGAGAGTTCTCTCCAAACTCGCTCCTGACGACTTTCGGGTTGGTGCCGTCAGTAACCCAGGCGCCGTCTACCAGAAACTTGTACTCGTAGGCGCCCTTCCTGAGGGGGATAAAGCGCTGCCAGACCCCGCTTCCGTCCACATGCTGAAGCGGGGTCTTGCCGGGCTGCCAGCCGTTGAAGTCGGCAACCACGCAGACCTGCTCTGCATGAGGGGCGTAAAAGGAGAACAGCGCCCCCTTCTCCTTGTCCTCCTCATCCCTGGCGGCAAGGGTTTTCTTCACCTTCATCCTGAGGACCTCGGCGGCAAGGTCGAGGTAGTCCCGGGCCCCGATCGAGTCCGGGGCATAGTCGATCACGGGGTTGCCGTGGCTCACCGCCTCCTTGAGCCTGACATTGAAGTTGATGACCGTGGTGAACACCTGCCCGCCAAGGTGTTTCTGAATCTCGTGCAGGGATTCATAGGCGATCCGGGTCCTGCGGTCGAACATGGTCAGCAGCGCGTTCACGGTTATCATGAGGTTCCGCTTGGCATTGACGATCTCGATAGTCTCCATCAGCTTGGCCAGACCGTGGATGGCGAACAGCCCGGTCTCCATGGGGATGATGACCTCCGAGCATGCGAACAGGGCGTTGAAGGTCAGGATACCGATGTTGGGCGGGCAATCGATGATGCAGAAATCATACCTCTGCTCAACGGACTTCAGGACGTCGGCAAGCAGGTACTCTCGGTGGTCCCTTCCCAGCAGGGCGGGCTCTGCGGCGCTGAGCATCACGTCAGAGGGAATCAGATCGAGACAGCGCGAGACCTCGATGATCACGTCTCCGAATTGCAGCTCCTTATCTCCGGAATCCAGCAGGAGATCATAGACCGTATACTCATACCCTCCCAGTCCGAGCCCGAGCCCAAGGGTTGCATGGGCCTGCGGGTCCAAGTCCACGACGAGCACCTTTTTATTCTTCCGGGCCAGACACGCTGCAAGGTTGATGACCGTGGTCGTCTTCCCGCACCCGCCTTTCTGGTTTATGACTGCAAGAGTCCTCATGACAAACCTCCCTTCAGCATGAAATGATGGTGAATTGGTCGAAAAACCCTCCCCCCCTGTTATCCGAGGGCGGGTCCACCCTGAAAGGCCTTAAAAAGGCAGGTATCTCCATGACGCATGTGCATCTCTGCGGCAACACACCTCCCTTTTCAAGGGAAAAAAGAGAACCCCTCTCGCATAACAGTATATCGTACACCCATGCGAATACCATGGCGCACCTGTCACGTCAACAAAATGATTGACCTTTTCTTCTTCTGTTTCTCTTAAAGGCGCGGACAGCGAGCTATGCCCCGTCGAGGGAATGGCGTTCTGTTCTCCTGAGCCAGGAAACAGGGTCCTTGAGGTATTCCTCGGCATCCTTGAGCGAGAGGTAATGCTCCCGTTCAATCCGGGAAAGCAGGTCGAAAAAGGCCTTTTCCCTCGGGTCGGATACTGCGTCGCGGAGCCCGGCATAGAACTCCGACCCCTTTGCCTCGAACCGGGCAGCTGTCTCCAGGGCACTGATATCGTCGGCATCCGCCTTGCTTTCGCCTGCCTCGCAAACCAGCCTGTCAACGTCCAGGAGCCTCCCCACACGGGTCCCCCTGACCTCCAGCGGCAGGCTCTCGGGCCACCGCTGCGAGCTCTCCCATCTTGCGTGCAGCTCTTGGAGCCTGCGATAGTGCTCGAGTTCGTCGTCCGCGATCTCCAGAAACATGGCCTTGCCCAGGGGGTTTTTCGTTCTTCCGGCATGCTCGAGATAAAATTCCCTTTCGCTCGTCTCGTTCCTGAGAGCCACTTCGAGCGCATCCAACCGCTGTCTCCCGTCCATATCTTCTCCTTTTTTTAAGGTCTTCAGGCCCTGGTTTTTTTAAGGGACCTGCTTTTCATAATAGGGGCCCTCACATGCGAGTCAATGAAACGTATGCATTGGTCTTTATGAAAAAATCCCTGTTTGACGATAACGATCACATTTAATGCGCTGTCAGCAGCGGGCATGGGGCTTTTCGCCGCATGCATTGTCGGGCTGCTGCTCCCGCTCCCCGCAGAGGTGATCGTCCCGGCCACGAGCGGCCGCCTCCTGAGCGCGCTCAACCCGGCCGTGTAAGGTTGTTCTACAAAAAAATGCTCAGTCCTGAGAAGGCTGTCAAGACCCTCAAACAGCTCATGCGGAAATTCCCTGACAACGAAATCATCCCCTATGCCCTATGCGGAGAAATTCCTGCGCCGCATAGAACAGCACGCCTGATCAATCGTCGAGATCGTCCAGAAGGCGCCTGGCTACCAGGCACTCCCTGGAGAGGGGGTAGCGCATGCAGATCACCTGGAGATAGCTTTTGGCCTTTCCCTTCGACCCGCCCTTCATGCACGCCCGGGCGATGTGCAGGAGTCCTTCGGGCATCTTCGCGAGATCGGGTTTTCTCGTGAGCAGGTAGCCCATGATCCGCTCCGCCTCCCCAAGATGGCCGGTGGCGGCGAAATACGAGCTGACGGAAAAGAGCAGGCTTGAAGGGAGTCTCGGTCCGTGGGCTTTTTGGATATAATCCTGATACACCGCCAGGGTTTCCCGGTGGGCCTGCCGGTCGTCGGCCAGGTGCACCAGGAGCCTGCGGGCCCTGTCGTGGAATTCGTGGCTGCCCGGGTCGATCTTGTCCAGGTGATACATCTGGGTGAGCGCAGTCCGGTTGTTCGGGTCGATCTGAAGCACCTGCTGCAGAAGGACGCGCGCTCTTTGCGTGTCCAGCTTCTCCACCCGCTGCAAGGCCTCATCCAGGAGCGATACGGCTTTTTCTCCCGGATCCTTGCCCTGCTCCAGGACCTCCTCGGGATCCTCGCCCCGGATCTTCCGGCGGACAAGGCCCATGAGAACGCCGCTTCCCAAGCCACCGATATGGGCTAGATATGCGATCCGGCTCTCAGGTCCCAACAGAAGCTGAAAGGCCTCGTTCCCGATCCACAGGGCAAGGATGACGAGCCCGGGCACCAGGGTGTAATTGAAAGAGAACCCGAGCCAATAAAACACCTTGATCCTGCGGTTTCCATAGAGCACGGCATAGGCGCCCATCAAAGCGGCAATGGCGCCGGACGCACCGATGAGCGGGATCTTGCTTGCATGGTATACGGTGCCGAAGAGTGCCGCTGCGAAGAGCCCGCCCGCGATATAGAGACACAGGAAGAGCATGCGCCCCCATGCAAGCTCGAGAATGCACCCCACCAGCCAGAGAAAGACCATATTACCCAGCAGGTGCATGAACCCGCCATGGAGGAATATGTGGCCGAACACGCCCTTCACGCTCCAGTCCGCGGGCCTGAACCCGTAGCGCATGACCGTGGTGGATCCCAGGAGCCCCTCGAGGCTGCTGCGCTTCTCTCGCCAGGATGCATAGATATTCATCTCGGGGGTGATGATGCGGTCATCCTGAAGCCTGGTCATGAACTCGTCATCATCCTGTATGGCGACCATGAGGGAAAAGATCTCATCCCGGAGGCGTGCAGTGGAAGGGACATCCTGACCGACGGCATCGGGATCGACCACAGACCCGAATTCCCGGTACTGCTCATAGGCCGCGACCTCCAGTGCGGCAAGACCCGAGTCAAGGTAATAATCCTTGGCATCCTGGTATATTTTCGGGTCTGAAGACTGAAAGAAGAAGAACACCACGCAGTTGATCAGGATGATGGCAAGAGTCGCTACCGGAAGATTGCGAAGGCTCATCCTTCCGGAAAGGGGGGTGATCAGCACGGGCCCGCCCTTAAGAGCCTCAACACACCGGCCGTTTTTCGGTGGTCACCGGCGTGTCCGGCTGCCCGGGTGCGTGATCCGGCCCTGCCGGCGGCATGGCCCCTACGGTCTTCCGGCTGCTCGTTTCCTGCTCTCTTCTGAGAGATTTCATGCCACACCCCTCGGCACATCCTGACGAAAACTTGATGCGCGGGCCATGCGACCGGGATCTCTCAGAAGGGGGACCATGCCCGGCGAAAAAAGGAGCAGGGAATCGTAAGGGCTGCTTCCGAAGAATGCCCGGGCAGAAATGCGGTATCATTAAAGTGGAGAATTGGGCGCCTGCGCGGAGGGTATGTTGCCGGGATATACCGGGATGGGAAGACCCCCTTTCCTTACCCGCCTCCCCCTTAAGAAAAGCTTCAGGCCCTGGGCGTTTCGAGTGACGAAATGAGACCCACGTCTGCTATGGCCTTGCTGAGCTTTGCCAGGTTCTCGATCATGATCCGCGCCTCCGGCGACAGATCATTGCGTTTTCTGGCAATACGCTGTATGTGCTCGCAGTATATGCGAATCTGCAGACAGACCTCCGAGAGATTGTCAAGGCTGATACTGCTCACGTAATGATCGATTTCGGTGTCCGACATGGTGGCAAGAATCGGAGTATCCATGATACACCTCGTTCTCGGGTACCGTGACCCTACACCGCTTTCTCACCGCCCCTGCCCCCGCGAGAGGGGCGATGTCGGCCGGATGCAGGGTGATACCCGTGTTCTGCTTGTGAGAAACGGCCCTGTTCTTTCATACCTTTTCACCTTCATCCTTATCGGTCCATCCAGTCTCGCGCCGCCAGACGCCGGATACGATGATTCCATCCGGGCCGCCTGCTTGCGGTGTGGACCAGCATCACACCACCCCGCCCCCCATGTTCAAGCATTGCCGCGGTATGCAAGCCCGGCGGCGCCCCGATCCCATAAGAAGGACAATACGCGTTACTGAGGAAAGGCTCAACCCCCACTGAAGGGCTGGTACAGCAGCAATTCCATCTTCTTAAGCCCTTCCTAAGGAACGGGCGTCATCCTCTGGTCTTCTCGCTAGCCGCGTGCTGTTTTCATGCTGGCATAGTACTGTTTCTTGACATTGTACATCAGGGCATCGGCCTTCTTCATGACCATGTCCGGGGGTGTATCGTCGGAACAGGCCAGGCCGACGCTCATGCGAACAGGAATGGCGGCGGGCTGCTCTCCGGGCCTGGACACGAAAATCTTGAGCGTAGACGCAGCCTGGTAAATACGTCCGTAGAGGATCTCGGCCTGACTCAGGCTCGTAGAAGGCATGAGTATGGCGAATTCGTCCCCGCCGAGCCGGGCAACGACATCTGTCTGTCTGCATACAGACCTGAGCAGCCTTCCGGCCCGGACTATGGCCTCGTCACCCTTTTCATGACCATAGGTATCGTTGATCCGCTTGAGCCCATTGACGTCCACAATCATAATCGAGAAGTGCATGTTCTTGTACCGCCTGGCGTGATCGATGACCTTTTTCAGCTCCTGATTCAAAAAAGCGCGGTTATAGAGCCCTGTGAGCCCGTCCGTACTCGCCATGCGCTCGAGCTGGATCATGAGGAGCTTGTTCTGGGTCACGGCGGAAAGCTGTCCGAGAAATACCGCGAATATTTCCTTGGTCAGGCGATCGAGCTCCTGGCCCTTGAATATCAGATACCCTATCATTCCGCTCTCCCGGCCCTCCATGGGGAACACGGTCCAGACATCGCTCGCCGAGGCCGGTATCTCCCTTGTGAACAACGCATGATTGAGGGTATCTCCGAACTCGGGCGTCATAATCTCCTCCCTCAGCTCCAGGATCACCTTCTGTTCGGCCTCACTGATGCCGAGAAACGACATCGCCTCCAGGATGCCTCGCCTCCTGTTTTCCAGGATGATGCCGCCGCGGAAGTCCGAGAACAGCGTGTGAAGCTGACTGAGAATAAAGGAGAACAGATCGTCAACGTTGTCCAGGTGATGGATCCGGGTGCTGGTTTCCAGCAGGGTGCGGAATATCTTGTTCTGCCTGCCGATAATGTCACTGTTTTCCCTGAGCTCCTGGCCCTTGCGGACGGATTCGGCCAGGGCGCGGTTCAGCTCCCTGGTCCGGAGATTCACCTTTTCCTCCAGCCCCTCGAGCAGCATTGCGTTCTCGATCAGCGGTCCGAGCACCAGGGAGATGTTCTGGAAGATATCGAACTCGGTGTGCGAATAGTGCGAACCGTCGGCTCTCCTGCCGGGAAGCATGACCCCCAGGAGCTCTCCCTTGGATATCACCGGGATGATCACCTCGCTGTCCTTGAGAAGGCCCTCTCTGCCGTCAAAGGCATGGATGCTCGGGTTCATCCGCACCAGGCTCTCCTGGGTGCACAGCATCTGCTCGCGCCTGCATATCTTGATGAGGGGGTGATCTCCCCTGATGTGCAGGCTCTTGCTTTCCACGTCTTTGGGCCCGGAGTCGGCGAAGAGCCCAGCGTCATTCCGGGCGTTCCATGTTTTCCAGCCGAAGAACACCTGCCTGCCCGAGAGATCCGGAAGCGAAAACAGCGAGGCAAAGCTCAAACTCTCGATGTTTTCGAAAAACCAGGAGTAGAGCATCTGATGAATCGTCTCCCGGTGGTGGATACGGGACAGCTTGCCGGTGAGCGTGTAATAGCTGTCCTTGAGCATGTCGTCCGACTTTGTCATGAACAGATCGAG
This sequence comes from Deltaproteobacteria bacterium, assembly GCA_023230665.1. GTDB lineage: Bacteria > Desulfobacterota > Desulfomonilia > UBA1062 > UBA1062 > Phosphitivorax. Next base: position 19,511 of record JALNWY010000024.1, read on the forward strand.
CACTGCGTTCCAGCCGCGCTTGGCCGGCTGGAACAAGAAGACCACCAGGAGGATGCCCGTCAATGCACGGGCCGTTTCCTGCCCTTCATGCAGGAATAAGCCCGGTGAGAACCCAGCCACGATCATAGCGAGCGACAGGCCGAGCCAGAAGAGGACGATGCGGATATACTGAAGGGCTATTTTGAGGTTGAACTTGAAGAGCCCGTAGGCAAGAAAGAACAGCGCGAAAAAAATAAATGAACCTAAGGGATAGATTTCGTACCCGTAGATGGCCGGGTTGTTGGTGATGCTCAGGACGGCGATGATGATGAATGCGGTGAGCGTGTGCCTCACCCTCGCGCGCCGGCTTGTCCAGGGATTTCTGAATGCCCTGTAGAGCAGGAAGATGCTGTAGCAGATACCTGCGCCCCACAGGGCGCTCATGATGTCATATGCCGCAGCCTTCTTGGCAAAAAGCCCGAAGAAGTACGAGTGAACGCCCTCGAAATAGAGGTCGGTCTGGGTCAGGGGGGCCATGATCAGGCCGGCGAAGTATGCGGCATAGACAACCCACCACCTGTCCTTTTTGCCGATGACCAGATAGACCAGGTGGATATTCACTCCCAGCAGCAGAAGCGCCAGGAAGAAATGGTCGATCCGCGAGATGATCAGGGCAAGCGTGTGGTCGGTGACAATGCACTGCAGGAAGATATCCAGGTTCAATGCGGTGTAACAGAAGCTGATGAGGCTGAAGAGCTGGCTCTCGGGCCGGTTTCTTTCCAGGCCCAGAACGAAGAGGGAGAGGAACCCCGCACCCAGAAACGAGAGCAGGGGAGGAATCCCGTAGGGGATGATGCTGTCGGTGATATGGGAAACCGGGTAGTCCTTGAGGATATGTATGACACCCAGCGCGGTCGCCAGATAGAGAAGGGAGAGGAGCAGCCTCAGGCCCTGCGAGAGGGTCTGTCTTCTGGCCTGGGCGCCCATGCCCCTGATGTCGCTGTAGAACAGGCCGTATCCCATAAGCATCAGGGAGATGAAGGCGAGATTGTAAAAAGGATAGGTACTCAGCCCCATGGTCGTCATCATGCTGCCCGCGAGGATAAGGACGGCGGACACGATTCCGGAGGCGATAAAGGCTGTTCCCCTTCTCCGGCTCGGGTTTTGCTCGCGCCGGTACGCGCTCACCAGCATGAAGATGCACCAGAACATCATGACCACAAACATGGCGATGAAGAGAAAATGTCCCAGTCCCACCAGCGCAACGATCCCGTAAGGAAAGACGCTCGCTCCCAGGCGTGACTCGTACAGCAACAACGGGATGAGGAGCAGCCCCGGCACATAGGGCAGCAGAGCGTTTCCCTGCTCAGCCTTCCGGCAGACGATCAGCACCAGGTGCCCGCAGATCCCTATGAGGTTCACCAGGAAGATATCGTTGATCAGGATGATCCGTCGCGAGAAATCCTCGGGCAGCCCGGTGATGATGAGATCCCGGAGATTGACGACGCACACCAGGAGACAGATAACCACATAAAGCAGGGCATCGACCCGGCCCGGCACCTTGCGCAGGGAGAACAGCGCGCAGCCGGCCGCGGCCAGGAGGGAGACCGCGGTGATCGTGGTGTGATGGAACCGCCAGGACAGGAAATCGCCCACCTGCAGATCGTGAACCGATCCCAGAACAAAGAGCAGATCGCAGATGAGCGGAAAGAGTACAAAGCTCATGATGAAGGTATGAAGCAGGTTCTCCCGGGTGGGCGCGGTTTTTGGGTCGTCTCCCGGCCTGGCCGCCATGGCCGAGGAGATGAGAACGAGCGGCACAAAGGCAAACCCCCCAAAACCCCACGCACCGTCCGTTAGCGCATCCAGGCCCGGGAACACTAGGAACAGGACTGATCCTGCAGCCATGAGCCCCCTGTTGAGCGCACTTTCCCGGCCTGCGGCATGATCGGGAAGGAAGAAAAACCGCAGGAACACATACGCTGATCCTGCGGTTGACGATACAATGAGAAAAGGGGCCGTCAGGATCTCCTCGTTCCCGTCGATCCAGAAGACGCCGATCATCAGAAACGAGAGGATATATGCGATCCACAGGGCGATGGTGTTCCCCCTGACACCCAGATAGCGGTGCACCAGGTGGAGCACAAGAGGGATGACCACGACCGGCAGGGGCCGGGTTATTTCGACAAGGAGCGCAGCGGTCCACGATCCGGAGAAAAGGGACAGCACGAGACGGGCCAGGTTCCAGAAGAGGCTCACCATGCAGCAGGCCGCCAGCAGCCTGAACTCCTTCTTCCCCTCTGCGAACCGGGTGATGAGAATAATCAGTGAGGCACTGACCAATAGGCTCGCCAGGGACGGCAGCATGGACGGGAAAAAATGAGAGAGGTTCACGGTCAAATCCGCTTCTCCTCGCAAGAAAGACTGTTATATCTCGGACGTATGGACGCGCGTACAACCATAGACCCTCTATCGGAAAGCCATGCCGATAGATTGAGGCGCTGGCGGGCTTTTTTTCAAGCAGAACCATTGTGCACCCGGGCCTGTCCGTCTGAAATAGGCTGGGAACGAGAAAAAAGGAACTTTCTTGCTAACAATATCGAACCCGGATATATTCATGCGTTATAGGAGGGTTATCATGCACGTACTGGCATTGAACGGGAGTCCGAGAAGTGACGGGATGAGCAAGTCCAAGATCATGCTCAACGCCCTGGTAGAAGGCATGCGGGAGGCCGGGGCCGAGGTGGACGTGGTGGATCTGCGGGAGAAAAAGGTCCGGACATGCAGGGGATGCATGTGCTGCTGGACCGCCACCCCCGGGGTGTGCGCCATCAAAGACGACATGACCGCAGAGCTTTTCCCCAAGTGGCTTAAGGCCGACTTGGCCGTCTATGCCTTTCCGCTGTACCATTTCACGGTCAACGCGGATATGAAGGCCTTTATCGAGCGCACCCTGCCCGTGCTCCAGCCCTTTTTCATCTCTGTGGGAAAGGAGACCCTGCATCCGTTACGCCACAGGCATCCCCGGGTCGCCTTTCTCTCCGTGGCGGGCTTTCCCGAGCACTCGGTCTTTGACCAGCTCTCATCCTGGGTCAGGTTCCTCTACGGCCGCTTCGGGATACTTGCAGCCGAAATCTACCGGCCCATGGCCGAGGGACTGACCATCCCCTCCCTGAAGCGCAAGTCAGCCGAGGTCCTGGATGCGACCCGCCGGGCGGGCAGTGAGCTCGTGGAGCAGGGCACGGTCTCGGAGGAGACCCTGTCGAGGATCACCCAGGACATGCACGACGATCCCCGGCTCTTTCTCCAGGCGGGCGACCTGATGTGGAAAGCCTGCATCCGCGAGGGAGTGACGGTGCGTGAGTTTTTCGAGAGGGGCCTCGTGCCCAGGCCGGAGGACCCAGGCGAGTTCATGACGCTCATGCAGGCGGCATTCAAGCCCGAGGCTGCCCAGGGCATGAGCGCGGTCATACAGTTTGACTTCAGCGGCAGGCACGAGGACTCGTACTGTTTCGCCATAGACAACGGCACGATCCGGGCGGCCAAGGGCGCTGCGGAATCGCCCGGCCTCACCATCCGGAGCGATTTCGATCTATGGATGGATATCCTGTGCAACAGGGCAGACAGCCAGCAGATGTTTCTGGAGCACAAGTACACGGCCCTGGGGGATCTCTCTGTCCTGATACGCATGAAAGAGCTCTTCGCGGGAGAATCGTGAACGGATAGGAGGGCCCCTTTTTGAAGGATGCCGGCCCCAAGAGAGGAAAAAAGAAGGTGCGTTCGCAAAAGAGCTGCGGTGTCGTGGGACAAAGGACAGAGAAAGCAGGACGTGCCCGAAGACCTCGTCACTGAAACATATTCACGATCCTGCCTGCGAATGCGGTCCCGCTCAGGAGATCTGAAATCCCGACCGCAAGGACCGCCACCAGGCTCAGCAGCACCGGACTCAGGCCGGCCAGGGCCAGGATGCCCAGGGTCACGGCGCCGACCCCGATGAGCACCTGTACGCCGGCGGCCGCCGATATGGCCTGCCTGGCTATTTCCCGGGCGATCTTCCGTGACTCGATCCTTTCCACAAGGAGCATGTTCATCCGGGCGGCGATACCGCTCCCCAGGATCAAGGCGCCGCCCAGCACCACAACCGCGGCAGGCAGCAGAACGAGGGGATAGATATTCAGGAGCGAGAGTATGCCCAGAACAATGCCTGCCACGCCTCCGATGAACTCTGCCGTCATGCCGCCGCCCAGCTCCGAGCTTCCGATCCGGCTTGCAGAGGCCTCATGGATCAGCGCGGAAAATCTGCCGGCAATGGCCCCTCCCTGCAGCATGAGGGCGGATCCTGCCGTAATCGTTGCCACACAAAGGAGGATTTGCGGGAATACACCGGTGAGCGCGATCACTGCAACCGTTGCCGCTCCCGCCCCCACCACTCCCTCCGAGACCGATCCCACGGCGATCTTCTGCGCGGCGCGCGGTTCGCGGGGCTCGGTCATCTTGGTTTGGTCCGGCATACCGGTCCAGCTCCATGTGCACACTCATTGCGGTTGTAATAATGGCATGGATCTTTGAAGGACAAGCCCTTCGACCCGCCTCCCCAGCCTTTAAAGACGTCGGAGAAGGCTTTCAGGGGAGATCCAAGCCTCTGTGCAGGGATGGGCAGAGGCGTTCGCATAAACAGAGGTATGACCTCACGAGAAACCATATCTATACAGGCGAAGGGCCGTTTCCGGCCTGTCTGTTCCGCCTTTTTGCCTTTTTTAAATCCGTATGAGCGTGGTGAGGCCACGAGTATGAGATCGAGCCTGCCCTGCGCAGATAACCATCCTTTCCCCTCTGTGCCGACTGGGGAATCCTATTGTGCCCTTGTCTCTTGATATATAGGTAGCTTTACGCCGCTCGATCTCAACCTTTCAGCCTGTTATCGGACCGGGATGCGAGCGGAAAAGCGTTCATGGGTTTCTGAGATGCGCCTGCGCAGATGGTGTCCATCGAACTCCGAGGAATAGATCATGCGGATTTCATTCTCATATCGCCAGTCCAGATCCGAACGGACCCTGCACGCCCTCTTGAAGAGCCGCATCCCTGGCAGCGGAACCGGTGAAGAATCCAGCGGTCTGGATGCACTTTTCGGAAAAGCGCTGCCGCCGCTTCCGTGGTGGTATGCTTGTTCATGAGCCTGAGCGCAAGGTGAGGGGCCTTCAACCCCTTTCACGTGCGGTTCAGAACTGCCGGGATACGATCTTCAGGGGTGAGCACGGGCCGCCTCACAGGCATGGGGCTTTCACGGACGGGCACCGGGCTTTCCAGCGCCATGGCCCTGGAATTCTTCTCGCAAAAGGTGGGAGGCTCGTAGGTCCATCCGCTCTCCAGGCGCTTTTGCTCCCGGCCCATGGCGAAGCGGGCGAAAACCCCCATAAACGGGCCTGCGATCCTCGCCTTCCACCCGCACAGGGCGTAGAGGTCTTTCAACATGCCTTTGAGCCTTGCGTGCATCCGCCGGTCGGCCCGGTACCATTTCGTCATGGCCCACAG